>NZ_CP097384.1:4800000-5125797 GCF_024584705.1 Blastopirellula sp. J2-11
CGCTGCTATCGAAGGCGTTCCCCAACTCTAAAAACGGCATGCTGTACGCCATCCAGGAGTGCCCGCCGGGGCTCTTATAGCCGTTGCCGAAAGGAGCGGAATTGTCGCTGGCTCCCGGCGGAAAGCGACCATACGTATCGTGAAAGTTATGCAGGGCGAGCCCCATCTGTTTTAGATTGTTGGAGCATTGCGAACGCCGAGCCGCTTCGCGGGCCGCTTGAACCGCCGGCAACAATAAGGCGATCAGCACGCCGATGATTGCGATCACCACCAAAAGCTCGACCAGTGTGAAACCGGGACGATTTCGAGACGATGACATGCACATAGAAAGAACCCCAAAGAAAAGAAGAAGACAAAGAAGGGATTGGCTTTTCCCCGCAGAGGGTAAAGCCGTGTAAAGATAAAAATAATTATATCGATTTGACTTTTTTGCAGGCGCAAGGATCGCCGCAAAAGCGCTGCGGTTTTCCCCATGCCGCCCCAGAGATTCCATCCCGCGACTTGCGGCGAACCCGGGATTTTCGCGAGCAGGACCACGTAACGGCCGCAGAAGAAACCAGAGCATCGCGAGGGACCGGTTTACCGCATTCCAGAAAATCACCTTCTTGAAGTTGACGTTTCCTCTCTCTCTTGCTAACATTACCGCTATTGAGACTCACTATCATTTCAGCCGCCAGCCAGCCCGTTCTAATCTGCGGGAGCCAGCTTCGCTGGATGTACCATCCGATTCGCCGTGACCGGCGAACTCGGCTGGCTCGCTGCGATCGCAGAACGCAAATGCGCACTGCGAGAGCAATCGCTGGCTTCGGCATGAAGGAGAGATTTGGTGGATTTTTACACGCTTGCCGCTGACTTGTTTCGCCAGGAACGAAACCGACAGGCCCTCCATGTGCTGCAGCGCCATCACGACCAGTGGGTCCATGATGGTCGTTGTTGGCAATTGGCGGGGCAGATTCAGTTCCGCCTGGGAGAACTGGCCGCCGCGGCTCGCATGTTAGAAACCGCTGCGATTCTCATTCCTCTCTCGGCGGCGGCCCAGTGCCGTTTGGCCGAGTGTTATCTCCGCACGCAGCGCCCTGATTTGGCGGCTTGCATTTACGCTCACCTGGCCGAGATCGAAAATCTCGACGAGGTTTCAGCGGTCGATGCGGTTCGCGGGCTGCTGCGTGTCGACGCGATTGGAGACGGGGTCGACTTGGGTCTGCGCAGTCTGCGGCGTTTTCGAGAAAATCATCGACTACTGGTGCTAGTCGCTGATGGACTGGAACGCTCGGGACTGGGGCCGCAAGCGGCGCTTCCTTTGTTGCTGCAGGCCGAACGGCTGCAGCCGAAGAATCTCCAATACAAAATCGCGGTGATCAAGAGACTGGTCGAAGCTGGACGGCGCTTAGACGCCGTTCGGCGGTTGCGCGTTATCGAGGTCGAGTCGCTGGACTGCGTCGCGTCGTTACAGCGGTTACGTCTGCTGTTGGCGGCCTGCGGCGAAGTTGCCGGAGCCGAAGCGTGCCATGCGCGCTTGGCCCAAATCGAATACGAGGCCGTTTCCTCGTACCGACCGACTGACGAAGAGGAGAGCGACGGATAGTCGCGCCCCTTCACGCTTCACCATCTGATCGCTTGGAGAGAATGCCTGTGATTCAAAATCAATTACAGCGCGCCGTCGCTTGCTATAGTCGCGGAATGCTCGGCGAAGCGCTTCGCCATGTCGATGCGGCGCTGGCCGAAGGAGATATCGCCGCCGACGCTTTGGAGTTGAAAGGAGTCATCCTGCAGATGCAGGGGGCGCATGAGGCGGCGCTGCACACGCTAGAACACGCGCGCCAATTGCAACCGCTCTCGATGGCGGCGCAACTGGCGATGGCCGACTGCTATTGCCAACAGGGTGACTTTGAAGATGGTCGCTTGATCTATTGCGAGTTATCGGATCGCGACGACTTTCCTCCAACGCTCTTGTCTTGCCTGGCCGAAGGATTAGGGCGATTGCAAGAGTTTGACCGGGCGCGGCGCGTCTGTGAGTTGGCCGTGCAGCACAATCCCGGCTGCCACGCTGCGTTGTACGGCGTCGTCTTTTACATGTGCCGCGCCGGCGAACCTGCCGAGAAGTCGATCCCTCTAGTCGAGAAGCTGATCGATTTGGCGCCGCGTGTGTTTCGGTATCGGATGTCGCTGGCGACCCTGTATGGTCAACAAGGGGAACAGGAAAAAGCGTATCTGGCGATTGCCGACGCATCGACCGATGAACTTCGCTCGGTCGATTGCACCTGTTGCGTGACGCGCTTGATCGATTTGTTCGCCCAGTTTGGCGACAAAGAGCGAGCCGCCTATTGTCGCTGCCGAATGATCGAAATCGCCAGCGAATAGCAGTCGTTCGCCGCTCTATTATTGAGCGGCCAACTTCGACGCAACTTCTTTCCCTACCAAATAACCTTCCCAGGAAGTGAATCTTATGAGCGTTTCGATCGCGATTTTTTATGGTTCCACCACCGGCAATACCGAAATGGCCGCTAACAAGATTGCCGAAGAACTCGGCGGCCTGCTGACGCACATCGGCGATGTCAGCCAAACGAAGCCCGCAGAGTTGACGCAATACGATGTGTTGTTACTCGGCGTTTCAACTTGGAACATCGGCGAGATGCAAGATGATTGGTTCGACTTTCTCCGCCAACTGGGCGACCTCGACCTGACCGGCAAGAAAGTGGGGCTGTTCGCCATGGGAGACTCGTACGGCTATCCCGACAATTTTCTCGATGCGATGGGAGAGTTATGGGGGGCGATTCAGAAGCGCGGAGCGGAACTCGTCGGCGTCTGGCCAGCGGCCGGCTATCAGTTTGACGAGTCGCAAGCGATGTATGACGACGAGCATTTCGTCGGACTTGGTCTCGACGAAGATAACGAGTCGGATCAAACCGAAGATCGCATCCGCACCTGGTTGGTGCAAGTGCTGCAAGAGATCGGGCTGCTAAACCTGCAAGATCTGGCGGACGCAGGGTAACGTTTCTTCGGGCGTCGTTGCAGGCTTGCCCAAATGATTGCTCCACCTGGCGAAATCAGCCGCACGGCGTTAGCCGCGTTTTTTTCGCCGATTGCGTGTTGCGAATAAGGTCATATCGGAAACCGGAGCTAACGCTCTGCGGCTGATGTTATTTCTGACAAAGTGATGTGCCGCAAGATAACGAAAACCGTTAGCACTCGGTCCAGTTGACGGCCAAACCGCCGCGGGACGTTTCTTTGTACTTCTTGGACATGTCGGCGCCGGTTCGCCGCATCACGTTGATCACGCGATCGAGCGAAACGTGATGCGTGCCGTCGCCGTGCAGCGCCAAGCGGGAAGCGTTGATCGCTTTGGCGGCGCCCATCGCATTACGTTCGATGCAGGGAGCTTGCACCAAGCCGCCGATCGGATCACAGGTCAGACCGAGATTGTGCTCCATGCCGATCTCGGCCGCTTGCTCGACTTGTTGCGGAGTTCCTCCCAATACTTCGGTCAGTGCTGCGGCCGCCATCGAACAGGCGACGCCCACTTCTCCCTGACAGCCGACCTCGGCGCCAGAAATCGACGCGTTCTTCTTGTACAGCACCGCGATCGCGCCGGCCGTCAGCAAAAAGCGAATCACGCCATCTTCGTTGGCTTGCGGACAAAACCGGGCATAGTAATGCAGCACCGCCGGAATAATGCCGGCCGCACCGTTGGTGGGCGCTGTGACCACGCGCCCGCCGGCGGCGTTTTCTTCGTTCACGGCCATCGCAAATGCGTTGACCCAATCGAGCACCGACAGAGGGTCATTGGCGCCGCCATACCGTTTGATCAACTCCTGCGACAAGCCGTGCGCTCGCCGCTTGATCTTGAGCCCGCCGGGCAAAACGCCGGGAGTCGCGAGACCTTTCTCGACGCACTTTTGCATTGCGTCCCAGATCTTCTTTAGACCATCGCGAACTTCCGCTTCACTCCGCAACGACTTTTCATTCTCCAGCATGATGCTACTGAATGACATGCCGGTCTCTTGCGAGATCCGGAGCAAATCGGCCGCTTTTTCAAACGGATAGGGAAACGTCTCCGAGGCTTGGGGCGGACCTTGCGCCAGTTCCTGCTCGGAGACGACAAAACCACCGCCGATCGAGTAGTAAGCGGTTTCTTGCAGGCTCGCGCCGTCTGCAGCAATCGCCGTAAACTTCAGCCCGTTGGGATGGGCCGGCAGTGATTTGCGCCGATGGAACAGCAGATCGGTTTCGACGTCGAACGCGATCTCGCGCCTCCCGGCCAGGTTCAGCTTGTGCGACGCTTCGATCCGCTCGGCGGTCGGTACGATCGATTCAGGATCGACCGACTCCGGCGTTTCTCCCTCTAAGCCGACGAGTACCGCTTTGTCGGTGCCGTGACCGATGCCGGTCAGCGCGAGCGATCCAAACAGTTCGGCTTGCAGACGAGCGACGTTGTCCAACTGACCGGCCTGGGTCAGATCGGCTAAAAACCGATGCGCGGCCCGCATCGGCCCAACCGAGTGAGAGCTGGAGGGTCCGATTCCAATCGTGAATAACTCGAAGACACTGATCATTTTCGCGCGACTCGCTTCCGCTGATAATTGTACGCGTCACCCTGCTGAGGAGTGCGGTTTGAATAGCGTTATTTAAAATCGCAGGCGCCTAGGATTCTTCGTTGCCCGACGCGCGAGCGAGGGAAAATCGCTCGGCCATTCTGATACGATTCGAAGTAGCTAAACGCATTTCCCTCGCTCGCGCTCTTTGAAGTTGCGCTTTTTCGAATCTATCGAACACTAGCCCGCAGCGCAAGCGAGGGAATACGGCTCGCCACTTCAATCCGTGTTAGGATCATCGCCAACTCTATTCCCTCGCTGGCGCTGGCGGGCTAGTGTGACGATTTCCGGTTGGTTCTGGCCGTAATAACGTCCTTCATTCGTGTTCGATCGTTCGTGAATTGCAAATAGCGCAACTTCAAAAAACGCGTTTCGGGCTACGAAGAGAAAATGCCGTTACGCAACACCAAATAGCGTAGGAGACGTATTCATTATCAATCTGACGGAAGAACTACGTCATTGATAGATGTGCTGGCGAAAGACTGACAATTTCGCGCCAACAATCATGAAAATGAACAAGCGTGAAAATACGGCGACTCAATCCTTGTGCCGCCGCTGATTGATTCCGGCGATTTTTTTGATCTTCTTCTGTTTTTTGAGCGTATCGACAATGTCGGGGATCGGCTTGAAATCGTCGTCTGCCGACGATTGCTTGTAGTACTTGTCTTCCAGCTTCTCGATCTTGTCGAGTGCAGCGTTGCGAGCGCTGTTAAGCGAGGTGAACCCAGTCAAAAACTCCCGCAGACACGAGTCGTGACCGGTCAACTGTACGCTATAGAGATGTCGGCGAATGGTCGTGCCAGACATGCGGCGTTGAATGGACAATTGCCACGCTCCATGATGTTCGACCAAGGCAAGCTCGGTCCCCATGCGGTGGGCGCGCACCGGCAGATCATCATGATCGCGCGAGCGAAAATCGAACATTAAGTCGGCTCCTTGACTGCCCCATCCCTGTACGAAATGAGCGGATATTCAGATTAGATCGGTGCTGGCGAATGCCGCTGACTAATCGAAATGTATCTTGCAGGAACCATCGTCGCATTGATTCCGACCGAATCGATACCGGATTCGTGCAAATTGACGATAGCAAAATGCCCAAATAGGCAGGCTGTAGGGAATATGCAACAACGGCGCAACGATCCATAAGGAGGGGAGCTTGCGCGTCAGATACCGAAAGGCCTCGGCGCCTCCGTGACGTTTTCCACTCGGCTCGACCACCAACATTTCCTCCATCAGCTGCTCATGCGTCAGGTCGCCGGCATAGTTTCCGACGCTTGGGTCATGCAGCGAAAGGTAAGAAAGCCGCCGTTTACCCCCCAAAAAGTCAATCCAACGGACGCCTGCAGTACAAAACCGGCAGTGCCCATCGTAGATCACCACATCCCGCTCAGGGGCCTCGCTGGGGGGAACCAGCGGTCGCTTCGTACTTTTGTCGGTGGCCAACATCCGAGATCTCGTGGGAATTGGAGGAAACAAACCCCGCCGCTGCGGAGTCTAACTGACGGTCGCGAACTTCCCAAGCTTAGAACTGCAACCCGTGCCGCCGCCGCAACGAAATTTCCCCATTTCGGTGGATATTTCGCCGCGAATTCCGGTAAACTCTTAGATGGAGCTTCTCGGCACGAATTACGAGAAATCCTCCACTTTTTTTCGGATCCCAACTTAGGTGCCTGACGATGGACAAACTGCAACAGCAAGTAGGCGCAGCGCGTTGGAGACTCAACGCACAGCAGTTTCTGGAGCGGCTCGTCTGGTCTTTGTTGTTCGCTTATTTGGCGGCGGCCGTTGCGATGGCCGTCCCCAAGATCTGGCCGATCGGCGTCGACGGCGACGTCTGGAAGTGGAGTTGGTTAGCCGGCGCCGCAATCGTCGGCCTGCTTGGCGCCGTGGTTTGGACTTATATCGTACGCCGTAATGCGCTGGAAGCTGCGCTCGAAATCGACCTTCGCTATGGTCTGCGCGAACGGGTCTCCAGTTCGATGACCCTCGATCAGGACGAACGGGAATCGACTTTTGGCAAAGCGCTGGTAACCGACGCCGTCCGTCGCGTAGAGCGAATCGATGTCCGTGAGAAATTCCCCATTCATGCTTCGTGGCAGGGATTGCTGCCGGTTCTGGTTGCCGCTGTCGCGTTTATGGTCGCGATTTTTGTGCCAGACGCGCAGCCCGATCCCACCGCCGGCCAAGCGGTCGCCAGCAGCATCGACCAGGAAAAAAAGATCGTCAAATCGACGACTGAAGAACTGAAAAAGAAGTTAGAAGAACGCCGTAAAGAAGCGGAAGAAAAAGGGCTGACCGACGCCAGCGAACTCTTCAAAAAGCTGGAAGAAGGAACCGACAAGATCGCCAAGAAAAAAGATGCCGGTCAAAAGGATACGTTGCTAGAGCTGAATGATCTGGCCAAGGCGCTCAAAGACAAAGTCAAAGAGCTTGGCATGTCCGAAATGCTGAAGGACAAGCTGGAAGCGCTCAAAAACATCTCCAAAGGTCCCGCAGACAAGATCGCCGACGCTCTGAAAGATGGCGACCTGAAAAAAGCGATCGAAGAGATGAAGAACCTGCAGCAGAAAATGGCCAACGGCGAACTCTCGAAAGAAGAGCAGCAGGCGTTGGGTCAACAGTTGAAAGAGATGGCCGACAAAATGAAGCAAATGGCCGACGCTCGAGCAAAAGCCAAAGCCGATTTGAAGCAGCAGATCGAACAACAAAAAGCGGCCGGCAATCAGGAAGCGGCCGAAAAGCTGCAACGTCAGCTCGACGAAATGGAGATGCAGAACGAGCAGATGGGACGGATGGAGCAAATGGCCGAGCAGTTGGGAGAAGCGGCCGAACAAATGCAGAACGGCAACATGCAAGAAGCCCAGCAGCAGCTTAACCAGATGACGCAACAGCTTGAAGATTTGCAGGGCCAAATGGACCAGCTGGAAATGATGGACGAAGCGATGGAACAGATGATGGCCGCCAAAGAAGCGATGTGCAAAGCCTGCCAAGGGGAAGGCATGGACGGCATGGGGCAGATGGGACAAAGCCGACAGCCTGGCAACGGCATGGGCGAAGGGCAAGGCCGCGGAGATCGCCCCGAGGAAGAAACCGACACCGGTTTCTATGACTCGCAAGTTCGCGCCGATCCGAAAAAAGGAAAAGGGGTGATCGTCGATTACGTCGACGGCAAGAATATGGCCGGCAAAACGCTGATCGAAATCAAAGAAGCGATGTCAGCTGGATCGTCCGAAGACGCCGATGCGATCGTCGAAAAGCGACTCTCGCGCGATCACGAGAAAAATGCCCAACAATACTTCGACCTGATTCGCGACGGCGGCTAATCTCCGGCTGCGTTCAGTCGAATCAAAAAAACAGGGCGTCCCAACTGGGGACGCCCTGCTCTGTTTCTTGACGGACTTCTTACGGTCGGAAGTCGGCGTCCGCTTCGATCATCTCGGCGAAGCGCGCCAGCAGCGTCGCCGCGTTGTCGATATCCTCGAGCGAGATGACCTCGACGGCGCTATGCATGTAACGATTCGGGATCGCAACGCAACCGGCGGCGACGCCGGCTTGCGCCATTTGCAACGCGTTGGAATCATTCGACGCCGGCTTGCCGAGCGCCGCCAACTGATACGGGATCTTGAATTCGTCGGCCGCCAGAATCAAGCGCTCGACCACCTTGGGGTTCATGTTTGGACCACGGAAGATCACCGGACCTTTCCCGAGAGCCACTTCCCCTTGCTGCCGCTTATCGATCGTCGGGCAGTCGGTCGCATGCGTCACATCGACGCCGATCCCCACATGCGGGTTGATGCCGTGAGCGCTCGTTTTCGCTCCCCGCAGGCCGATCTCTTCCTGCACGGTCGAAACGCTGAAGAGCGAGCAGTTCAATTTGTCGGCGCGGCGCAGCGCTTCGAGCACGACCCACAAGCCGGTCGTGTTGTCCATCTTCGGTGCGTTCGCCAGGCCGTTGCGCATCTCTTGGAAGCCGAGCTTGAGCGTGACCGGATCACCGATGCGAACCAGACCTTTCGCTTCTTCCTGATCCTTGGCGCCGATGTCGAGCCACAAGTCCTTGGCCGCGACGACCGTCTTCCGCTCTTCGTCGTTGAGCAGGTGAATCGGCTTGCGGGCGATCACCGCCGGAACAGGACCGGTCGAAGTCCAAATCATCATTCGCTGGCCAATCAACTGCTGCGGATCCCAACCGCCGATCGTCTGAGCGTAGATAAAGCCCAATTCGTCGATCTGGGTCACCAGCATGCCGATTTGATCGCAATGCCCGGCATACATCACGCGGAGCGGCGCTCCGGTGTTTTTGGCGCCGATGACATTACCATGCAAGTCGGTGTCGACCGATTCGGCGATCGGTTTCAGGTAGTCGCGCACCAGATCTTGAACCGGCTTTTCGTAGCCAGAGGGACTGGGAGTATCAAGCAAACGCTTAAAGAATTCGAGCGGCGCAGATTCCATGACGTCCTTTGCAGACAAAATAGCGAAGGGGCAAAGATTCCATCTTAACGATTCGACGGAAACTCGACAGCACGCTCGTCGCGAGCGATTTGGGCCGTCAATCACTTTCGTGCCGCCGCTATTGCCCGAGACGCTGGACACGGAGCGGAGTGACCAGAATCTTCCCGGCGGAGATCGACGCGAGATTGTTCCCATCAGAACCGGGGGACGAAACTGTCGACTTCCCGCACCGCTTCAATCCCCAGAAACCCGGCTCGCCAGTTCTTCCATCCGCTCCGCCGCCGTCGCATAACCGCCGAATTCGGCGACCGAGCGTTGACCTGTAAAGATCACCGCGTTGTCAGGGGGATTATCCAACTGCGTCCTACCGCGTCTCAATTCGAGCCTTGAAAACCCCGAAACCTTTACCCTATAACAACTTTAGCCCGGTTGACGACGCCCGCTGCGGCCATCTACGATGAATGATTCGCTTTGATATCACAGTCAGTCTGGGGAGTATCGCGTTTCGCCATGCCAAAAACGAAGGTTGCCATTGTCGGCGTCGGCACCGTGGGCGCCGGTGTTGCGCGCATTCTCCTGGACCACGGCGATCGCACCGCGAAGAATGCAGGCACAACGCTATGGCTGCAAAAAGCGGTCGTTCGCGATCTGAGTCGCCAGCGTGACTGTCAGCTGCCTGACGGCGTGTTGACCGATGACCTGAACGAGATCATCAAAGATCCCGAAATCCAGGTCGTCGCCCAACTGATGGGCGGTATCGACGAGGCCCGCACGACGATGTTGCAACTGCTGGAAGCAGGCAAAGATATCGTCACCGCCAACAAAGCGTTGATCGCCGAACATGGGCCAGAACTGTTCAGCCGCGCCCATGAACTGGGTCGTTCGATCGCTTTTGACGCCGCTGTCGCCGGCGGGATTCCGATCATCACCAACCTGACGCAATGCCTGGCCGCCAACCAAGTGACATCGCTGGTCGGCATTTTGAACGGGACCAGCAACTTCATCGTTTCCAAGATGGAGGAAGATGGCGACAACTATTTCGACGCCGTCCGCGAAGCGCAGCAGCGTGGTTACGCCGAAGCCGACCCGACGATGGATGTCGACGGCTCAGACGCAGCGCAAAAGCTGGCGATCCTAGCGCATATCGCCTTTGGCGCCGCAATCGACTGGAAAGAGATTCCGCGGGTCGGCATCGATTCGCTCGATCCGGTCGACTTGCAGTTCGCCCTTGAGCTGGGCTACCGCGTCAAACTGTTGGCGGTCGCTCGCATGACCGACAAGGGACTCGAACTACACGTCTCGCCCACTTTGGTCCGAATCGGTCGCCCCTTGGCCGAAGTTCGCGGCGCTTACAACGCGATCAGCGTGAGCGGCGATCAGGTGGGAGATTTGCTTTATCACGGGCTGGGCGCCGGCCAACAGCCGACCGCTTCGGCGGTTGTCGCCGACTTGATCGATACGGCGGTAGGGCGCACGGCGCTGACATTCCGTACGCTTAAACTGTTTACAAGTCACAATCCCGACGTAGCGATTTGCGATCCCCGAGAGATTGTCGGTCGCTACTACTTCCGCTTCCTGGTCGACGATCGCCCCGGCGTGCTGGCCGAGATCGCGACGATCCTGGGCGAGCATCATATTTCGATCGCGTCGGTCATTCAGCACGAGCCCGACTACGAAGGAGACAACGCCGTTGTCGCCTTGATCATCATGACGCATACCGCGACCGATGGCGACGCTGACGCCGCGTTGGAAGAAATCGTCGGACTCGACAGCGTGCGAGCCGGCATCCGCAAACTTCGCGTCCAAGACTAAAGTGAGATTGCGATGAAATACGCCATCATTATTCCCGACGGTTGCGCTGACGAACCTCAAGAATCGCTCGGCGGAAAATCGCCGCTCGCCGCCGCCAACACGCCCAACATGGACGCGATCGCCGTCGCCGGCGCCGTCGGCCGCGCGAACAACGTGCCGGCGCATTTGCCCGCCGGCAGCGACGTGGCGAATCTCAGCCTGCTGGGTTACAACCCGAACGAATACTTCACGGGGCGCGCTCCGTTGGAAGCGGCCGCCCAGGGCATCGCGCTGGCCGCCGAAGATTGGGCGATTCGCTGCAATCTGGTCACGGTGCAAGATCAGACGATGCGCAGCTTCACCGCTGGTCATATCACCAGCGAAGAAGCGGCCCAACTGCTGAAGGCGTTGCAAGCAGAACTGGGCGGCGATCTGCTCGAATTCGTCCCCGGCGTCAGCTACCGCAATCTGTTGCTCTATCGCGGCGAAAAATCGCCGGCGCCTTTCTCGCCCGATACGCGGACCACGCCGCCGCACGATTTGACCGACAAGTCGGTCGCAGACGATTATCCGCGTGGGCCCGGCAGCGACTTGCTGTCAGAACTGATGAGCCGCAGCGTCGAAATCTTCGCCGATCATCCGGTCAACCAAAAACGAATCGCCGCCGGCAAACCGCCGGCGACCAACGTTTGGCTGTGGGGCATCGGCAAGCGTCCTGCGTTAAAATCATTCCAAGAGGTCTATGGTCGTAGCGGCAAGATGATCACCGCGGTCGACTTGCTGCGCGGTCTGGCCGCGCTAGTCGGCTGGGATCGCATCGAAGTTCCCGGCGCGACCGGCTATACCGACACCGACTACGCCGCCAAAGGGAAGTACGCGATCGACGCGCTGCCGACGACCGACATCATCTGCGTCCATGTCGAAGCGCCCGACGAAGCTTCGCACGAAGGGGACGCCGCCGCCAAGATCAAGGCGCTCGAAGAAATTGATCGCCACATTGTCGGTCCGCTTCACGAAGCGCTGAAAAAGCAGGGCGACTATCGCATCCTGGTCACTCCCGATCACCCTACGCCGGTGCGCACCAAGACGCACAGTCACGGCTTTGTGCCGTTGACGATTTGTGGAACTGGCGTCTCCACCGACGAATACTCGACGTATGACGAGGAAAACGCCGGACGATCGGCGCTATCGTTTGATGATGGCTGGCGCATGATGCGCCACTTCCTCGACAGTTAAACAGTCCCTACGCTTGTGGGAGGGGAATATGGCTGGCATCTCTCTTCGTAGCCCGCTGCGCAAGCGAGGGAAAATTGCTCGGCGATTCCAATGCGGATTGAAGTAGCGAGCCGCATTTCCCTCGCTGGCGCTTCGGGCTACGAAGAACGATGCTCCTCCAAATTTTTCCCATACGCATTTTTAAACTCGAAGCTCCCCCGCAGCTCTAGCCGAAAGGCCGAAACCCAACATGTCTTTGATTGTTCAAAAATTCGGCGGCACCAGCGTCGCCGATTGCGACAAAATCGTCTCCGCCGCACGCAAGGCGATCCGCGCCCAAAAACAAGGGCACCAGGTCGTCATGGTGGTCAGCGCGATGGGCAAAAACACCGATGTTCTGGTCGACCTGGCCCGCCAAATCAACGATCACCCTCCGGCCCGCGAGATGGACATGCTCCTCTCGACCGGCGAACAGGTGAGCGTGGCGCTGATGGCGATGGCGATTCATTCGCTGGGCGCCAAAGCGGTCAGCCTGACCGGCGCTCAGATCGGCATTCGCACCGACAGCACGCACACCAAGGCGCGGATCATCTCGATCGAAACCGAGCGTGTGAAAGAACTGCTCGCCGCCGGCAATATTGTGATCGCCGCCGGTTTCCAAGGAATCGACGAGAACCTGAACATTACGACGCTCGGCCGCGGCGGCAGCGACACGACAGCAGTCGCGTTGGCGGCGGTGCTGGATGCCGACGCTTGCGAAATTTACACCGATGTCGACGGCGTCTATACGACCGATCCGCGGCTGTTGGCCGAAGCGCGGCGCGTGCTGCAGATCAGCTATGACGAAATGCTGGAGCTCGCCAGTCTCGGCGCCGGCGTGATGCACAGCCGCTCGGTCGAATTCGCCAAAAAGTTTGGCGTGCCGATTCATGTCCGCAGCAGCTTTACCGATATCACCGGCACGATGATCGTCGACCAGCCCGAGTCGCTGACGCGCCCGGTCAGCGGCGCCGCGATGACCAAGAACGAAGCTCGCATCACGATCGAAGGGGTGCCCGACGTTCCCGGCATCTCACACGAGTTGTTCCACAGCATCGCCACCAAAGCGATCTCGGTCGACATGGTGGTGCAAAACATCGGCGCCGACGGCCGCGCCAACATTTCGTTTACGGTTCCGCGCGAAGAGCTGGATCAAACGCTCGAAGCGGTTCGCAACGCCGCTCATATCCTGCAATTCACCAGCGTTGCGCATGACGAGCAGGTCTCGAAGATTTCGGTCGTCGGGCTCGGCATGGCCGAGCAATCAGGCGTCGCCGATAAGATGTTTCGCGTGCTGGCCGACGCCAACATCAACATCCAGATGATCACCACCAGCGAGATCAAGATCTCGGTTCTGGTCGCGCGAGAAGACGCGCAGCGGGCGCTGGCCGCGGTTCACTCTGGCTTCCAACTCGATTTGACTCCTAGCGACGCCCCAGAGTCAGTCGCCGCCGTGCCGCGCGAATGCGAACGGGATGCAGCCGAAGTCGTTTCGAGATTGCGGACCATGGAAGACCTGACGATCGACAGCATCGTGCTGGACGATTCGCAATCGGTCATCGCACTGCGTCGTATTCCGGATCATCCCGGCATCGCCGCTCGCGTGTTTGAAGCGATCGCGGCCGAAGGAATATTGGTCGACATGATCGTCCAAAACGTCGGCCGCGGCGACGCGGCCAACTTGAGCCTGACCGTGCCGAAGGAAGATTGCGAACAGGCGTTGGTCGTCGCAAAGAAGATTGGCGCCGAACTGGGCGCCGAAGAAATCTTGTGCAAAGCGGACGCCGCCAAACTGTCGGTCTCCGGCATCGGACTTCGCAGTCACACCGGCGTCGGCATCCGCATGTTCCGCGCGTTAAGCGACTCGGGAATCAACGTCGAGCTGATCAACACGTCGGAAGTGATGGTCAACGTGATTGTGGAAGGAAAACAGGGGCAAGAGGGTCTCGCGGCGCTCAACAAAGCGTTCGCCGACGTGCTGGTCTCTTAATAAGTCGTAGGGCAGGCCGTGCCTGCCGACAAGAACGAGAAAAGGCCGAGATGAGCATGACATCTCGGCCTTCTTCGTTCTCTTCGTGAGAGTTCGCGTTAGCGAATCACGTCTCCCTGAACATCCAAGATCTGTGAGTTGGGAACCGAGTTCCCAAACCGGTCATACTGGTCAAACGTCCAAACCACCTTCTTGGTCTTCGGCTCGATCTCGACCAACAGCGGTTGCCCCGGGCCAGCATGACAGTTGCCGATCACATAATTGCCGCCGGGCAACACTTCCAACGTGGTGACCCAGGCCAACGTGATGCCGGGCAATTCATTTTGCTGCAAGCGCCAGACGACTTCTTTGTCGTGGTTAACTTCGATCACGCCGTGGCCGTTGCCGGTCGAGATGAGCGTGTTGCCGTTCTTCAGGCGAACCGCGGCGAAGCATTGATTGCCCCACGCTTCGGGTCCGTGTCCACCGGCAGGCTGTTTGTCAAAGAGCGGAACATCGTATTCCCAGACGATATCGCCGGTCTCGCCGTCATACTCGCGAACCTTGCCGTCCCCTTCATGGCAAACCAGGTAGTCGCCATTTTCGAGCTTGCGAACCAAGCGGGTGTCGCGGTGCGGATGCGGATTGTCGATGACCAGCTTTACTTCTTTGAGCAGTTTGCCGTCACGATCGATTTCGATAATGCGTCCAATGCCGGACTCTGCGATCATCATCTTCCCGTCAGCCAGCGGTTGAAACGAATGGACTTCGATCGGCTTGCCCGCGTTGCCATTAGAATTGGCGCAGTCGTACGACCAAACGATCTTCTTTTGTAGCGGGTCGATCTCGACGATCTTTCGCATCTGCTGTTGCGCGAAGATGTGCCCGTCGGTGGTAACGTGGATGTCATGGATATCGTTGAACGGCATTTCCCATTCAACTTTTCCATCAGCGTCGACAATGGCCAGTTTGCCGTTACCCTGCGTCACCAGACGATGACCAGCGAAGGCGGGAACTGCGAACGCGGCTGCAATCAACAGCGAGAAAACAAGCCTGAGCATGGGCGGGAACTCCAAAGACGGGGGACATGGATCAACCGTCATCCTAGTCCCCTGGGCGCGCGAAACAACCCGACCGTTATAGATCAAAATCGGGCGAAGTTTGGTTGCGAAGCGTTGTGCGACCAGGGCGTAGCGCGCGTCGGGTGGGTAGAGCAAAACCGCGCGCGATTCGACCACCACCAACCTACCGGAACCGCAGACCAATTCTTCCACAAAATTAGCCGCACGGCGTTAGCCGCGGTTTCTGCTTAACCGCAGTTTTTCGCCGATTGTTTGTCGTTATCAAGCTCGCATCAGAAACCGGAGCTAACGCTCTGCGGCTGATATTATTCAAGAAGACGCGTCGCCAAATTTAGGTAGCCGACTCGTCCAGCACATGCTCTTCGACGTAGATCGGCAGGTTGGGCTGATTGGTGACCGCGATGGCGATCGCGTCGGAAGGTCGCGCGTCGATTTCGATCAACTCGCCTTCCATTTTGATTCGCAGGTTGGCGAAATAGGTCCCCTGATTCAGATCGCAGATGACGACGCTATCGAGCTCGCCCCCCATTTGATCGATGATATTACAGATCAGATCGTGGGTGAGCGGTCGCGGCGACGCGAAGTCTTTGACGCGGCGATGAATGCTGGTCGCCTCAAAGATGCCGATCATGATCGGAAACTGCCGATCGCCATCGATTTCTTTCAGGTAAATGACCTGCTGATCATTGATCTCGCTGATGATAATCCGCGAGAGTTCCATTTGGATCGGCATAGATTGTAGACCCGATGGTCAATACGCGAGGAGACGGGACAGGACGCGTCTCTATTATAAGGGGCTGACGATTGCGGCGACCAGAGCCAGTGAAATTCGTCTGGCTGCGGACCACCGCGACGCGGTTTACTTCTTCTGGAGCTTGACCAAGGCCGCTTCGACCGATTGGAGCTCGCGCTGGGCGTTCTCCAAGCCTTCGCGTTCCTTGGCGACCACGTCGGCCGGCGCTCGTTCGACAAAGCTGGCGTTGGACAGTTTCTTCTCTTTACCGGTGATCATTCCCATCAAACGCTCACGCTGCTTCTCGTTGCGCTCGATTTCGGCGTCGATGTCGATAAAGTCTTTCAGGTCGACATAGACTTCCATGCCGGGCAAATCGATTCGAGCGTTGGTTTCGGGAATGGTCACCTGCTCGCCCCAACCGACGCTGCGCGCATTGGCCATCGAGGTGAAGTAGGCCTCCATCGACTCCAGCAATTCGACCGTCGGCGCGTCACAGCGGATGACAAACTCGATCATCTCGCGGGGCGCGATATTTTGGCGACTGCGAATCTCACGCAGACTGGCCAACGTCTCTTGGAACTTGGCGAACTGCGCTTCGATCTTGGCGTCTTGCCAGGCGGGGTCGATCTTCGGCCACTCGGCGATCATGATGCTGTCGGTCACTTCCGTCACTTCGGCCAAACCGCGGCGCGGCGCCAGTTGGCCAAGCGACTGCCAAATCTCTTCGGTGATGAACGGAATCAGCGGATGAAGCATTCGCAGCAGCGAATCTAAGACAAAGGTAATCACGCGCTGCGCCAGCGGACGCGAAGATTCGTCGGTGAAGCGTTCCTTCGTCATCTCAAGATAGAAGCTGCAGAAGTTGTCCCACGCGAAGTCGTACAACGCACGAGCCGCGTCGGCATAGCGATACGTCTCTAGGCAACGCGTCATCTCCGCTTCGGCCGAAGCCAGACGACTGAGAATCCAACGATCTTCTAGTTGCAAGTCAGCGTCCTTGACCGGCGCCGGCTCAAACCCTTCGAGATTGATCATCGTGAACCGAGCGGCGTTCCACAACTTGTTGCAGAAGTTGCGGCCGATCTCGAACCGCTCGCTGACCACGGCGCCGCGCGGCAAAGCCTGATCGGCTTCGCTTTGCGCCCATTGCGTAGAGAAGACGCCTGAGCACTTTTTGCACGTAATCGTGGGCTGCACGCGGTTCTTCTTGGTCTGATCAATCAGCGCCTCGCAGTGCGGACATTCAAACTGCACCGGCATCCGCACGTCTTGCGTTTCGGTCGTCAGATAGGCGAGTCCGAAGCGGAGCGAGTCGGCGCCAAATTTCTCGATCACGTCCAGCGGATCGACGCCGTTCCCCTTTGACTTCGACATGCGCTCGCCGGTCCCATCCAAGATGGTCGGGTGAATGAAGACTTCCTGGAACGGGATCTCGCCCATGTTGTTCAAACCGGCCAGCACCATGCGGGCGACCCACAACGTGATGATATCGCGACTGGTGATCAACGTGCTGGTCGGATAGAAGTACTCCAGCTCCGGCGTTTGCTGGGGCCAACCCAACGTCGAGTGGGGCCACAAGGCCGAACTGAACCACGTATCGAGCACGTCTTCTTCGCGCACGAACCCCAGCTGCTCGTACTTCGCAGCCAGCGCGTCGTCATCTTCGTTGATGCAGACGTGAATCATTGAGTAAGGCATCCCCACGCGCGCAGCGCCTTGGATGACGCCGGTCTTTTCGGCCGCTTGACGCTCCACATCGCGTTCGATTTGGTACGAAGCGCGGCCCGCTGCGATCTCGGGATCGGCGTCCAGCGTCGCGATCAGCTTGTCATGATCTTCCTGCAGCTGACAGGTTTGCGACCAGATCGGAATCTGATGTCCCCACCACAGCTGTCGGCTGACGGGCCAGTCCCGCTTTTCGCTGAGCCAGTCGACGTATCCCTTGGCGTATCGAGTCGGGAAGATTTTCACGCGCCCGTCGGTGACCGCGTCCATGGCGCTTTGCGCCAGGTCATCCATGCGAATGAACCATTGATCGGCCAAGTACGGTTCGATCGGCGTCTTGCTGCGGTCGGAATGGGCCAGATCGATCTCGCGATCTTCCACTTTGTCGAGCAGCCCAATCGCGTCGAGATCGGCCACCACACGATCGCGGGCGTCATAGATCTTCAAACCTTTGTACTGCGCCGCGTTCTCGTTGAGCGTCCCGTCCGGATTCAAGATATTGATCATCGGCAGTTCGTTCCGCACGCCCACTTCGTAGTCGTTCGGGTCATGGGCCGGCGTGATCTTCACGCAACCAGATCCCATTTCGGGCTTGGCCCACTCGTCGGCGATAAGCGGAATTTCGCGTTCGATCAGCGGGAGCATCAGCTTGCGACCGGCCACCGCCATGTCGCGCAGCACGATCAATTGCGACAACATCGTCCGGCGACGTTCAATCAGCTGATCGAGTTCGGCCTGGATCTCGGCTTTCTCTTTGCCGGGAGCGGTCTTCAGCTTCTCTTGGAGCTCTGTCTCCAACTCGTCCAGCGCACGCTTCGGATCGGGATGCACGGCCACCGCCGTATCGCCCAACATCGTTTCGGGACGCGTGGTCGCGATCGTCACCACCGGCGGTTCGCCGGGCTGCGGATCAATCACCGGATAGCTGAAGTGCCAGAAGTGACCTTGGGTCGTTTCATGTGAGACCTCATCGTCGCTCACCGCGGTCTGCAGGAACGTATCCCAGTTGACCAGGCGTTTGCCTTTGTAGATCAGATTCTTCGAGAAGAGGTCAAAGAAGGTGCTGCGCACGGCTCGAGCGCACATCGGATCAAGCGTAAATCGCGTCCGTTCCCAATCGCAGCTGCTCCCCATCCGCTTCAACTGACCCAAGATGCGGGTCTCGTACTGATCTTTCCACTTCCAGATCCGCTCGACCATTTGCTCGCGGCCGAGATCATGGCGCGAGAGCCCTTCTTCTTCCAAGATCCGGCGTTCGACCACCGCTTGGGTCGCGATGCCTGCGTGATCGGTGCCTGGCACCCAGAGCGCCTCAAACCCCTTCATCCGCTTGTAACGGATCAGCACGTCTTGCAACGTGTTGTTGAGCGCGTGTCCTAAATGAAGCGCCCCAGTCACGTTAGGCGGCGGAATCACGATCGTGTAGGGAGGCTTGTCGGGATTCACCTCGGCGTGGAAGTAGCCCCGCTCTTCCCACATCGGGTAGATACGTTGCTGAGCGGCCACAAAATCGAATCGATTCGGGAGATCTTTCGGATTGAAAGTCACTGCTTCCACTTTCTTTGGTCTCAAGCGTTATTTGCTCAGGGACAAGCGACGATTATTTCGCCGCGGTTGACTGGGCGCTGGCCCGCGCCGGCAACTTGCCCCGTTGCTCGTCTTTGTAAAGTTTGTACTCAATCGCATCGACCAGCGCGTTCCAGCTGGCCTGGATGATATTCTCGCTTACGCCGATCGTGCCCCAAACGTCGTTCTCGTCGGCGCTTTCGATCGTCACGCGAATCCGCGCGGCGGTGCCGGCCTCTTGATTGACGACACGCACCTTGTAGTCGACCAGATGCATTTCTTCGAGCGTCGGAAAGCAACCGTTCAGCGACTTTCGCAGCGCCACATCGAGCGCCTGCACCGGGCCATCTCCTTCGCCCACTTCGTACCGAATCTCGCCGTCGACCGAAACTTTGACGGTCGCTTCGGTCACCAGGTCGACCATCTGATGCTCGACTAGATCTTCCACTTCGACGTGATATTTGAGGATCTCAAAGTGAGGCAGGAAGACGCCGGCGACCCGTTTGACCAATAGATCAAACGACGCTTCGGCCGCTTCAAACTGAAAGCCTTGGTTCTCTTTGGCGACGACTTCGGCCAGGATTTTATCCATCAACTCGCGATCGTCCTGCAGATTGTGCTTGGTCGTCAACGCGACGATGTTGGATCGGCCTGACAATTCGCTCACCAACACGCGACGTTCGTTGCCGACGCTCTGCGGATCGATATGCTCGTAACTAGACGCGGCGCGATTGATCGCGTGGACATGCATGCCCCCCTTATGAGCGAATGCGCTTTGTCCGACGAATGGTTGATTGTTGCGACGGTTGACGTTGGCTGTGTCATAGACGAAACGGGATAGTTCGGTCAGATGCTGATAACCGGCGCCGCCGATCACTTCGTACCCTTTCCGCTTCAAGCCGAGATTGGCGATCACCGAAACCAAGTCGGCGTTGCCGCACCGTTCGCCAAAACCGTTGATGGTCCCTTGCACTTGAACGGCGCCGGCGTCGACCGCGGCCAGACTGTTGGCGACCGCCAAGTCGCCATCGTTGTGGGTATGAATGCCGACCGGCACATGGAACTCGGCCAGCGCTGCAATTGCTTTGCTTGCATACTCGGCGATCTCTTCCGGCAAACTGCCGCCGTTGGTGTCGCACATCACCACCATGCGGGCTCCCGCCTTCGCGGCGGCTCGAATCGTCTCGGCGGCGTACTCGGGATTCGCTTTCCAGCCGTCAAAGAAATGCTCGGCGTCGTAGATCACCTCACAACCTTCGCTGACGATATAGGCGACCGAGTCGGCGATCATCGCCAGATTCTCTTCCAGCGTCACGCGCAACACATCGGTCACATGAAAGTCATGCGTCTTGCCGACGATCGTCACCACCGGCGCACCGGAGTTGACCAGCGCCTGCATGCCGGGATCATCGGCGGCGTTAATCCCTTTGCGGCGCGTCATGCCGAAGGCGCAGACCTTGGCATGCTTCAGCTGCAAATCTTGGACGCGGCGGAAGTACTCGGCGTCTTTTTCATTCGACAGCGGGTATCCTCCCTCGATGAAATCGACGCCGATCTCGTCCAGACGCTGCGTAATCGACAGCTTGTCCTGCAAAGAAAAGCTGACGCCTTCTCCTTGGGCGCCATCGCGAAGCGTCGTGTCGTAGATCTCGATTTTTCTCATGAAGAAAGTCCCTGCTGGCGGGGCAGGCCGCTTGGGTTTCTGCGTTTGGCAATGAAAACAAAAAAAGCTCTGAAACCGCAAAGGGCTTCAGAGCTGTTGGATTCCGGTGATTCGCCGTTCCTCTAGCCAAGCCCACAGCGGCCCGGTACTACGATGCGTACGATCGTAATCGGTCCCTTCTGCGAGCCTACGTTGATCAGCGTGTTGGGCATTTCCCTGCACCCTTTTCAGGCTAGTGGCCGGTTTCTGCAACCTGCGTGTGAAGACGTAAGTCTAAAATTACCAGTATTCTATGTCAACCAGACGCACCCGCCGGTTGAGCGGTTCGGGGTCTGATTCAACCTCTACCTACATCGACCCGTCAGCGGTGCAGATGAACGATGGGGCAAAAACTTCGCATTTTGCCAATCCTACGGAGAAAACCGGAGCAACATGGTCCTGTGGATGTCATGTAAAGAAGAATTGCATAAGCGATCGTCAACTTGGGCAATCCGCTGGACACGCAGTAATTAGCTCCACTGGGGGAGGGAATTACTGCATTACACACACGGATTCCCGAAGAGTGAATCTGGCAAGAACAATAATCGGGCATTCTTCTTGAGTTCCAACTTGAATTCCGCTAAAAAGACTGGGCTATCTCGAAGGAGCATCATCCCCCTGTTACACAACCTTTAGGGGGGCGAAATCTTTTCTGCTAGTAGGTATTTCATTCACTTGGTAAGCATTGAATTACCGCGATTTCATCGAATTTGGCGATCGGGTTCCCTCTCCTTCGCCGATTTGATAGTTAGCTTATCGAGTTTAATCCTTTTCGCATTTTCCCCACGTCTTTTTCTAGACGTGCGGTAGTATCTTCATCTCTTCTTATCGAGGCACCCTTATGTCCGGATATTTCCGTAGACAGAGCGGCTTTACTTTGGTCGAGCTGCTGGTCGTCATCGCTATCATCGGCGTGTTGATCGCCCTATTGTTGCCTGCGGTGCAACAAGCGCGTGAAGCGGCTCGCCGTATGGCTTGCTCGAACAATTTAAAACAGCTTGGCCTGGCGCTGCACAACTATCACGATACGCACCGCAACTTCCCGCTGGGCTGCCAAGGAAACTCGGAACGGACAGGCCTGCACGTGGCGTTACTGCCGTTCATTGAGCAGAACAACCTCTATGACCAGATGGATACGAAGATCAACTACGGCTCGGGAGTGAACGCGGTCGCCTTAAGAACGCGGATCGATGGATATCTCTGTCCGAGCGGTAATGAGCCGATGGGCGACGACAACGACGAGTATTTCACCACGCATTATTACGGCGTGTTGGGAGCGAAGGGGACCAATCCATCGACCGGCAATTCCTATGAATTTGACGCCGGCTCCGACACCGCCTACGGCGGCTTCTCTAAAGTAGGAATTTTTTACCAAGGCGAATCCCGCGGCATGCACGACATCCTTGACGGCACCAGCAATACGTTGGCTTTCGGCGAAATCTCGTGGAGCGATCGCAACGGCAAGGAAACGCGCTATCGCCCCTGGTCGCGCGGCGGACGCGTCGGTTATTTCTCGGTGGGGGCCAAAAATGTAAACGATGCGATTAACTCGGACCAAACAGGCCGCTTTAACGACATGTCTTTCGGCAGCAGTCACCCCGGCGGAGCGATGTTCACCTTGGGAGACGCGTCAGTTCGTTTCCTGGCGGAAACAATCGATCACGACACCTATCTGGCGGCGGCCAGTTGCAAAGGGGGCGAATCGCTGCCGCTCGACTAATCCAGTCGTTTGTGATCGTAGCAACTCCTCACTTTTTCATTGGGTCTGGTTATGAAGTTTATTAGTTACGCGATCGGCGCCATCATGGCGATTACGCTGATGACGGCTTGGGGTTGCGGCGCCGCGAATTCGACTGGATTTTCCGTCTCGGGCGTCGTGACGTTTAAAGGAGCGCCGGTGCCGCGCGGCACCGTGACGTTCAGCCCTGACTCGACGCAAGGGAACTCTGGTCCAGCCGTAACCACCGACATCATCGACGGCAAGTTCGACACGACCGGCGAGCGATTCGGCATGAAAGAAGGCGCTTACCGAGTGCAGATCTACGGCTATGACGGCAACGCCAAGCCCGAAATGGAAATCCCTTTGGGACGAACGTTGTTCAACGCGTACCGTACCGAAACGAGCATCACGCAGCAAAACGCCGGCGAATTGGCGTTTAGCGTCTCGAAGTAAAGCCAACCTCAGACAAATCCAGCGAAGGACGCTCATTGCGAGCGTCCTTTTTTTGGGCAATGTCAAAAGAGGCCCGAATTACGCCCTCTTCTGACGATCCTCTGCCTCCGGCTCGTCATCCTCTTCTTCGTACTCGTCCTCCTCGTATTCTTCCTCTTCATACTCCTCTTCGTCGCCGTTGGCTTCCTCTTCTTCATACTCGGCGTCTTCTTCTTCGTACTCCTCGTCTTCCGCTTCTTCTTCGTCGAACAGTTCCGCATCTTCTTCTTCGTATTCCTCTTCCTCTTCTTCCTCGACATCTGGGACCGGTACGACCTTGTTGGATCGCTTCGACTTCGGCTCCGCTTTCTTCTTTGGCGCGGCTTCGACGACGTCTTCTTCGATCTCGATCTTGGGGCTGGGGCTTTCGCCTGACTTCATCTGCTCCCACTCGATCGCGGTGATCGTCACTTCGCGAGCTTGTGAACCGTTGTAAGGTCCGACGATGCCATCTTCTGCCATGAAATCGATCAGTCGCGCGCCGCGACCATATCCAACTCCCAGCGCGCGCTGCAGCAACGACACGCTGCCGCGCTGTTCGGCCACGATTACATCGACTGCTTGCTCGTACAGTTCGTCCCGTTTCTTCATCTTGCTCGGGTCGGCGACGGCGCCATCTTCGACCTTTAGTTGCACCAACTCTTTGACGAAATCTTGCTCGCCGGTGCTGACAAAATCGACAACGCTATTGATTTCTTCGTCGGATAGATACGTTCCCTGACCGCGAAGCAGCGAGCTGGTGCCTGGCCAGAGGAAGAGCATATCGCCGTTGCCGAGCAACTTGTCGGCGCCCATTTCGTCGAGCACCACCCGGCTGTCAGTACGGCTGGCGACCTGGAACGCCAAGCGGGCCGGCAAGTTGGACTTGATCAAACCGGTGATGACGTCGACCGTCGGTTTTTGCGTTGCGAGGATCAAGTGGATACCGACCGCTCGGCTCTTCTGCGCAAGACGGATGATATGCTGCTCGACCTCTTTACCGGCGGTCATCATCAAGTCGGCGATTTCGTCGGCGACGATCACGATGTACGGCAAGTTGGTCGGCACGCTCTTCCGATCTTCCTCGTCGCCGACTTCCAGACGTTCGTAAATCTCTTCGGCGCTCAACTGGTTGAAGACCGCCAGGTGCCGCACGCCAACCTTGGCCAGCAGCTGATAGCGTTCTTCCATCTTCTCGACAGCCCAAGCCAAGATCGCCTCGGCCTTTTTCATGTCGGTTACGACCGGGTGCATCAAGTGGGGGAGCGTTTTGTAGCAACTTAGTTCGACCATCTTCGGGTCGATCATCAACATGCGAACTTCGTCTGGACGCCGCGTCATCAGGATCGAAGAGATCAGCGCGTTCAAACAGACCGACTTACCGGTACCGGTTCGGCCCGCAATCAACAAGTGAGGCATCGACGCCAGATCAACGACCAACGGATTGCCCGAGACGTCTTTGCCCAGGAAGATCGGGATCTTCATCTTACTCGAGCGACCAAGCCCCTCTTCCATCACCTCACGCAGACGGACCATCTGGCGTTCTTCGTTTGGCACTTCGATGCCGACCGTGTTTTTACCGGGGATCGGCGCAACGATGCGGACGCTCGGCACCCGCAGCGCGATCGCCAGGTCATCGGCCAGACCAGTGATTTTGGAAAGGCGCAGTCCTGCTTCCAGTTCGACTTCGTACTGGGCGATAACCGGGCCGGTTTCGATCTCGACCACTTTGACGTTGAAGCCGAAATTGGCGAACGTTTTTTCGAGGATCTTCGCCTTCTGGCGGACTTCTTTCTCCTGAGCTTCGTACGAAAACTCTTCGTTCTCGATCAGCAGATCGATCGGCGGCAGTTCGTAATGCTCGTGCTTCGGCCCATCGTCGGCGGCGGCGTTCAATTGACTGATCACCGCGGCGCGATCGTCTTCTTTCGCCTTCTTCTTCGACTTGGTGTTCTTCACCGCCAGCGGGTCGTCTTCTTTGGCAACTTTATCCGCCAACGTTTTGACGGGGATCACTTCTTCCAGCGCTTCCTCGTCTTCTTCTTCCTCTTCCCACTCTGACTCTTCGTCTTCGGCGCCATCCTCTTCCGCTTCTTCTTCCCATTCTTCGCCGTCGGCTTCTTCTTCGTCGTACTCGGCCTCATCCTCGTCGCCGCCTTCCACCTGGCGACCGCCGATGCGGATCGTCATCCCCTCGGTGATTTCCTCCTCGGCATCTTCGAGATCGGTAGCGGCGTCTTCGTTCTCTTTGCCAGCGGCCGGCAGCAGGTCCCCCTTCTTGCCAATCCGCTTGGCGACGATTTCTTTCCCCAGAACGGCGGTCTCAATTCCCTTGACGCCAACGACCATCGCCAATCGCAATAGTTCATAGTCGGTACAGAGGAAGAGTCCGACCGCCGTGACGGTCAGCGCCAACAATGTTCCGCCGACGGCTGCGAAATGCTGATGCAACAGGGTCGAGCCCAGCATGCCGAGTCCGCCGCCGGCGCCGGCCAAAGGCCCGGTTCCCATCATCGGAGCATACATCGACGCCAGCGCCGTCAGACCCGTCAGCGAAGCGAGCCAGCCGAACATCCGTAGCGCCGGCGCCGAGACTTCCCAGCGCTTTAGCAAGATGAAATCTAGCGCCGCGAGCGAGAACAACAGGTAATAGGCGCCCAGTCCCCCTAAGCGAGAATAGAGCAAATCGGCCGCTAGCGCTCCCATGCCGCCGCAGATATTGTGAGCGCGTTCGGCCGGCGGGTAGACCACCACATCGGGCTGATAAAGCTCGCTGATCGGTGAGGGGAGCGCAGGGATCGGGTCGGCCGCGTTGTAGCTGACAAGCGACAACAGAAGAAACAACACCGCCGCCGCCAAACCGATTGCGATCAGGTCGCGATGTAGGCTGCGATTTTCGAACATGGCGGGCGCCACTCCATTTTGGCCGACGACATGCCGTGCATGCCGCAAAGTCGCGGGGCGATCCTTGCCCGACAAATCCTGTTGGTCCGTCTCTCTTTCTTTCGGCATTGCTAGCGATGCAAAATCAACGTCACCCCGTCGCGCGGCGCCGTTTCGCTGGTGAAAAGAATCGGGCAAGTCGGCAGGATCGGTAAAATCACTAGGAAGCGAAATGACGAATGAAGATGTGCCAATGTTCTAGGAATAGCATCAGCCGCTGAGCGTTAGCTCTGGTTTCTAACACAAACTCAATTGCGACAGTCAATCGGCGGAAAAAAAACGCGGCTAACGCCGTGCGGCTGATTTCGTTTGGGGGAATCGAGCAAGAGAAACGTGTTCGCACAACGCGCAACGAAGACTATTCCAGCGTCAGCGCGAAATTTTTGACCGGTTTCCAACGTTGGTCTTCGCGGCGAGTCAAGATGGCGATCAGGCGTCCTTGCTGGTCCAGCGCGGCGACTTCGACGGCTGGGCTTTCCATCGACGCACGGATGCCGCGGGCATAAATCATCTCGTTCACCTCGTCCGCGGTGAGTGTGATTTGCGGCATTTGGGAGACTGCGGATGCGAGGGGAGACAAATTGGCGGCGACGCTCTCGGTGCTCAGATCATCCAGCGGCAGTGCGTCTTCCAGACGAAAATCGCCGATCGCCGTTCGCTCTAGTCCGGTCATGACGGCGCCGCTGTCGAGGCGCTCGCCGATATCGCGTCCGAGTGCGCGCATGTAGGCGCCGGCGCCGCATAGGACGTCGATCTCGAACCTTGGATATTCAAAGCTTCGCAGCGTGATTTCGTAGATGTTGATCTCACGCGGCGCCAGTTCGACCGCTGCGCCTTGTCGAGCCAGTTTGTAGGCGCGCTTCCCATCGACCTTGATCGCCGAAAAGGAGGAAGGACGCTGCAAAATTTCTCCGACAAACTCCGGCAAGATCGCCGTCAGCTGCGCGGCGGAAATCTGCGGCGCGTCGACGATCTCGGTAACGACCCCTTCTAAATCTTCGGTATCGCTCGTTTTCCCTAATTCAAACTGGCCGACATATCGCTTGGGCATTTGCTGCAGATATTCAATCAGCCGCGTGCCGCTGCCGACGCAGCAAATCAGGACGCCGGTCGCTAAAGGATCGAGCGTGCCGGCATGCCCCACTTTGGCCGGGCGGACGAATCGATTGATCCGATTGACCACGTCGCGCGAGGTCCACCTGGGCGGTTTGTGAATGTTGAGAATGCCGTGCATGAGTCGAGAACAGGGGGGAGGCAGTAGCGAAATCAGGCGTTTCGACTATAAAACTAAGAAGTGTTTCCCTCTCGTAACAGGCCCCCACCGAGAAGTTCCGCTCTATGTCACGCACTCGCAGCCACGAAATTTTCCAGCGCGCTTTACAATTGATGCCCGGCGGCGTGAACAGCCCGGCCCGTGCTTTTGGCGGAGTCGGCGGCGAGCCGCTCGTCTTCGAGCGAGGCGAAGGCGCCTATTTGATCGACGTCGACGGCAATCGCTACATCGACTATATCGGCTCGTGGGGGCCGATGATCCTGGGACATGGAAACGAGCAGGTCCGCGCCGCGATTCACGCAGCCGTCGATCAAGGGACCAGCTTCGGCGCGCCAACCGAGCGCGAGAATACCCTCGCCGAGTTGATCATTGAGTTGGTGCCGTCGGTTGAAAAAGTACGCCTGGTCAACAGCGGCACCGAAGCGACGATGAGCGCGATTCGCGTTGCCCGCGGCTTTACGGGACGCAACAAGATTGTCAAGTTCGCCGGCAACTATCATGGTCATGTCGACAGCTTGCTGGTCGCCGCCGGCAGCGCTGCAGCAACGTTGGGCGTTCCCAATTCGCCAGGGGTGACGCCTGGCGCGACCGCCGATACGATCGTCTTGCCGTACAACGATCCGGACGCATTAGCCCGCGCTTTTGCAAAGCATGGCGATGATTTGGCCTGCGTGATTTTTGAGCCGATCGTCGGCAACATGGGAACCGTGATTCCGACGCCCGAGTTTTTGACGGCGATTCGCGACCTGTGCACTAAGCATGGCGCGGTGATGCTGATGGACGAAGTGATGACCGGCTTTCGGGTCGCGCTCGGCGGCGCCCAACAATTGTTTGGCGTGACGCCTGACCTGACGACGATGGGGAAGATCGTCGGCGGCGGTTTGCCGATCGCCGCTTATGGCGGCAGAGCCGACATCATGAATCACGTTCTACCGGCGGGCCAAGTTTTTCAAGCAGGGACCCTGAGCGGAAATCCGCTCGCAACCGCCGCAGGAATCGCGACCTTGTCGATACTGAAGGAAACCAATCCTTATCCGCGATTGGAGCAATTGGGCGATCGCCTGATGACGGGCCTGGCCCAAGCGGCGGCCGACGCCGGCGTTCCTGCTTCGGCAGCGCGGGTTGGCAGTATGGCGACTCTCTTTTTTGGCGCCGGCAAGGTCGTTGACTGGGACACCGCAGCAAAGAGCGACACCCAGCGCTACGCCGACTTCTTTTGGGGCCTGATTGATCGCGGTGTTTACTTTCCCTGCAGCCAGTTCGAGGCCCTCTTCATCTCGGTAACGCATACCGATGAAGATATCGACACGACAATCGCCGCGGCGCGGGCGACGTTGCAGGCCTAGGTGCAGGCGAATGTGACAACAAGAAAGAAACAACGCCGACCTAATGGTCGGCGTTGTTTCTTTTCTATGGTAATCGATTCCTGCCGTCTAACGACGAAACGGAGGAGCCGTCTGCATGCCGCTTCCCGAGTTTTGATTGAAATTCAGCTGCGGCGGGCTAGGAGCGGCAGGCAACCGACGCAAGTTCGGCTGAGGCCCGCGTGACGGCAAGCTGGCGACCTCTGGCTGGCTTCGATCCAGGATCGACAACAACTGCCGAGCCGCATTCAGATCGGGGTCTTTTTCAATCGCCATGTTCAAATGAACGCGAGCCAACTGGGAGTCTCCCCGCTTGTAAAGCAGGTAGCCAAGGTTGTAGTGAGCCGGTGCGGCGCCATGCGCGTATTCAAGCTGCGAAAAGGCTTCTTCCAGGCGATTCGCATCGACCAGCGCGCTGGCCATGTTATTACGATAACGTTTGTTCTCTGGCTCGATCATCGTCGCCTTGAAGATCGCTCCCATCGCGTCATCAAAGCGTTTCGACTTCAAATAGCAAAGCCCCAGATCGTTCATCGCGACGGCGCTGTCGGGATGCGCAGCTGCCGCTTTTTGGTAGTACTCCAGCGCCGCGGGCGATTTCCCTTGGCGATCGAGCAGACGTGCATAACTGAGCAGCGCGAACAGATTATCGGGATACTCTTCGATCGCTTTCAAATACTGCTTGGCCGCGCCATCAAAGTCTCCTTGCTGCTCATGCATCCGCCCGGAACCGAGATAGACATCCGCATTCAGATGATCGGGCGTGTTCGCCAAACTGAGCGGGTCATCGGCCGGAATGGTCTTTGATTTGATCGTAAAAGCGTCGGAGATGCTTTTGCCGGCGTTTTTCAGCGTGGCGGTGAAGCCGCTATCACCAGACTTTTGGCTTTTCTGCGATTCCTTCTCGCGAATATATTCGTCGAGAGTCGTCGATTCGCTCTTGTCGCTCGTAAATTGCGCTTGCCGCACCTGAAACGAGGGGAGATTGCCAAGCAAACCGCCGCTCGTCTCTTCGGCATTTAACGTAGAAGTCCACATGGCGCTTGCCAGCGCCATCGATGCAATACCTGCACGAAGCGAATGCGAATTGAATATGGTCTTGTTCAGGGCCACGCGACACCTCCGTGCGAACGCGCTTGTGGGCTGCTAGCACCAGCCGCACTTATAATCGGAATAACTTGCCCGTTTACTTTTCGACGAAAGACGCCGTCGCTCTACACCGAAAATGGGCGCGAGCGACAACCAAGCCGATATCTGGCGATGTTTTCCCGAAAGCGGCGCCCCCTGCCGGCGCCGCTACCGTGACTTTACCCCACTTATTGCGTTGACGACTGGGCAGCCGGCAAGCGAGGCGCCGGAATCGAACCGCGCTCGGCTCGGTAGATGTCGTCAATAAAGTCGGCCGGACGACCGTAAGGCTCGGCTCCTGACTCGTAAATCTCAGGATGTGCGTTTGGTCCCAACATGCGGGCTACCGCGGCGTAAACCGAAGCCATCCGAGTTTGCGTCGCTTCTTGCGTCAGCGAAGTTTTGACAAAGACGGCGCGGCGGTCTGGCAAACCTTCCAGGATCTGGCGAATCTTCATCTCGCCGCCGCGGGTAATCTCGTTCGTCTCACTATTAAAGTGATGATCGCCCAGCGTGTTCTGCAAGCGGATGCCGTTCGCCGTCATTTGGCTCAGATAGTTCCGAGTCGCCATGCGGTCATTCGTGAGGAATGGCTCAGGCCAGCATTTGTTCCGCGCGTAGTCGATCTTGGAGCGTTCCCAGAATTCACGCCAACCGGCGTCGCACGATCCCGCCATGACAAAAGCGGCGGCGATGGTAAGCGCGACTGCCTGACCTCGATTCATCCGTCTATCTCCTCAGATGGGGCTAGTCCAACTAGCTCGGTAGTTCTTACTCGCGCTTGCGCGATCTGCCCGTTGGCCCGGTGCTTATTGGGCTTATCGGAAAATCGCGCGTAGCGCAGCCACCTACAGCCGCCGAGACGGTACAGATTCACATTTACCCCCACCTCTCACAAAAAACCTGGCCGCACAATGTGCGGCCAGGTTGAGTCAGGTAAAGTTTGCGGATTGCAACGGCGTTAGCTGTTGGCCGCCATCATCGGCAACATCTCGCGAATCACGGTGATCGCCGCCGGTCCGACTAGCACGACAAAGATGCCGGGGAAAATGAAGAAGACCAGCGGGAAAATCATCTTCACCGCCGTCTTGGCCGCTTTCTCTTCTGCAATCTGCCGGCGACGCGTCCGCATCGAATCGCTTTGCACGCGCAACGCTTGAGAGATGCTAGAGCCGAATTTGTCGGCTTGAATCAAGATCGCTGCGAGGGAACGCAAATCGTCGACGCCGGTGCGATTACCAAGTTCGTGCAACACGTCGCTGCGTTGACGGCCGACTTGCAGTTGGAAATTGCAGAGCCCGAATTCTTCGGCAATCACCCGATACGTCTTTTTCATTTCTTCCGAAACGCGCCGCATCGCTTGATCGAGACCGAGCCCCGCTTCCACGCAGACGACCATCAGGTCCAGCGCGTCCGGCAAGCCGCGGAAGATCTGTTCTTTTCGCTTCTTGCCAAGATACCACAGGCCAATCGAGGGAATGTAAAACGAGATGCCGGCGATCGCGATTCCTTTGAAGAGATCGCTTTGATTGTAGTTGCCGAGCAGCAGCACCAGTCCCCCACCGGCGATCAAGCCGATCAGCAACGAGGCGAATTTCAAGCCGAGGAACACGTTGGGCGCCGCTTCGCTCCGAAATCCGGCATGCGTGAGCCGCTCTTTCAGCGCGTTGGCGTCTTTCGCATTCTTAGGTTGCAACGGAGCCGCAAAGGCCGGCGTCGCTTTCTCCAGCACTTTTGAAACCGCGTTGCCGGCGCGATCTTCCCGATTTTTTTTACCAATCGGATCTTTAAAATCGTCGAGCCGATCTTCCGCGCGCGTCGCGCTGGGAGACCACGAATCAATCAACCACCAGACGCCGGCTGTAATGAGGCCGAATACGGCGAGCGGCACCAGGATGGCCCAGTTGAGAAAGGAAAGGTCCATGGTTCGCTTACACCTTGATGTCGATGATTTTCTGAATGACCCACGCCCCGATCAACTGCATTACGATCGCGACGGCCAGCATCTTATTTCCGAGCGGGTCGGTAAACAGCGTCATGACATAGCCCGGATTGAGTCGCCACAGCGCGACAAACAGCGCCGGCGGCAGTCCCAACAGGACGATACCAGAGATCCGGCCTTCGCCGGTAAGCGCTTGAATCGTGCCGAACAGCTCAAGTCGTTGTCGCACGAGTCGGCCGATTTTGTCGAGGATTTCGGCCAAATCGCCGCCGGTCTGACGCTGCAAAATGATCGCCGTGCCAAAGAACTTGAGATCCAAGTTCGGGACGCGTTCGGTCATGTCGGTGATTGCGTCTTCTAACGAAACGCCCAGGTTTTGCGCCTCGAACACTTTCGAGAATTCACGCCCGATCGGATCATCCGACTCTTCGCTCACCAGGCGAAACCCGGCGCCCAAGCTATGTCCGGCGCGCAAGGCCCGCGAAATCAGCTCCAGCGCGTCAGGTAGTTGCTTGCCAAATTTGGCCAAGCGAGCTTTCCGCTTAAAATGGACGACGGCGAATGGAATCACGCCCAACAATCCGGCGGTAATCGGCGCGACATAAAACGGCATGCCCAAAGCAACTGGCAAGATGCCGCCGGCAGCCGCTAACCCGCCTGAGATCATCACCAAATTGGCGACCGACATGCTCATGTCGGCCTGATCCAGAAAGAGCCGCAGGTTGAAATACTGAAGGACGTACGCTTCGATCGCGTTCCCTTCATCCTGAAAACCAGAGAGCAATCCGGCCGCAGGATCGGCGTCTTTGCCGCGCGGCTGACCAGCTCCGGTCAGAACGTCGAGTCGCATTTCGGCATCTTCGCTGCCGGTACTGCGGAAGCTCAATGCAACGCCGCCGATCAACGCGGCGATGCCTACGAAGACGACGATGGGAATTAATATCGACAACATGGGGCAGTACCTCTTATGGCGCCTACCGGGAACAGGATTAGTCGACCAACATCACGCGTTGCCTGAACGCGCTGGCCGGAAGCCGAACGCCTGCCGATTCAAGTCTCGACATAAAGTTCGGCCGGACGCCGGTCGCTTCAAACTGACCTCGAGCTCGCCCTGTCTCATCAATGCCAGTTTTGTTGTATCGATAAACGTCTTGCATCACGACGGTGTCTTGCTCCATGCCGATCACCTCGGTGATGTGCGTCACGCGACGCGATCCCCCCTGCATACGGTTGGCCTGAATGATTAGGTCGACCGCGCTGGCGATCTGTTGACGCATCGCTTTGATCGGCAATTCAAAGCCGGCCATCGAGATCAGCGTCTCGACGCGCGCGATCGCGTCACGCGGGGTATTCGCATGGATCGTGGTCATCGAACCTTCGTGACCCGTGTTCATCGCTTGCAGCATGTCGAGCGTTTCGCCGCCGCGACATTCGCCGATGATGATTCGCTCAGGCCGCATACGCAGAGCATTGCGGACCAGGTCGGTCGCCGTAACAGAACCCTTCCCTTCGACATTGGAAGGACGCGTTTCTAACCGCACGACGTGATCCTGCTGCAGTTGCAATTCCGCGGCGTCTTCGATCGTCACGATACGTTCTGAGGCCGAGATGAAGCTCGAGAGCGTATTGAGCAACGTCGTCTTACCTGAACCGGTGCCGCCGGCGATGATGATGTTCAAACGGGCTTTGATCGCCCCTTCCAGCAGCATCACCATCTCGGGCGTGAACGCTTTGTAGTTGAGCAGGTCTTCCAGCTTCAGCGGATTCGAGCCAAAACGGCGAATCGACACGGCGGCGCCATCCAACGCCAGCGGCGGAATGATCGCGTTAAAACGAGAACCGTCCGGCAGGCGAGCGTCGACCATCGGGCAAGTTTCGTCCACGCGACGACCGACGCGAGAAACGATGCGGTCAATGATTTGCAGCAGATGGTTGTTGTCGCGAAAGGTCACTTGGCTCTTTTCAAGCCGTCCATTCTTTTCGCAATAGATCTGCTTGGGCCCGTTGATCAGAATATCGCTGATTGCATGATCTTTGAGCAGCAATTCGAGCGGCCCTAAGCCGAATGTTTCGTCCAGAACTTCTTCGATCAGTCGTTCGCGTTCGTTGCGATTGAGCAACGTTTCTTCCGTATCGCAAAGATGCTCTACGACCAGACGAATCTCGCGGCGCAAGACTTCGCCTTCGAGTTCGCCTACTTTCGAAAGATCCAGCTTATCGACAAGTTTGCCATGAATGCGACGCTTCAGGTTTTCGAACTCGGCCTGCTTGGCGTCTCCGTTTTTCGCTTCTGAGTTCAATGATCGTACAGACATTTCTCTTCTCCGCGCCGTCTTCATGCGACGCACAATGCGAATGTTTCAGAAATCGAGCGCATACCGTCAGGGGTAACGGCCACTGGACCTCGTGAAAAACATACGTCATACGATTGACAACGTCGGAAGAATTTCGGCGACCCTCCGCCGAGATCCGATCGTATCGATTGCGCGGAGCGAAGCGGCTGAAAAAGCAGAATGAATGTGAGAATGAAAAATGGGGGCAGACCTTTTTGCAGCAAAATTGGGGTCTGACCCCAATTTTCATGGCGCCAATTTTCATCGTGCAGATTCCAAGGGAAGCCTGCGTTTTACTTGGAGGCGGTCTCTTCGCTGCTTTCGGGCGCCGGCTGCGCCTCGGGGTTCTTTCCCCCCAGAAAGCCGAACCATCGACTGAGGCCGGCTTTGCTGCCGGTCGCAGAAGCTTTTTTGTTTTCGCCAGACAACACGTCGGCCAACCCAGCTATCGCTTGCGTAATGCCGGCGCGGGGCGCCTGTTCGATCAGCGGCACGCCGTTATTGCGAACTTCGACCATCACGCGATAGTCATTGGGGATCTGCCAAAAGATCTCGCTGCCGATCGTTTCTTGCGCCTTTTTCAGGCTGATCTGCCCAGAATCGAGACCAACGCGATTGACCACGATCCGCGTCTTCTCTTTCAGTCCGTCCGTTTCAGAAAAGGACATCATCAAGCGGACGACGTTTCGCAAACAAGGGAGATCCAGTTGGATCACCATCAGATTGTCTTGCGCCTCGCGCATGGCGACAAAGTCGAGCGGGCGAAAGCCTTTTGACAAATCGATGATGACGTGCGTAAAGGTCGCTTTGAGCAAGCCAATCACACGCGTAAAGTCGCTGGGACTGATCAGCGAGTCGTCGTGCAATTGCACCGGTCGCGGCAATAAGTAGAGCCCCGACGAATGTTTGGTGAGCGATCGTTTCAACAGGTTGAAGTCGAGTCGCTGAATGTTTTGCGCGACGTCGACCAGCGTATAGTCGGGGATGGTGTCGAGAAAAACGTCTGCGTCGCCTAGCGCCAGATCGAGATCGATCAACACAACGTTGTTCTTTTCATTGGAGGCCAATAGGCAACCAAGATTGACCGCCAAACTGGTGGCGCCAACGCCGCCGGTCGCTCCGCCAACGGTAATCACGCGGCAACCGCGCGAGCGTGATTCTCCTTTGCCGAACTTCTGACTGCTGATCCGCTCCAAGGCCGCCATCAAATCTTCAAGCACCACCGGGTGGGTCAAAAACTCTTTGGCGCCAGCGCGCATCGCACGTAAAATTAGATTGCCGTCTGTCGAAGCGCTGATAACTAAAATGCTGCACTCCGGATTTGCGTCGTGCAGCTCTTCAATCAGCGCCAAACCTTTCTCGGGATTCGCATCGAGCGAAACGATCCCGATATCGGGATTGGTTTGTCCAACCACATCGGCGAAGAACTCGTACCGAGAGCATTCGGCTTCTAGCCAAATGACTTCCATGCTGAGCAATGTAGACTTCAGTTTTTCTCGGGTCGAGTCGGTTGGATCAACCAAGGCGACTCGCAATACGTTATTCATAGCCGACATACTTCTTAATGCGACGTCTAGCGCTGTGAAAGACGGATTTAGGCAGGGTGCAAGTTAAGAAAGTGTAGTGCGCATTTCCGGCGCCGCGACTAAAATCTCAACGAGTCATAACCGACTGGTCCAATCAGCGTCGGTTCGGACTGAGCCGGCTGAAGCGGATTTGAGGCTTCGACCGTCGAGCTCTTCGGCGGAGCCATCGGGCTGATCCGCACCGGAGCCGCCGGTACCGGTTGTTGAGCCGGCATCCGCATTTGCGTCGATTGTCCCGCAGCCGCCGGTTCCACTATTTCGATCACTGGAGGGCCAGGCGCGATATTTTCGCCATCGTAAGGTCCAATCATCCCCGGTTCGCCGATGCAGGCTCCCCCCGGCGGGCAAGCCGGAACTTCCACATAACCGCGTCCATAAAGTTCGCAGTCATTGACGATTCCGGTGCTGGAACCTGGATACTCGCAAGGAACTTCTTCCGGATTCAACGCTCCGACAAGTTCTGGGGTCACGATGATCAACAGTTCCACCTCGTTGCGCGAATCGGTGTTTCGACGAAACGCGGCGCCCAACCAGGGCAGATCGGCCAGATAGGGTAGACCGCGCGTTTCGGTTTCGATTTTCTCCTGAATCAAACCGGCCAAAGCGAAAGATTGTCCCGCTTTCATTTCAACGGCCGTATCTACCCAACGCGTGCGGAAACCGGGCGTGCCGTTAATCGCCACACTATAGTCAGGCTCACTCACTTCCGGGCGAACTTCCAGCTTCAGATTGCCGTTACCCAGCACGATCGGTACAAAGTCAACCCGCGTGCCGTACTGCTTGTACTCAATGGACGTGGTGCCGAGACCTGAAGCGACTTGGATCGGCACTTCACCACCAGACAGGAAGCTGGCGGGACGACCGCTAATCGTGGCCAACGTCGGTTCCGCCGACAGTTTGGCGACGTTGTTTTGGCGCAAAGCGTCTAAAAACCCGAAGAACTGCGTGCTTGATCCGAGTACGCCAAACTGCACGGTTTGGTTAGCCGCTGATAACGCATTACCTCCCTCTTGAGCGATAATATTTGCCGGCTGCGCAAGAACACCCGCCGGCCCCAACACATTGGCCGCGGTGGACGAAACGAAATAGTCAGATCCAATCGACGCCCAGTCGATGCCCAAGCGGCGCAATTTGGTCCGAGAAACTTCGTAGACTTTGACCTTCAGCATGACTTGCTGAACGCCGCCGACGGTAATGTTGTTGATGACTTTCGGATAGTAGTCTTCGGCCATCGCAACGATTCGGCTGACCGCTTCTGGGCGATCGACGTAGCCTGACAGCACGACGCTGCTCGCGAGCGGACGAACTTTGATCGACGAGTTGGGAAACTCGGTTTCCAACAACAACTGCAATTCGCGGCCGTCGCCGATCACGATGATGTCGATCGTATGGATCGTGCCGTCTTCATTCCACAGGTTGACTTGCGTGACGCCTGGTTTGAGCGCAGAAACCTGAATCTTGTTGGGCGCCAGCGGCGTCAACCGCAGCAAGTCAGGATTGTTCACTTGCGCCTTCGGGATCTTCGCATCCAGCGTGAAGATTCGACTGGAGTTAACCATCATCTCCAATCGCTGATTGGGCGCGTCGACCTTGAAGTTGACGTTTGGCACGACGCCCATATCCTGGGCGTTTGCGGCTGGAGTCGCGATTGCAATAAGCAAACAGGCGACGCCGTAGCTGTACAAGAACCCCAAAGGGCGGCGAGAAGTCATCATCCGTGAACATCCTTGCGTATTGGGCGCGAGTCCAGTCCGTGTCCTCGCGTACCCGAATCGAATTCCGTTTTTTTCTACTTAATCATCCAGGCCCAGTGGCGCCGCTTGATCCTGCGACGCGTCGTCTTGTTGCAAGGCGTCGCCGCCTTGCGTCGCATCTGCCGTCGATTGCCCTGTGGACGAGCCAACTCCACTGGGAGTGAAGCCCGATCCTTGCGGCATCGATCCCAATCCTTGCATTGGAATCGAAACCGGCGCCGCCGCTGAAGAACCCGCCGCGCCAGGCGCGACTTCTAACGGAAGCTTTCCATCTTGACCAAACTCAAAGCGACGAACTCCGTTCGGGTCGAGCAGATCCATCGTCCACTCCGGTCCCGATTCAACCGGCATTTCTACCGGTTTGCTGCCGCCATAGTTTTGTAGGAATCCCAAGAATCCGCCTGTGTCAGGCTTCGCTGCCGCGATCGGCTTCTTTTTCTTCTTGGGATCCGCGTCTTCATCGATACCCATCAGTTCTTCAATCGTCGCGTCATCCGTGTCGTCTTCGATGGTGTCATCATCCGGCGGACGCAGCGACAAGCTCAAGTTGCCGAGCTGGCTCGCCAGCATGAGCACTTCGACCTGACTCGGTTTCACTAGCAGCGAAACGGTCTTGGCCGTGATCGTGTTTCCTTCCGAGTCGGTTTCGCGATGCGTTTGCTCGTTCACCGCGAAAACGCGCACGTTCTTCAAAATCGTGCGGGTCAATGTTTTGTTGATGCTGCCCGAGTTGCGCAGGTAAACCAGCACATCGACGCGGTCACCCGGCAAGATCAAACCGGAAGCGGAGCTTTCAGCCGTCACGCGAACCGAGTGAACGCGAAAGCCTTTCGGAATCATCTTCGAGGCGCCTTTGTCCTCGTTTGACCCGAACAGCTTGCGTTCCAAAATCGGCTCGCCGGCATACAACCGAACGCGCGGTCGACGATTTTCGACCTCTTCCAGGTTGGTCACCGCTCCCTCAGGCACTTTGTCCTTGGGCCACGGCTCCAGCTTGATCAGTTCGGGCGAAAGTTGTTCGTTGATGTCAATGTCTTCGATCGCGACGAAGATGTTTTCCATCTCCATCTGCGGCGCCGTGGCCTGTTGGCTCTTGCTTTCCAGCACCTGACTGATGCCGATCGAAGCTACCAATCCGCAGCCCAGAGCGAATACGATCAGAATTAACGATTTGGGACGCATGAATATTTCCTTAGTTTGCTAGCATCCGTGCCGTCGTAATCGAGCTAGCAATGCGCGTCTGGCCGAAGCGCAAAATAGTTAATTCCTTCATCGGCGTACTTGCGATGCGAAGCCAACCCACGCACGCACACCGCTACAACCGATGCAGTCGATTCCACTGGCGCACATGGCGCCAATCAGATTCGTTTATTTGATTCCTTCGCGACGCATCACCGTCTTCGCTTCCAACGTCGTTCCCCCCAGATACATCGGGGAAGGCATCCAACTGACGTCGCTAAACGGCACGCTGATCGTCACCCCCACCGGATCGCCGTTGGACGCGTTGCCGGGGGGATCCGGCGAAACGCGAATTTCTAAGTTATCGCCGCTCACCGCAGCTTGCTCGAGAAACTCTTCGACCGCTGCGACTACTTCACTGGTAGTCGCCCCGTCGAGAACCGCTCGTCGAGCTCCTTCTCGCGACGCGTTGGTAATCACCTGCTGAACCATCACCATCCTGCCGTATTCGATCATGCCGAACACCAACAGAAAAAACAGGGGAGCCACGATAGCAAACTCGACAACCGCCGCTCCCGTTCGTTTTGATCGGTACAATCGACAAGGTCGATGTAACCTGAACTTCTGCGGCGTCAAAGTCGACCCAGTTTCACACTGCGTCCAAGTTTCGCTATTTACCTCGGCTTCTACTGCGACGGTTCTTGTGGGGGTCATACCAGCATTCCCATCCATATGAAGTAAGCGATCGATCCGATCGCGATCGGGATGCCATAGGGAAGCAACATCATCGTCGGCTTCCGCTCGGCTGCGATCGCCGAAAGTTGATTCGGGTCACGGATCGTCAGGATTTCGTTCAAAATCATCCAGGCCTGGTTCGAGTGCTTTTCCCAAGCGCCTCGGAACAAGACCATGCCGATCGCCAGCACCGCGCCGACGACAGCCGAAATGCAGAAAGCGTAAAAAGTGTGCGTGCCGTACATCCAAGCACCGACGCCGGCAAGCAGTTTCACGTCGCCGGCGCCCATGCCGCCGATCGCGTAAGCCGGCAGCAGTAAGGCCAGTCCGACGATGGTGCCCAGCATGCTCCAGCCGAGACCTTCCCAGCCGAAAGCGATCACGCTGTAAGTCCAGCCGGCGATAATAAATGGGAACGTGATCCAGTTCGGGACCTTCAGCTGAAAGCCGTCAATCACCGCCGCAACGATCAACGTCACGGTCACTACCCAAACCGGCCAATGTTCCGCCATCGACGCGCCCAAATCGTTTACGTATTCCATGATTCTCTCCTGGTAGCTCTCCGCCGAGATCAAGCCTCGGTCATTGCATGAATCGTTGACATCCGCGCAAAGAGCGCGAAATTATCAGAAAACGTAGCATGCGCCGTACGTGACGACGGGCGTTGCCGGACGTTTTCTGCGACTTTTCACGACGTTGGCGAGCTAAGCCGCCGCGTCACTGCCATCCCCTTCGCCGCGATTTCGCGCAGCGAAAAAAAAGCCCGCTTTGACATCGACCAGCCGATGACGTCAAAGGGGCTTTTCCAATAAACGTGGAGAACGTGCGACGTGTTTCGCACGCTCTGCTGGACGTCGCAAGCGACTACGGAGTGGCGCCGCCGGTCGCATTGGCGGTCGACATGTCGTTGCCAATCTTGGTGAACGTGGCGTTCGCCTGGGTGCCGATGGCCTGAATGGCCGTCAAGCATACGATCACGATGAGGGCCAACATCACGGCGTACTCAACCGCGGTGGGGCCATCTTCCGATACCAGGAAATTCTGAATCTTTTGAGCGAGAATGTTCATGAGATCTCCACAAGTGCCTAAAGCGGCATTTAACAAGGATGCGATTTTGACTTTCAGCCGCGACGTTGTCTCCGACGTCGGCCTGCAAATTGCAACTGAAAATCAACCTACGACGAATTTCGCCATGTCCCTCACTCTCGCCTCCGAGGTTCTTACCGCTGCGAACATTCGCGAGCGCACCCTTCGGCAGCCTGGCGTCCACTTGCGTGGCCCTTGGCTTTGCGTCCCGACCTCACGATCGGTTTGCCTTTTTCGAGGACGTCTGGCAGCAGGCCATTGCCCGCTTGACCGAAATTACGAGTTTTACGATTGCTCGGAGAATTCCGGAAAAGACAGGAAATGACGGCGACGTTCTGTCACCGAGCAAGGTTTTGCGTTAGCTACTCCCTTGTTCACTTGAAACCTAGGTCGGATCCCAAACGAGTCAAATCTCTCGCTTTAGAAAATCTGGAGAAAATCCGCCAAGTTTTCCGAATCGGCTGTTTCCTCGAGAAAACAGCGGGGAAAGCGAAGAGCAAGCTTGCTCTCGAAGCGCAAAAACAGGGGCTTGCCGAGTTCGACGAGCCCCTGTCTTTTCACTTTTGTCGATCGCAGAAACGCAAAATACGTCTCTGGCGCGGCGCCTATTCCTATATTTAATGCGCCGGCGGCAGCGAATCGTCGTCCGCTTTGGCGGCAGTCGGCACATCCTTAAAGACCAGACCGAACATCACCATGATCAGAGCGGCGAAAATGCACGGGATCAGCCAGACCCAGAACCAATTCAGCGTTTGCAGCAGCAATGTCGACCGTTCTTCGCGCGCGACATCCAGCTGAACGCCGATTTCACCGATCTCCTTTTGCAGCTTCTCCTGCCCATCGGCTGTCGAGAAGGTTCCCTCGAATGGCGCAACGTCTCCACCGATTTTGACGGTTACCATGGTTGGCGCCGCCTCTTCGGCAATCGTTCCGGCTTGCGCCGAAAGCTGACTCGCCGCACTGCTGGCGATCTCCAACGACTTCATGCCGGTTTCAATCTTGGCGGCGCTGACCATCAGCTCGTCTTTTTTCTCCTTCGGAGCGGTCAACGCATTCTCGACTTGACCGCCGATCTGGGCGCCGACGAACATGCCCAGCCCCAACGTAAACAGCACCAGCAACCCTTGAGCTTGTCCACGAATCGCCGGGTTCGCCGCTTTGTCGGTATAAATCTGGCCGGTGACAAAGAAGAAGTCGTAGCAAATACCATGCAGCGCCACGCCGACAATCACCATCCAAAACGTGCCGTCAAACGAAGCTCCTGCAAACAAGCCGTAACGGACGACCCACGCGAACATGCCGAGAATCAGCATCCACTTCACGCCCAAGCGTGCGAAAAAGAGGGGCATCAAGATCATGAAAATGATCTCCGACATCTGACCGAAGCTCATGCTGAACGCCGGATTCGGAATGCCGCACGCGTCGACATACTTGCCTGCCAACTGGTAATAGAAAGCGAGCGGAATGCAGACCAAAAACGAACTGAGAATGAAAATGAAGAACGATTTATTCTTCAACATTCCCCAAGCGTCGATGCCGATCAATGCGCCAATTCGCAGTTCGGTTCCCTTCGCCGGCGGCGGCGTATGCGGCAACGTGAAACTGTAAATGCCCATCAAGATGCCGGCGATCGCCGCGAGATAAAAGAGATTGATCGCGGCGTCCCAAGCTTGAAAGCTGACCAACACGCCGGCGACGATCCAACCGATCGTGCCAAACACGCGAATCGGCGGAAACTCCGTTTCGGGGTTGGTCATGTTATGCAGCGCCAGCGTATTGGTGACCGACAGCGTCGGCATATAGCACAACATGTGACCAAAAAAGAGCAGGTTCACCAGCCATGGCGCCGGCAACGCCGCCGGATCGACCGTGGTCGGATCTCCCACATTCATCACCGTCGCTGCGGCGAACATGAACAAACCGCCGGCGATATGCAACGTGCCGAGCACGCGTTCGGTCGCAAAAAATCGATCGGCGAAAATTCCCACGATAAACGGCGAGATGATCGCCGCGATCGGCCCCACCGAATAGGTCCAAGCGATCTCAGGACCGCCAAACCCAATCTTCCCTAGATAGAGGTACGCGGTGACGTACCATGACCCCCAGATGAAAAACTGAATGAACATCATCAAACAAAGGCGTAGAAAAATCGATACGTTCATTCGCGAGTTCCCCAGGGTTCACATACGGTGGTAAGCAATTGTGCGCGTCGAGTGAGAAGGTCGCATTCTAGCCTGCGCAGCTATCAACGTGAAGATTCGCCACAGATCCGCGCATTGATTTTGCCCTGAAAAGTGCCCCTCTTTTCGCGGACGCCGCGACCGGCGCAAACAGCCGCCCAGCTTGGGCAAAGCGTGCGCTGGTGGCCCGTTTATGACGCACGCCGCCGGTGTTATACTCCCGCATGCATTTCGACCTTTTTTTCCGCCAGAAGTTACGAGACCCAAGACGATGAGCGCTGACGCCAAAATCACCGAACTGAAATTGGAACTCCCCCCGGCTCCCAAAGCGATGGGCGTTTACAAGCCGGTCCTTGTCCACAACGGCTTGGCCTATATCTCGGGACATGGCCCGCTGCAAATGGATGGAACCCTCTCGGCAGGCAAGGTTGGCCAGAGCGTGGATCAACAAGCAGGCTACGACGCCGCGCGTCAAACCGGCCTCGCGATGTTGTCGACGCTGCAAGCGCATCTCGGTAGTCTCGATAAGGTCAAACGACTGGTCAAAACGTTCGGCATGGTCAACGCCGTTGACGACTTCACCGCGCACCCAGCCGTGATCAACGGCTTCAGCGAATTGATGGCCGAAGTTTTTGGCCCCGACAACGGCATCGCCGCACGCAGCGCCATCGGCGTTAGCGGATTGCCCGGCGGAATGATCGTCGAAGTCGAAGCGATCTTTGAAGTCGAAGCCTAGTCGTTAGGCAAGTCAAACGAGAAACGAAGCGGGCGACCTCCGGCACGCGATGCTCCCATCGGACCGGACCGCCCTCTTTTTTTTCGCCACCCACCAATCGTCGCCTTTCGCTCCGCGAAAGTAGCGCAAGACAGCGGACGCTACTTTCGCGGAGCGAAAGGCGACGATCAACTCTCCAGCAGATCTGCGACTACTGAACCTTGGACAGGACAGGACTTTCTTTTTCCCCCGGCGCCATGCTCTTACTGCGTCTTCGCAGAAAGAGCATGGCGTCCGAGACATCAGACTGAGGATCGTTGGGTTCCGCCGCATGGCGCCGGTGATTGGTCGGGACTAAAACGTTGGACTGGACCGGTTCCTTTTTTTCTATCGGCATGGGCGGATCGGCCAGGTGGTACCGGGCATAGGCCCAGCGTTTTCCTTCCGGATCTTGACTGGTCTTGGCGATTTCTCCGGCGGCGATCATCTGGTCCCATGTCGGAGCAAACTTGGTTCCGCTGATTCCGCTTTGTTCGCGGATTTTCGACTTGGTCGCTTGCTCTGGATCCATGCGCGTGATCGCGAGCCGAATTTTCGCTTGCAATTTTTGCTCCTGCGCGGCCGCATCGCAGGCAGCCGCTTCCGCTTCGATCGACTCAACATCGTGCAGCGTTACGCGCCAACTTCTTCCCTGCGGATTTTCCAAGTTTCCTTCGTCGATATCGACGCCCCAAACGCCTCCTTGGCCGGCGCAGCCGCCGAACGACATGCGTAACCGATGCTGACCGCTGCCGGGCGAATAATTTTCGCAGCGCTGAATCAACATCCATTGCCGCGCAAAATCGAGACTCGCCGAAACATCGGTCGCCAGAGTCGCGTTGCGGGGGATCGCTTGGCGAGACTGACAACACAAAATCGGCGTCGCGCCGGCCGTAATGCAGCAGCGGACCAGGTCGTGCAGTTGCTCTGCTTGCGTCTGTTTGTCGGTCGAAGTGAGACGCAGCGGATCGATCACAATCACTTCGAGTTGATGACGGCGAATCCATGCCCGCAGATGATCGAGGTGCGCCGGATCGGAAGCGTCGGCGACCGCCAACGACCAAATCAAATTCGGCAAATTGCCCGGGTCGACGCCGCTGGAGTCGCTCCACCGCCGCGCGAGATCGGCCAGCGCTTGCCGCTCGTCATGCTTGCTGACATAGCCGACGCGAAACGGACGCTCGACAGCGAACTGGCCCAAAAATTTGCCGCCGCGCGCCAGCGCCGCGCACAAGTCGACCGCGATCGAGGACTTCATGCTTTTGCTCGGCCCGACGATCACGGCCGGTTCATAGCGCACGAACATCCCCGGCAACAACCACTCGAGCGGCTCTTGCTGCGCGATCAATTGATCGGTGGTCAACGTTTGAAACGGACTGGCGCCGCCCGCGATGTCGAGTCGGACGAGTCCGCACTCCGGCGACAATTCGATCGCCGCTTGATGCGCTTCAAAACGTTTTTGCAGCGTCTTGGCATAGTCGTCAAAATTTTTGATTTGGCCGCAGCAAAGCAAGACGTCGCACAACATTTCGATCGCGCTCTCTTCGTGATAGCCTGCTTGCGCCAACCGACGGAGGAGCTCTGGCAGGTCGTCGCAGCGGATCCGTTTGTTCCGCATGTGCAGCATCGCAACGCAAATGTCGTAATGCGATTGATGTTGAAAATATTCAGACCGGACGTTGCAATTTGTGAAGAGATCCGGCCGCATCAAAACCACGGCCAACCAACGCGCTTCGGCGATTTCGCCCCGCGTCAGATTGCGCGTCTGGAAGTCGACGCGCCACGTTTTTTGGTCATTGCTTAAACGTGCGATCAGTCGACGAAGTTCGTTGAGCGTCATGCAAATTGTCCCCCACGAAAAGTCCAAACAGCCAAACCGCGCAGCGAAAAACCGCCGCGAAACCGACAGTTTTTGCAGTCGACCCCAACTCCGTGCGCTTCGTCAAGAGACAATTTTTGAGAGCCAACGCGGCTGGTCCATAGTCGCCTTTCGCTCCGCGAAAGCAGCGCGAGCTATAGGACGCTACTTTCGCGGAGCGAAAGGCGACACTGGGGTCTTAAGTGGGTTGCGCAAACCGATCGTGTCGATTGTTGGCGGCGGAATTTGATCGCGGTTTTCTCCACCCACCCTACGGATTTTTGTGAGCGGAACTAGATCTGTGCGCTTCGTCAATCGACAATTTTAAGAGAGGAGCTCGTGCAGGTGGAAGTGAAATTTGCCGAGCTTGCCGCCGTAGTTGCCGGCCGAGATCGCCAGCACTCCTTCTCCGGCGGCGGCGTGCAGCGACGCTTTCATCGCTGCGGCGACCGCCGCTTCGGTTGCGCCGTCGATGACGATCTCCAGCACGCAGTTGGCGCCGTCGACCACCTTGGACTCGACGCGACTGCGGAGCGTTGGGCAATAGGCGTCGGCGGTCGATGCGCGGAGGCCTTTGTAGCGCGAACCCACTTTGCTGCCGCTACGGGCGACTCCGGCAGGAAACGGCGTGATTGCGTCGGCTAACGCTTCAATCGCGATCACCCCGCGTCGGGCGGCGTCTAAGGTGGTCGCTTGATCGACGGCCTGAATCAAGATGTTGCCGCCGGCGACTCCTTTGGCGACACCCAACGATTCTTCGCAGAGAAACTCCCCATCCATCACGGGAATGCGCCAGTATCGCCGACCGGCGACCACTTTGCTCTTTTGAAAGCCGTCGCCAAAAAAGCGAAGTTGCTTCCCTAGCGGCACGCGTTCTTCACTGGCTGACAAGCCGTCAAACACGGCCGTCGATGCGCAGGTCATCACGCATTGTCCGATCCGATTGGAGATCGCTTTGCCCAACGCGTCGGTCGAGAAACCGAACGCCAATATGGATACGCCGACGCGTCCGTCGGGCGACTGGTCTGGCGAAAGCCAACGTTCGACGCCGACCTCGGCGTCGCAGGCAATCACCGAGCTGCCATAGCCGCACAGTTCACGCGTCGCCGCTTCCAGCCAATAACGATCATGCGCCGTGACGATCACGCGGCAATACCGCATGCCGAACGCTTCGGCGAATGTCTCTACGATTTGGGTCGAACCGATCTTCACGACGTGCGCTGCAGCTAAACCAGGGAGACCAAGCGAAAACGCCCAGTCTCGCCCGTGGAGCGGGAAAACGCAATAAGGTGGGCCGTTGAATTAGTCGCCCAATATCGTAGGCGACAAAAAATCGGACGGTACTCGCTTGTCACTGGCGGCATCTCTGGGTAAATCGATCATCAACCGTAGTCCCCACTTGGCGAACTTTGCTTTGACCGCTGCATGACCCTGGATCGTTTGCGAAATCGTCAGCTTATCATCCACGATAATGAACCGATCGTTCGCTTCCCACCGCAGATTCTTCAATTCGTCTTGCAGCCGCACCGCGACGTCGCGCAGCTTCTCGGTCGAAAGGACGCCTGTTTCGATGTCGACCAGCGCATATTCGATGATTCGTGATTCTCCGGCGCGGAAGAGTCCGAGGCCGTGTCGATTGGTGCGCAGCGCTCCCAAAAACTCGACAATCTGCCGATGCTCTGGATCCCGCTGAACAATGATCATGCAGTTCGCTACCGGCAAGTGGATGATCGAACCGACGCCTCCCTGCTCTTGCCAACTGTCGGCCTCTGGTACGGCCTTCAACAATTCGGTCAAAGATCGATATCCTGGCGCACGATCCGTGGAATCGCGATCGGTGACGAACGCGAGTTGTTGCTGCGGCAAGTCGCGCAGCGGGTAAACGAGTGCGAACGGCATGCTCCGATCGCCTTCGTAGTAGGGAAACGCCTCCAGGGCGAAGTCGCCGAATTGCGTACCGAGAATATGACCGCGATACCACGAACTTTTCGTTTGCGCGAACTTCAGTAACTGGGTAAAGCGGCTGATCTCCAGGTGTGCCCGCGAATCTTGGTAGACCAACAAGCTGCCGCCGACGCCAAAGATTCGCCCTTTTCCCCCTTTCGTTTCCCAACTTTCTGGCGCAACAAATCGTTGAATCAACTGGATCAGGGGGCGAAAGTCAGGCGCATTTCGTTCTTCATCGACCAAGAGCGATTGGTAATCATAGTTGACGAACGTCAGCTTTGACTCCGCCTGCATCGGCGTCATATCATCCATCGAGAGCGTCTCTTGCGACCAACTCGGCGACGCCCAGCCGCAGCAGAGAAGCGACATCAGCATGATCCCACGACTGGCCATCTTGCGTTCCTTGGAAATAAGGGACGGACTACATTCCGCTCTTCACGGCGTCTTGCATGATTTTTGGCGTGGGCGGAACGCCGCCGACTTCGCCTGGCGTTTCGCCAAACAGCTCGGGCGCATAGCAACTTCCCCAGTTAGAGCCTGTGCCGCCCTGACCGCTCCAACCTGGTCGCTGGGCATATTCGCTTTCGGGATAGAGACGACCTAGCCATTGGCGAATTTTCGCGTGCGTCTCAGGGGACTGCTTGACCAGCAACGTCGTTTTCCCCAACGATACCACGTAAAGCGTTTCGTTATTCCAGGCCTCGGCGGCGACTTCCAGAGTAAGCAATTGTGCGAGTTTGCCGATCGCATCATTGCCGTCGTCATCTAAGGGAATGGGATAGCGGATGAGCACAGGCTCGGCCAGATTGGCTTTCGCAGCGGGCGACATCTCTGGCCGCGGTTGGCGCTTGGTGCGAACTTCGTACAACAGCTGCGCGATCTTGTCATGATTCTGTTCGGTTTGGGCGATCACGAGCGCGTCCGAGATTTGAAATGGGGCAATGGAAGCGGGGCCTCCCCATATATCCCAACTATTGGGCTCGATGCTGCCGCAGATCGCATCGATCAACGAATCAAAGTCGGGCTGATCGGCGTCGAAATAATATCCACCGCCGCCCAATCCGTGACCAAGAACAAGGATGCGACGGTGATCGAGGTCTCTACGAGAATCGATTAAATCGCGGACAGGGTAGACTTTGACGACCATGTGCGACTCTGCATTTTCTGGGGTCGTGATAAGAATCGATTCGTTTTCCAGGACATACCCCAATTCATGTTCTTGGGACAGTGTGTCCAAAATGACGCGCGTCGACGCTTTCTCGAAATCGCAGGTCACCGGCAGTTCGAGAGAGATCCCCGCATCTTCCATCGCCCGGTTGTTGATCAAAACCCGCGAACCAGTCAGGTGAGACAAATAGGCGGCCACTTCGATCAACGGCGTATCCACCAACTTAGCCGCTCCGACATGGTCAAGCGAAGCTCGTAACTTTGGCAACGCGGCGGCGTCGACGTGGGGGACAGCATCCATCGGCGTGGGATCATAAGCGTCGGAGGGGAGCGACTTCGCCGTGCGCAGAGAGGCCAATAGCGCGGCGATTTTTGTATGTATCTCATCCGACTGGCAGACGATGATTCCATTTTCAACAGGTTGAATCCCCGGCATGGGACCACCGACATCGGACCAACTCTCGGGCTCGACCGTCATGCTGATTAGATCGATGAGAGCGTCATAGTCAGGCTGCGAGTCATCGACATCCCCGGGACCGGCAGGGTAGATCAAATCGGCACAGGGATAAAAGACGACCTTTGAGTAGCTCTCCGCCGCCTCCGGCGTGGTGATCAGCAATCGCGCCTGATCGACGACATAGGTTAACTCCAGTTCGGCAAGCATCAGACGCAAGCCGCTCTGCAAACTCAAATCGTCGGCTGTTATGGTAATCGGATGATCGCTCGATAAGCCGACATCTTCCATCGCCCTGCGATCGAACTGAATATCGATGCTATGAAGCGTACCGAGATAGATTGCAACCTCAATCAGCGGAGTGTCGATAAAGGCAAGATGCGTGGGGGACGCCAGCGCTTGGCGGACTTTTTCGTTCGGATCGTGCGGAGCGCTGGCCTGCAGATATTGGTCCGCTAGTTTCACCGCTGGTTCTTCGGCCACGACAGACTGACCGAAGAGCAGTAGCCCCAATCCGACGATCACCGCTCGATAACATTTCATCACGGACGCTCCGCCTGTTTTTTTTTGCTTTTGGTCATCCATCGTCGCGGCCTCACCGATGTAGAAACGCCGCTGAGGGTGGAGTCGAGAATCCGCTGGAGGAGTAGCTTGCAACCTACAAGCGGGCGCAGCTGGACGCAACCAATTGGTCGGTTTTCGGCTTCTTTTCGTGCGGCAAGGCATCTTTTTCGGGATTTGCTACACTACTAGATTACGACCCAGCACTGGAGAACCGCCCCTTGGACGCCGCCGCAGTTAAAGCAACACGCATTGCCGTTATCGGCGGCGGCATCAGCGGATTGGCGGCCGCCCATCGATTGCGCGAGCTGGCGCCGACGACCGAGGTGGTGTTGTACGAAGCGGCCGAGCGACTGGGGGGCGTTTTAGAGACTCGCCGCCAAGATGGTTTTCTCGCCGAACAGAGCGCCGACACGTTTATTACTAACGTCCCGTGGGGCGTTGATCTTTGTCGGCGGCTGGGGATCGAAAGCGAACTGCTGCCAACCAACGATGCGCTGCGCAAAGCGTACGTCGTTTGTCGGGGACGTCTGGTCGAAGTGCCGGCAGGCTTTCTGTTGATGGCGCCCGGCAAGGCCTGGCCAATCGTGCAATCGCCGATTCTCTCGTGGCGCGGCAAACTGCGACTGGCGTGGGAGTATTTTGTCTCGCCGCGAAAAGATACCAGCGACGAAAGCCTGAAAGCGTTCGTCGTCCGCAGGCTGGGGATCGAAGCGTATGAGCGGCTCGTGCAACCGTTGATCGGCGGCATCTATACGGCCGATCCAGAGAAGCTGAGCGTCGCCGCGACGATGAAGCAGTTTGTCGAGATGGAACGCCAGCACGGCGGCCTGATTCGCGGCATGCGACAGCGAAAAGCTCGCGAAGGGAGTGCCGACAGCGGGGCCCGCTACTCGATGTTCGTCGCTCCACGGGGAGGGATGTCAGCTTTGGTCGATGCGATCGCGGCGCGGTTGCCAAGCCAATCGATTCGCTTGAATTCGCCGGTCCGCTCGGTAGTTCGCCCAGAGGACGGTTGTTGGCAGGTCGCAACCCAGGAAGGATCCGAAACGTATGACGGCTTGGTTGTCGCCGCGCCGGCGCCTGCCGCGGCTTTGCTATTCCAGGCGCAAGACCAGCAACTGGCCCATGAGTTGGCGCAAATCGAGTACGCTGGCTGTGCGATTGTGTTGCTGGGGGTCGATCGCCGCCAAATCGCCAAGCCGATCGCAGGCTTCGGCTTTGTGGTTCCCGAAGTCGAACAGCGGCGGATCTTGGCCGCGAGTTTTGCGAGTTACAAGTTTGCGGGACGTGCGCCGGACGACTCCGTTTTGATTCGGGTCTTTGTCGGCGGCGCTTGTCATCCAGAGCTGAACGAATTGCCCGATGAGCAACTGCGTCAGATCGTGAGGGAAGAACTTGCCGATCTGATCGGACTAGCAGGCGAGCTGCAAACGTTTTCGGTATGTCGTTGGACCGCTCAAATGCCGCAATATCATGTCGGCCACTTGGAACGCGTGGAACGAATCGAAGCGGAGGCGGCGAAACATGCAGGGCTCGTGTTGGCAGGCAACGCGTATCATGGAGTCGGCGTGCCAACCTGCATTCATAGCGGAGAACAAGCGGCCGAGCGTTTGATCGAGCAATTGGCCTTAAGCCAAGTCGAGCGATAGCCCTTCGGCGTCGCGAAAAGTGAACTGCGCCGCGCGTTGATCTTCCTCGTTGAAGAGCGCCTGATAGGCGTCGACCGATTGGCCGGGATCTTGATTGTAGGCGGCCGAGAAATCTTGATGCTTGGCGGCGGCTTCGATCAAGCTGCGATTCGCGGCCGCCTGGCGAATCTTATGGGCCAGTGACGCATCGCCGTTGATCAGCTTCCCGAGCGTATCGTCGGCTGTTCCGGCCCCATCGACTTCGATTTCGCCGCTTTCATTGATGGTGAATTGAAACTCGGAGCTTGGATTGATTCCTTCGCTCTGCAGCAATTGCCGGATCGCGGCTTCAATCTCATCAACCAGCTTTTCGGTCGTCGCCGAAAGATCTTCGAGCGACGCTCCGTTCAAATCGCCAGAGGACGCGAACAGAGAATCGAGGGCCGACGACTTTTGCTCGTCCTCTGATTCCACCAGAGCTGACGGCTCGACCGACTTTTCGCCGAGCGACAAAAGTTGCCCGAAACTCGCCCCAGAGATGCGCGAAGCGGCGTGCGCGGCGATACCTGCCGCTCCGATTGCTAGCGGCGCCATAGCTAACGGATTCATTTTGCTTCCCGTCTATACGAATCGAGCCCCCCCGACATGCTTAGTATCGGTTGCATAATCGCGCCAAGTTGACGTCGAATGAAAGAAACTCGACCGGCGCGCCAGAAAACGGCAAAGCGCAAAGAAAAAGTTCCCGCTAGCTATACGGACTTGAATCGAACCGCGCGATCGAACATCAAGATGATTGCGTCGTCTTGAAAATAGCGACTGGCCCACCTCTGGTATCACTGTCGTGACGCCCTGCCCCAGAGGATCAAATGCTAGTTAGCGGGAACCGTTTCTCAATTAATTCCCACTATAAAACTAACAGCACGGAGTAGCAAGCTTTTTCCATCAAATCAGGCCACTTCTCCCCCCTGATCAGGATGCCGTTCCACGTGCCGGTACGTAAGCGCGTTACGCGGCGGACGAAATGTGGCTGCGTCGAATTCCGCCGATCGATTCGTAGAGATCAACGTACTGCCGCGCCGCTTTGCGCCAACAAAACTGACCTGCGTGAGCTTTGAGTCGCTCTGCGTAGAGAGGATCTTCAGAGTAGCGACGCATGCCGTCTACAAACCGCTGATAGAGATGGTCGCCGCTAAATTCATCCCAGTAGAACGCCAGATCTCCCCCGATTTCCGGCAGACTCGTGCGACGTGAAAGGAACGTTGGCTTCCCGCCGAGCATCGCTTCGATCGGAGGCAAGCCAAATCCTTCGGTGATCGAAGGAAACAAAAACGCCGAGCAATTTTGATATAGCCATTCGCGTTCCCCTTCGCTGACCGGACCAGGCAGCAAAAAGCGATCGCTGAGACCTCGTAGACGAATTTGTTCTTCGATCTCCTCCGCGTAGGCGTCGCTTTTAATGCCGGCCAAAATCATGCGATAGTCGCCAGCACGCTCGATCAGATCAATCAGGACGTGAAAGTTCTTCTTACGTTGAATCAGTCCGATGGAGAACAGAAACGGTCGATCATCCCTGATAAAAGCAGGGCGCACTGGCTCGGTCGGCGCTCGCGAAACTCCGTTGTAAATCACATGAATCGGTTTTTCGCCGACGTTCATCTCTGCACGAACTTCCTCGGCGACAAACTGAGAAATCGTGACGATCTCGGTCGCTCGATCCATGATCCGTTGGTGTCGCAGTCGTTCGCGAGCAATTTTGGCGGAGGACTTCTCCCGCAGAAAATTCAAATCATGGATCGTCAGCAAAACCGGCGTCTGCGGATGTCGCGGCAAGTAGCGCGTCTGCTGATGGGTCGCATGCCAGATCAGATTTTTGTCGAGCGCACCCGGGTAAAATCGACGCGAGTGACGCTGCAAAAATTCTTTGCGCCACAGATTCGCCTCTAAGCTGCGCACATGCGAAAAATGGGCAAGTTGCGGCTTGCGAGCCAAGATGATGGGCTCGATTCCGCGCAGCTTCAACTCTTCGACGAGAGTGTCGCCGAGATACCGTGCAAACTGCCCTAAACCGCAATACGGCTGACGCAGTTTTTCAAGATCGAGAACAACTTGTAACATGGAATGGTATGACAAATTGGACGACGCCAATTATTTCTCAATCGCCGTTTGTATTGAGTGCGCCCCGATAGTTCAATTCCTGCCTGGCGTCATCGTCTCACACAGGGATCGTGATTGACGGAACGACTAAGCTTCTCACGAACGATCTCGTCTTCGGGTGCAAAAACCCACCCCATCAGGGCGAGATATTCATCCAGTTCTGCAACCGCAAAACGTGAAGTTGACACGTCACACCTAAATCGTGCAGGCGGACCTCTAGCGCGACGCGTGACGGATTCCTTTTGACGCTGGAAACATACCGAACGCCGTAAATTGAACCAATGCCAATTTGCCCACAAGGCGTTGTTTTTTGGTCCGGTTTAGCAATGTCACGACGCCGATCTAGCAACAAAAGCTATTTCCTGTTCAGTAGCGAACGCGAGGGGATGCTAGCACGCTTTCATGCCGTTCACTTCTATCAAAGTCGCTAGGCGGACGGCGCCTTCTTTGAGATCGCTTACTTTCCTCCAATGGAGTTGTCTGGATTCGTTTCCAAAGGATTGCCGGCAATCTGATATTGTTCGTCCAGCTTGGCGACCTTAACCTATGCGATCGATTGTCGGTGTCGTTGGCTTCGACATGGAATTAAAGCGCGCGGATAGATGACTATCCGGCATCGCCAGGAACTGGATTCAGTAATCAAGACATGCGGTATCTCAATAAAGCGATTCGGTTAGCGTGGCGCGAGTACAAATGGTCGATCGTTCTGTCTGTCATCTGCTCCTTTCTTGTCGGCATCCTTTGGGGCGCCAACATCGGAGCGGTCTATCCTTTTGCAGAGGTAATCTTCAAAGGGCAGAATCTGCATGAGTGGGCTGAGCGCGAAACGTTGACTTGCACGACGGCGATTGCCGAAGGGAATGCGAAAATCGCCGCTCTACGCGCCGAAAAAAATGTTGATTCGGCCGCGGTTGCTACCGAACAGCAGATGGTGGAGAGCTGGAATTCGCGACTGAAAAACGTCGAGAAAACAAAGCCATGGATTGAAAAGTACGCGCCCACGAGTCCCTTCAATACGCTGCTGGGGATCGTCGCTTTTCTCGCCATCGGCACTGCGCTGAAGTGCGTCTTTCTGATGCTCAGTATCGTGCTGATGTCGCGGGCCGCATTTCGCACTTCCCAAACATTGCAGCGACAATATTTTGCAAAAATGCTTGACCTGCGTTTGGGAAAATCGGCCACGAAAGATACCGGCGATTCGACAGCTCGCATCGGCGGCGACATCGGCGCTGTCGGCAACGCCATCTCAATCCTGCTTGGAAAATCGCTGCGTGAACCGGCCAAGATGTTCACTTGCTTGGCAGGCGCCGCTTACATCAATTGGCGACTATTGTTATTGTCGCTGCTAGTCTGCCCCTTGGCCGCCTATCTGCTGATGTTGTTGGCCAAGTCGATCAAACGGACCAGTGTGCATGTGATGGAGGCACGTGGCCGACTGATTGGATTCTTTATTCAGATTATGAACGGATATCACGTCGTCAAAGCCTATGGCAATGAGGACCTGGAAAATCAACGGTTCATTCAGAAAACCGACGATGTTTACCGTCAACAAATAAAACTGGAGATCTACGCATCGCTCGTGCGATCCAACAACGAGTTGTTGGGAATCGGAATGGTCTGCCTTTCGCTCATCGCTGGCGGCTACCTCGTCCTGAACCAAGCGACGCATATTTTGGGAATCCGCTTGGCGGATAAACCGATGGACTTTGGCGGAATCATGACATTTTACGCCTTCTTGATTGCGGCGGCTGATCCGATCCGCAAACTGGGAGACGTTTTCGGCGCGATTCAAGCAGGAGTCGCCGGCGCCGAACGAGTCTACGCCGTTCTCGGCGCTGAGCCTGTAATCAAAGATCCCGAGCACCCAATTCCGCTCGTTAACGGCGATATCTGCTTTCACAACGTTTCGTTTCGATACAACGAGAGCGTCACGGTACTGCAGGAAACCGAACTAACCATTCGCAAAGGCGAAAAGGTGGCGATCGTCGGCCCCAATGGATGCGGAAAAAGCACGCTCATCAATCTGTTGCTACGATTTTACGATCCTGATGAAGGCTCCATCACAATTGGAGGCGTTGATCTCCGCGCCGCCAAACAGGCGGATCTGCGTGGCCGTATCGGCCTGGTCACTCAACATACGGTCCTGTTTAACGATTCGATCCTCGAGAATATACGATATGGTCGCCTAACCGCTACGGATGAAGAAGTCATTCGCGTTGGTGAGTCCGCCGAAGTCGACGCATTCGTCCACACCCATACTTCGCATGGCTATCAGTCGAATTGCGGCGAGTCCGGTTCGTCCCTCTCGGGCGGTCAAAGACAACGCATCTCGATTGCTCGCGCCATGTTGAAAAATCCAGATATTTTCATCTTCGACGAAGCGACCAGCCAGGTCGATCTGGAGAGCGAGCGTTTGATTCACTCGGCGTTCGAGCGCTGCGTCGGCGACAATACTGCAATCCTAATCACTCATCGCCCAGCCGCCCTGGAGCTTGCCGATCGCATTGTCGTCATGAATTCAGGTCAAATCGAAGCGGTCGGCACGCACCAAGACCTCCTAAAAACGAGCGCGACCTACTACGAACTCTATCGTGAAGAAACCGTGTTGGACCGGAAAGCGGCGTAAGACCAATTGCGTTTCGCCTGAAGCATCATGACCGATGCAATCTAAGGACAGAACTATGCTGCGAAAGTTTACTCGAGCGACCAAACGATTCCTGAGGTTCCCTTTCCCTCACCAACGCAAAAATCCCTATGGGGCCTCGACGGCCATCGGCGATCAGTCGATCTACAGCCAGGATGCGGCTCCTAATTATGACAAACTGCGCGTCGTTGATGCCGCTGGACTCTCCAGTTCAAGCGATACTGACAACTACACGCTTCAGTCTTGCTTATGCACGCGTAGCCAGCTGGAGTCGCCCGCTTTTCGCACATGGACGGCGCGGATGCACGAACCTTGGCACTTGCATCGAAAGCTCTGGGAGTTCTGTTATATCGCTCAAACGCTTTATGAACGGGGCTTACTCTCCGCCGGACGACGCGGACTTGGTTTCGCGGTCGGAGAAGAGCCTCTTCCAAGTCTGTTCGCCAGCTTAGGGTGCGAAATCATCGCATCCGATCTGGCCGCCGATGATGATCGCTCCCAAGTCTGGGCCAATACCAACCAGCTGGCGACTTGCCTGGATCATCTCAACAATCGAGGAATCTGCGAGCAGGAGCAATTCCGCCGCAATGTTCGCTTTCGGCCTGTCGACATGAACCAGATCCCTGAGGATCTCACTGATTTCGACTTCACCTGGTCTTCATGCTCTTTCGAGCATTGCGGTTCGATCGAGCTAGGAAAGCGATTCCTGCGAGAGCAACTAAAGTGCTTGAAGCCAGGCGGAATCGCCGTTCATACCACCGAATTCAACCTGACTTCCTGCGAAAAAACAATCGAAGAGGGAACAACTGTCTTCTTTCGCCGCAAAGATATCGAGGCGATCTTTTGCGATTTGCAAGCGGAAGGACACACGGTAGAGCTGCTACAGCTTGATACCGGGAATACTCCGGAAGATGAACATGTCGATATATTCCCGTACTCGAGCAACCCGCATTTGAAGCTTTTGGATTCCCAAGATCGCTTTGTCACAACATCTATTGGATTGATCATCCGCAAAGCCGGAGTTGCGAATGCGTCGGCAATTTCCGGCGCCGCTTAGAAACGTGAATTCGGTCGAATACAACGGAGCTGCATCGGCGTTGAATCGTTGAACAACGCCGAATGATGTTGGTGAAGTCAGCACAACTCGCTACACTCATCAAGCCAACAATCGAGCGCATAGTAGGCCTTGGTCAGAATACGTTGACCAAATTTGATGAAGACGAATACTCACGTCTCCGGGAATATTTCCAACAATCTAAGAGTCGGCTTGATCGCAACAACACTTGTCGATATTTCGCAAGCGAAACAAGTCGTCTAGCAATAATGAATCGCTACGGAGAGCGAAATGCACGTAGTTTCAGACCATGTCGAGTCTGCTCAAATAAGTTCGTCGCCCCGATCTGCCAAGCGGTTATTTCTTGACGGAACCCACGCCCATAACAGTGGACTCTGCAACGGCGTTCAGCGGGTAGTTCGCAAGCTTGGCGACCAACTTCCGCAGATCGTCGATCATTCGCAACTTCATGTCGAATCTGTCACGATGCGCCATGACCGATTTCATCACACGCCCCTATACGATCCGCAGAATAGCGTGAACAGGAGACGTTGTTGGACATCAGCCGCAATGCGCGCCAACATTCAGAACTACTTGCCTGGCTGGTATCGATACTTTGCAGAAGCGCTTTGTCGTTGCTTCCACTCGCCGAAAGTTCGCACCTGGCTTCTCCCACTGCCGCATCACCAAGGCGCCTTCAAACTTCCCTTGAAAGTCCTTGCCGCTGTGGAAAAAGCGACCTGGGACCATCCAGGAACCGGCTTCTTGCCGGGCGAAGGAGACATTCTGGTCTTGCCTGACGCCTACTGGTCGCAACCCGATATTTGGCCGGCGGTAGCCAGTGCACGCAAAAATGGCGCCTTTGTCGTTTCGCTGGTGCATGATTTGATTCCGCTGACGCATCCGCAATTCGTGAAAAAAGGCTCTCTGACCGTGTTCCTGGATTACGTTCGACAATTCGCCACCCATTCGGATTTGATCGTTACCGTTTCTTCAACGATTCGGGATACGCTCGTGGAGGAACTGCCAAAGTTGTTTCCCGGTGAAGACATCTGCACCGATATTCGAGCCTCGCGAAACGGCGCCGAACTTGGAAACGTCAGCGGTGAAGTGCGCCAGGAAATCAAAGACTTGTTCGTGGATCAAGATAATGCGCCCTATATCATGGTTTCGACCTTTGATCCGCGCAAGAACCACGCATATGCGCTGGATGCTTTCGACCAACTCTGGGAAGCGTCAGGCGACCAAAAGCTCTGCCTGATCGGCGGAGTGACCAGACTTTGCAAAGACGTGATCCAGCGCATCGAGAACCATCCGCTCTATCAATCCAAGTTGTTCGCCATTTATGACGCGACCGACTCCGAGCTAAGTTACTGCTACGAAAAATCGCGGGCCGCCGTCTTCCCTTCGATCGTCGAAGGTTTTGGATTACCGATCGCTGAAGCGCAATGGTATGGCAAGCATGTTTTCGCCAGCGATACTCCGATCCATCGCGAAGTCGGTGGGACAGAGTGCAGCTATTGCGCTCTGGATGACCCCGGCGACCTGGCTCGGCAAATTGCCGCTTGGGACGCCGGCATTGGCAAGAATCCTCCTCCGCGTCGAAAGTCGATCACGCCGACCACCTGGCGTGAAAGTAGCGAACTTCTTTTGAAGCATTGCCTGGATGGATACAACGATCAGCAAAATCGCCGCGTGCAATCTCGAATCGCGGCATAAACGTAGACCTTGGCTGTCGCCCATGTCTTCTCCCGGCAATCCGACGATACGGCTGCTCCCTCTTTAATTGCCGTAACTGCCGGCGTACTCTATACTTCAGTAGTCCGCGAATCTTTTTTGCGTTCTCTTATTCCTTGGTAAGTACGCCCTGCGAGCAGTCACGCCCATGTGGAAAAATCCTGCTAGTTTCGCGCTCTCCGCGCTGACCACTTTCGCATTGCTCCTTCCCCTGGAACGCTTGACTTGGGGGGCTGGCCCAACGCCCAGCGAACCGAGCGCCAGTCAGCCCTCTCCCTACGCCGAAATCGATGATGACTATGTCGAATTGATTCAAATGTTCGCCGACGCGCTCGATCAGGTCGATCGCAACTATGTGGAAAAGCTCGATCGCCGCAAGCTAATCGAAGCTGCGATTCGTGGGGTCATCACCGAACTAGACCCCCATTCGACCTACATCCCCCAGGAAGAACTGGCCCGTTTTCGCACCAACATCGATCAACAGTTTGGCGGCATCGGCATCCAGATTGACTCGCGAGATGGCCAACTGATCATCGCAAGTCCTTTGGTAGGCGGTCCCGCCTATGACGCGGGACTGGGCGCCGGCGATCGCATCTTGGAGATCAACGGACAAAGCACCAAAGGAATGACGATCGACGACGCGATCGCTAGTCTGAAGGGAGACGAGGGTGAGACCGTTTCACTCGTGATCTATCATCCGGCTGAGTTTCGAACCGAAACGGTCGTGCTGGAGCGTGAGATGATCCAACTGCAAACCGTCCTCGGCGACCAACGTCTAGAGAACAACGACTGGGACTACATCTACGATCATGACCAAAAGATCGCCTACGTCCGTATTACGATCTTCAGCCGCAATACCGCCGAAGAGTTCGCCGCCGTACTTCAGCAACTGAAGAAGGACGAAATCCGTGGGCTCATCGTGGATTTGCGTTCTAACCCCGGCGGGCTGCTCAGCGCCGCAATCGAGATTTCCGATCGCTTTATCAACGACGGGAAAATCGTCAGCGTTGAAGGCCGGAACACCCCCAAGCGAGAGTGGAGCGCCGTCCCCGACACGACCCTTGTCGACGTTCCCGTCGCCGTGCTGGTCGATCATTTTAGCGCCAGCGCCAGCGAAATTGTTTCGGCTTGCCTGCAAGACCATGACCGTGCGGTCGTGATCGGCCAGCGAACCTGGGGCAAAGGCAGCGTGCAAAATATCATTAATCTAGAAGAGGGCAAAAGCGCGATGAAGCTGACGACCGCTAGCTATCATCGTCCTAGCGGTAAAAATATCCATCGCCTGGCGGACGCCAAAGATACCGATGAGTGGGGCGTTTCTCCTTCGCCAGACATGGAGGTCAAAATGACGCCCAAGCAAATCGCCGCCTTCCAGAACTATCGCCGCCGACGCGACATGGGAACCCTCACTCCGCATCCACCAGCGCCAGAACCGCCGCTTGCAGAAGTGGACCCAGTGTTGGCGAAGGGACTTGAATATCTCGAATCGAAACTCCCAGAACCAGCATCCCCTTAATTACGCAGCTACGGCTTATGAACCTGTTGACGATCGAGACTACCTGCGACGAGACAGCCGCAGCTATTATTAATGAAGATCTCCAGCCCTTGGCAAGCGTCGTCGCGTCGCAAGAAAAGCTTCACCAGCGATTCCATGGAGTTGTGCCGGAGATCGCCGCACGCGCTCATCTAGAGCGAATTATGCCGGTGATCGACGAAACGCTCGCCCAAGCAAAACTGACCCTAACCGATATCAACGCCGTCGCGGTTGCGCATACTCCCGGCTTGGCTGGCTCGCTGCTGGTTGGCGTCTCGGTCGCCAAGACGCTCGCCTGGTCATTGGGCGTACCGCTTGTAGGCGTTAATCACTTGCACGGACATATCTACGCTTGTCGACTCGCCGCCGGCCGCGACATATTTCCTTGCGTGGGCTTGATTGTCAGCGGTGGGCATTCGAGTCTCTACGACTGCCTTGGTCCGTCCGAGTTTGTCCCATTGGGTGGAACAATCGACGATGCGGCCGGCGAAGCGTTCGACAAGGTCGCGTCAATGTTGGGACTTCCCTATCCCGGCGGACCTTCGATATCTCGATGTGCGGCGGATGGAAATCCGCAGGCGATCCCTTTTCCGCGGCCGTTTCTCCAAGATTCGTCGCGACTCGACTTTAGCTTTAGCGGCCTCAAGACAGCGGTCCGGTACGAAATCGCTGGACCTGGTCGCCCCGATTTTTCCGCCATCGAGATCTCCGATCAACGTCGCGCCGACATTGCCGCCAGCTTTGAACAGGCAGTCGTCGATTGCCTGGTTGGCAAAGCGGAGTTGGCGATCCGAAAAGCAGGACGCACCCGACTGTGTGTTGGCGGTGGAGTTGCCGCAAATCGCCGCCTTCGTGATGCGTTACAAGCGATGGCCGACCGACATCAGATCGAATTGATCATCGCTCCGTTCGCCCTCTGCACCGACAATGCGGTGATGGGAGCGATCGCGTGGGAAAAAATAAAGGCCGGAAGCTACGACGATCTTTCTCTCGACGCAGCACCCGGCCTGATTCGCGAACGCGTTTAGAAACGCCTAGTTATTATTGTTGTTGTTATTATTGTTATTATTGTTGTTGTTATTGTTGTTGTTATTCGCTCCTCCGCCACCCGTTCCGGTTTCAATCGTATTGAAATCGCCCGAACCGATATTGAACGTCGTCACGTTGCCGATTTGCGTGAAGCTGGGGAAGCCGGTAAAGCGAACGTAGCGGCGATCAGCGGAGATCACGGCAAACGCCGTAAACTGAACGCCTTCGGGCAACACGGTAATCTGCGGTCGGAAACCAACGCTGCTGCGATTACGAATGAACGGGCGGGTATTGGCCAATTCTTCTCGTTCCGTCCCAAACGATTCGCTGCTATACGAATCGGAATAGCTGTCTAAAGCTTGGGCCAAAACGGCGCGGCCCATTTCAGCATGCGCCTTGGCGGCGACTTGCACTTGATTCTCTTCCAGGCTGTCGGTGCGACGCCCTTCTTTCAAGGTGAAGTTAACCATCGCAGCGGTATCGCCTAGCGGAATCTGCTGACGCATGTGCTTCTGCTGCTTGGCCCCATACGAGGTGTAAACGTCAACGGTCACTTTGCCGGCGGTCACTTCACCCCAGATACGGCGAATGAGCAGTTTGTAGTCGCCGGGAAAACCGACCGGGCAAACGTAAGTCTCGGAGAATCCTTGGTCGTCTTGTTGATTTAACGAAGAAGCCGCATCACCCAGCAGAACTCCGCCGCCCACCGAGCGAGGGTTGCGAAGCGAGCAGACGGTACCAGCCGGCTCTTCCACGGCAATATCCAGATCCGCGTCGCCGGTCCACGAGACGTTCACAATGCAATCGCGAATCAACGCTTCGTTCAATTCTTGGCTAAACGCTTTCGCTTCATCGAGTCGTCCCTCTTTTTGCAACCGGCCTAGAGCCGCTTTAGCGGAGAGGAACGCTTCGGTTTTGATCTTCACGCTTTCCGTCGGCCAAGCTTGCTTCAAAGCGCCGACGCATGCCCACCGGATGCCGTCAAAATCATCCAGGCGTTTGGCGGCTGCAAGACCTAAGGCGTACGGCTCAGGACGAAGCGGTTCGATCTTGGCGACTTCCTGAAACAGCTTAAGTGCTCGCTCGTCGAGCCCAACGCGAGTCATATAGATCGCCACATAAAGCATGTGCTCTGGGCCCGAGCTGAAATCGATCGCCGACATCAAGCTTCGTTCAATTTCTTCCTTCGGTGCGTGATTCAACTGCATCGCCATTCCCAGCGCCTCGTACATCCAAGGTTGCGGCTGGCCATGGCGCAGAAACGATTGAATCAGCGCGGTCACTTCATCGTATTGCTTCGAGTTCATCATGCGACGAACTTCGCTGCGAACTTCTGAAGCAGGAACGTCGGCGCCCGATTCGAGCAACCGATCCCAAGCGGCGCTACGAGCCTCTCCTTCACGAACTTCTAATTTCAGTTCTGGTTTCGCTTCGACTGCCGGAATCGCTTCGACTGGGGCTGCTTCCACCGAAGTCTTCACTTCCGCTTCAACAGTCGGCCCCAGCTTCAAGACCGACTTCTCATCATCGACGGCAAAGAAACCACCGCCACCGCCTTGATTACCACCACCGCCACCGAAGCCACCGCCACCTTGACCTCCACCACCGCCAAAGTTGCCGCTCTGTCCGCCTTGGGCGCCAGAGCCGAAGCCGCTGCCGCCAGAGGGAATCGGCATCACCAAGTCGGCGACCGGATAAACCTTGGTCACCAGTTCCGATTCGGCGTCTTCCGGAGTTGTGATTTCCAACACTTCGTTGGCGACCACATAGGTCAGTTCCAACTCCTTCAACAGCAAGCGAAGCGCTGATCGGAGACTGATACCTTCCAGATTACGCGTGACCGGCACGTCCGGCGAAAGACCGACGTCTTCCAGAGCGCGGTTGTTCAATTGAATTTCGATGCCGTGCAGCGTCTTCAGGTATTCGACCACTTCGACCAACGGCGTGTCGATAAAGGCGATCTTGGTCGGCTCGTTGAGTTGCTCAAAGATCTTCTTCTCGGCGTCGCCCGTAGTCGCCAAGTCGACTGACGAGTACTTTTTACGACGGCGGGTGATCTCTTCCCAGAATTCGCGATCGGCGTAAACGATCGGCGGTTCGTCCGGGAAGGGAACGTGGGATTGTTCCACCAGCCACAGCGTATCGATCACGCCCTTATAGCGGCGTTCACGAATTCGTTCGATGTTGTAGAAATTGCCCACTAACTCGGCGTTGTAAACGGCGCCATGCGTGGCCAGGTTCAACGGGTCAATCTCGCGAGCCGCGTAAGCCGCTTCTTCGGCTTCGACATATTTGTGCTCGTCCATCAATGCGTTGAACATTTCCATGATGCTTCGCACCCGCTCTTCGTCGCGCAGTAACGTTTCGGTAATGCGAATGCGTTCGGCGGCGATCGCGGCGTTCTCATCGCGTTCCAGACGTTCCGATTCGACCTGCACCGCTCGTCGATCCGCCATCTGAATGGCGCTGACGATCTTGTTACGCAGACCACGTCGGATGTCGGCTTGCAACTCGGGAGCGCGATCCACACTTTCCAACAGCAGTTTCAGCGAGTCTTTCACCATCGCGGGCTGAACGCCCATTTGCTCGCGAGCATTGGCTAGCGCGTTTTCGACTTCGATCTTGATCACTTCCGCCTGACGAATTTGCTGACGTTGCACTTCGCTCAGGAAGTTCCCTTCATCCGCGTCCAAGTCGGCGCCTGGCTGAGCTTGGGCATTGACCATTCGCAGCGAGTCATCATCGCCGATCTGCGACAAGGCCGCTTTTTTCACTAGTGTCGCTTGCGGATTGTTCGGATCACGCTGCAGCGCGGCGTCGGCCAAGCGCTGAGCGCCCACCGCATCACCAGTCGCGAGCGCTTGTCCACTCATTTTTGAGAAAGAATCGGCCGAAGCCAGCATCACGCGAGCCGTCTCACGCAGACCGACCGAACCAACCGTCGGTAGGCTCATCCCGCCATCCTTTTGGGCCAGCTCCATCAGTTGCGGCAAGTAGGCCTGATCGTCCGAGGGTTCCGGCTTCGCCGCGAAATTCATCGGAATCGTCTTGCCATTCGACATGCCGGTCAATTTGACGGTCACTTCGCCGGCATCGGCAAGTTCGCCAATCACAATCGTGTCGCGATCTCCACGCAGCGGCGGAGTTTGTTTCGGATAGACGACCGAGACGTTACTAGAGAACTTCACGTCAGTTGGCCAAATCACAGGCGTCTCAGCAGCCGCTGCGATCAAAGCGCCTGCATCCGCCGACGCCGCTTCGTTGCTGTCGGCAATCACCACGCCGCCGGTCTGATTGGCCAAAACGGCCAGCAGTTGAATGTCACGCTGCGGCCCAATGGCGAACGCATCCACCGAGGCACGCGCCTTGGTCAGATCGCCGACCAGATTTTTTAGTTCGGCGTCTTCCAGCGAGCGTGCGCGGCTGGCGCCGTCACCCAAGTAGACGATCGAGCGGGGAGTATCGAGTCCGTTTTGGAATTGCGACGCCGCTTCGCTCAACATGGTCGGCAAATCGGTCGAACCGAGCGGGGCTCGATTGGCCAATTTCGCCAGTGCGGCGTCCGCTTCTGCTCCGGTCGGAGCGACGAAACCATCGTTCATCGCGACCGCATGCAGATCTCCCCCCATCACTTTGACGCGCGTTTGCGGAGAAAGTGAGGCAAGCAACGCTTTCAGCGTTTTGAGGGAGTCTTCGCGATAGATGCCGGTCTGGCTCGCCGACGTATCGACGATAATCACCACCTCGCCCGGTGCGGCTTTGAGATTCTCACCCGGAGAAATGCTCATCGCAAAGTAGGTTTTTCCGCCTGTCGCTTCATAGGTGGCAAGCTTCGCTTCTTCGGCCATTACTTGGCCAACGACGCTTGAACCCAACAAGATTGCGAGCGATGCGAGGACGCATCGTGCCATGCGCTCACCTTTGGGCATATTCAGACTCCAAAACCGTCGAAAGGATGTGTCGAGGAGGGGATTCCCTGTTCCAGCGAATACCCACTGTTTTAGCAGATGCGGCTAGCAGAAGGCGCAGAATTGCATTCCGCAACTGAACTTGTATTCTATTTCCCGCCTGAAATAGACGCTACAAAAATCTACCGATTGTCGCAAGTTTAGCTGGATTAACATTTCCGGAGAACCGGTACACCCACGCGCCGGCGCCCAAATTGCCGGTCTTCACCGGCTTGCGACCCCTTCTAGCGAAGTAGCTCGAAACCGTCAATGACGGCATCCCAACGCTCGAGAACTTGACGCTCTGCCGTCCGATAGCTGCGGATCTCTCGCTCTTGATGAGCATGTCGAGCAGCTTCCATCCGCTCCGTAAGATTCAAATTCCCAATCCAGCGAAGCCCCTCTTGCGTGCTACGCGTCGCGGCGACAATTTGCGTCGCGATGGCGACAGTCCAGGCTGCCCCCTGCTCGGGATGGGGCGTCTCGGCCGCTTCCTCTTCCAGGTATTCGTTGTATTCCGAATAACCGTACGGATCGAGCGAGTTGACGAAGTCGGATGGCCCCGAATGAAGATAGGCGATCTCTTCGTCAGTCAGCGGAGACTCCTCGTCTTGCAGCAGGCTTACGACCTCGTCGACCATATTGGGTTCGATCATGTCGGAGTCGCTGCCCTCGCTCTCCAAAGCGAAGTTCTCGACGACAGGCGGCATCGGCGGGCAATCGTCTTGCAGTTGCGCCTCGACTAATGGTCGAGCGGCGACAATCTGGGCGTATTCTTCGTCCAAAATAAATTCTTCCACCGCAGCAAGTTCTTTTTCTGTAACCGTTTCCGCTACAGCGACCGAAGCCGAGTGGGAATGGGGCAACCAGCCTTCCAGCGAGCGAGAGATCAGGCTTTTCATCCGTAGGTCGAACTGAGCCAAACGAAAATCAGCAGGATTCTCAGGGCTCTCCCAGAAGAGCTCGCTCACCTTTTGCCAGGCGAGTTCTAGCTCGTACTGCACTACTTCCGGACGATTTCCACCTCGGAGGTCTTGCGCGACGTTGAGGGAAAACCGACTTCCACCACATGGCTTCGTGCGATTAGGCTCCAGGCAATCGCGAATCGCCTTGTTCACCCAGTCGGTTTTGGCGTAATCCGCAATCGGCGTAGCGACGGCGGGTACATCTAAGTTACTCGCCTCATACGAGGCGAAATCGCAAGGTCCCGGCAATCCGTCTGCAAAACTGAGGGTGGGGATGCAAACGAGCAGAACAACTAGCGAGCGTAGGCCCAAGAACGACATCCGTTGTCTCCAGCGGGGGCATTTGTTGATTGTATTTTTGAGAGGGCCCACGAAGATCCTTTCGCGGCGGCCCGTATTCGGCGTGACAGTTGTCATATCGGCGAATGACGACGCGACACGTCAGGCAAACAGGGAATACTAGGAGAGATGCAGGTTATGCGAGATATGAAGGCGAACCTTCTCGATATGCCGTTTACAATGGTCCAATTCTGAAAGCAGTCGCCCCATCTCAGCGGTACCGCATTCCCAAGCGGCGGCGAAAGCCTCAGAATCATCACTTCCCCAGCTGTTCGCCTGCCCTGTCGCCAACATTGATTGAATGGTTCCTGAATTCCTGCATCCTTGGCTTGCTATCGCGACAACGGTCAGCGTATTTGTCACGCTGCAGGTGACGCGTCGCATCCCGATTGACCTGCTGTTTTTGTTGGCCCTGGTTTTCTTGGTGCTGACCGGCGTCCTCTCCCCCGCCGTCGCGATCTCCGGTTTCGCCAGTCGCGCCGTGTTGGCGATCAGCGCGCTGTTGGTGGTCGCAGCCGGCTTGCGCAGCACCGGCGTGCTCGACTGGATCGGCAATGCGTTGTTGGGAGATGTGAAGTCCGAAGGTCCGGCGCTCCGCCGTATCGCCGGCCCGATTGTCGCCAGCAGCGCGTTTATCCTGAACACGGCGTTGGTCGCGATGATGATGCCGGTGCTGATCGATTGGTGCCGCCAGCGCAATCTTTCGCCGTCGAAACTTCTCCTGCCGCTTAGCTACCTGACCATCCTGGGAGGCGTCTGCACGTTAATCGGCACCAGCACCACGTTGGTTGTCAACGATCAGCTGCGACTGAGCCACACGGCGATGCAAGCCGAAGTCGAACATCTGCAAGAGGAGACCCCGCTCAACGCGGCGGCGATCGCTTCGCGACAGACGGCGCTGCCATATGTTGCGCCGATGGGTTTCTTCGAGATCGGCATGGTCGGGCTGCCCTGCGCGATCGCCGGCACGCTCTTTTTGATGTTCGTTGGTCAGAAGCTGCTGCCTGGATCGCCTGACTTGATCGAACAGCTCGGCGATCAGCGGCGCGAGTATCTGGTGGAGATGCAGGTCCTGCCAGAGTGTCGCCTGGTGAACAAAACGGTGGAAGTAGCGGGGCTTCGCAACTTGCATGGTCTCTATCTCATCGAAATTGATCGCAACGGCGACATCATCACGCCGGTCGCACCGGGTGATCAAATTCGCAGCGGCGATCGCTTGGTCTTTACCGGCGTGGTTTCGACGATCGTCGATCTCGAGAAGATTCCGGGCTTGGTGCCGGCCGCCGATCAAACCTATGAGTTCAATCCTTCTTCGCGTCAGCAGCGCCATATGACCGAAGTTGTCTTGTCTCGTACATCGCCGCTGATCGGCAGCACCGTCCGTCAGGCGAACTTTCGCGCTCTCTACAATGCGGCGGTCATCGCCGTCCATCGCAACGGCATGCGATTGACCAACAAGATCGGCAATATCGAACTAGAGCCTGGCGATACGCTGTTGCTGCAAACCCGCGGCGACTTTATCGCCCAACATCGCAACAGCCGCGACTTTTACTTGGTCAGCAGCGTCGAAGGCGCCGAACCGCGCCGCCATGACCGCGCGCTCTTAGCGGCCGGACTGATGAGCGTCCTGATTTTGTGGATGACGCTTGCTGCTCTGCTTGGCGGAGGAGGCTTGGCCGATCCAGCGATCGCAGCGCTCTCAATTGCGGCGTTGATGGTCTTGCTGCAATGCGTCAAATCGTCGGACGCTCGAGCCGCAATCGACTTGCAGGTAGTTGTTACCATCGCCGCCGCGCTGGGACTCGGCAGCGCCCTCTGGCAAAGCGGCGCCGCCAGCATGATCGCAGAAGCGCTGGTGCAAATTGTCGGCCCGCATCCTTATCTGCTGCTAGTTGTGATCTATCTGCTGGCGATGATCTTTACCGAAATGATCACCAACGCCGCCGTCGCTGCGCTGCTATTGCCGATCGCGATTGCAGTAGCGATCGAAGGCGACTTGAATCCGCGTCCTTTCATCATGGCCATCGCATTAGCGGCGTCACTCTCGTTCTTAACGCCGATCGGTTATCAAACCAACCTGATGGTAATGGGCCCCGGCGGTTATAAACCGCGTGATTATCTAGTGGCCGGCATCCCGCTGGCGTTGATCGTGGCGACCACCGCGCTGGTGTTGATCCCGCTGGTCTGGCCGTTGACGCTGGGGCCGTAGAACCGATTGAAGCAGGCGAAATAAGGCGTCCGGCAATTTGCCCCCTCTACGACTATCGGCGCATTATTATAGCCTTAATGCTGTCCGTATGATGAGATCTTCGCCAACAGTCATTCGCACGCCGCCTAGAAGTTCTCTCCTATTTCTAGGCCCTCTCCATCTCAAATTCACGATGGAGAAATTGGCTCTATGGCAATCTCCAGAAATTCCTTGCCGAACATGATATCTCGTGGTATTTTGAGCCAACAGAGAATGCAGGCGTCGCCCGTTTTCGCATCGTCTGGAACGACAACGACGCGCAAGTAGTAGGATCTACTCTTCTTTTTCTCATTTATGTGCTGACATGGCGAAGCACATTACTCGCAACTTTTATTGAAGATCCTCACAATGCCTGCCTAGTGAAAATGACAGGTTTCTATACTTTATAGCCCCCCATAATGCGACGATTTCCTACTGGCTGGCAAGCGAAGTTTTTTCTGTTTGCATTTCTACGCACTCGAAACAGTACTTATTTTTCCTTTTTAGTTGGGAACCGAGCTATGAATCGAAATCGAGCATTTACATTGGTCGAATTGCTGGTAGTCATCGCGATTATCGGCGTATTAATTGCTCTCTTGTTGCCTGCCGTGCAGCAAGCTCGTGAAGCGGCCCGGCGAATGGAATGCAGCAACAACTTGAAGCAACAAGGCCTCGGTCTGCATAACTTCCACGATACGTTCGGGCGTTTTCCTCCGGGAACATCCAATAACTTGGCTCCCTTCGGAACAGCTACCGTGAGCCGATGGGGTACTTCTTGGATGGGCTACCTTCTACCATTCGTAGAACTGGGCAACATATTCGATGCAGCACAATTGACGACAGACATCCATTACAACGCTGCGTCGATTAAAAGTGCTGTCGGTGTTGATGCTGGATCTCCGACTTTGAGCATCTATTCTTGCGCTTCTTCGTCAATGGCAGAAGTAGCGAACGAGAACCCTTTCACAATGGCTCCCGACTATGCGGCGATCGCGGGAGCGGCAGGCGGTTTTGGCGGAGTTACGGTCGGTACCGAGTACACTTCTAGCAGTTACGGCACCCACGCGACCAACGGTTTATTGCACTACAACTCGCAGGAAACGTTCAGCACCGTAACGGACGGAACCAGCAATACTATGGCGGTCGGTGAAGTAGGAGATTATGTCTATACCGGCACTGCTAGTAGCCCGGTACGATCCGACTTTCGTCCAGGGGTAAATTATGGCTTTCTTATGGGCGTCATTGGAAACGATGATAACACCACGGTCTTGCCGTCGGGCTCAAATGGACGCCCAAGTAACACCACGACGCTTCGCTACCAGATCAATCCGGGCAAGAATCAATTTTTCTCGACAAGTTGCTCCGATGGCGTTTGCACAAGTGTAGGTGGGAATCATCCGCTAACGTCGGCGCATCCCGGCGGCGTGCTTGTCCTGTTAGTAGACGGGTCTGTGCGTTTCATTGCAGAAACGATTAGTACGACGACTCTAGCGAATCTTGCCGTGAGAAACGACGGAAACGTATTGAGTGATTTTTAAGCCTGTAGTTTGTCAGCTACCACTCGGCGGACAGGCTTGGGAGAAAAAGTCGGGCCTGTCTTTTATCTCGTAAATCATCGCTTTACTCAAAAGGCTTCCCTATCGTGATCGCCATTCTTCGCATATTAACTGCAAGCCTTTCGCTTTTCGCTTGGGGTTGCGCCCAGGCGGATAATTCCGATCGCTTCGAACCCACCAACTCTGTCACTGGCGCCGTAACAGTCGACGGAGTCCCCCTCGAGTCCGGGTCGATTCAATTCACTTCCCCCGAGGATGTTCGCCAAGGCTCTGAGGCATTCGCCGAGATCACCGCTGGCGAGTATAATGCTAACGTAACCGCTGGCGAGAAAATCGTGCTCATTCGCTCGCCGCAACCGTCCGGCTCGCCCGATGTCACAGGCACAGTTCCCACCAAAGAAACGCTTCCCGCGAAGTACAACACGCGAACTACCCTGAAAGCGGTCATTGAGCAGGGCCCCACCACCGTTGATTTCACCCTAGGATCTACTCGCTAGCCCCGCAGGGCGAAGTTATCACCCCCGTCTCACTTTTCATCGGAGCTTACCGTGTCAACTTTCAATCGACGTACATTCCTTCAATCAACCGCTGCTGGAGCCGGTCTGATTCTCACAGGAACCGCCGCTTCAGGAGCCGTTCAAGGCGCCAATGATCGGGTTCGCATCGCCGTGGCCGGCTTAAACGGCCGAGGCAAAGCCCACATCGGAGGCTGGACTGGCCAAGAGAATGTCGAAATCGCCTATCTGATCGATCCCGATGAAAAAGTTTTGGCCGGCGCGATCAAAAGCGTGCAAGCCAAAGTTGGCGGAAAGTACAAAGTGAAAGGTGTCCGTGACGTTCGCGAAGCGTTGGACGACCCGAATCTAGATGCGATTTCGATCGCCACGCCGAACCATTGGCATTCGCTGATGACCATCTGGGCGGCCCAAGCCGGCAAACATGTCTACGTAGAAAAGCCGATGAGCCATGATGTGGCCGAAGGCCGCGTCGCCGTCGAAGCCCAAAAGAAACATGGCGTCGTTATCCAGCACGGCACGCAGAGACGGAGTGACGCCAAGATCGCCGGTCTGCACGAAGCGATTCAAGCCGGTAAGTGGGGCAAGCTGAAGATCGCGTACGGTTACTGCTGCAAGCCGCGCGGCGGCATCGGCGACAAGTCGATCTCGCAACCGCCGGAAAATTTAGATTGGAACCTGTGGCGCGGCCCGGCCGACATCACCGACTACCACGGCAACTATCACACCTATAACTGGCACTGGTTCTGGAAGACCGGAAACGGCGATCTCAATAATCAGGGCACCCATCAATTGGACGTGGCGCGGTGGGCGATCGATAAAGATCAAACCCATCCCATTCGCACCATGGCGATCGGCGGGCGTTTCCAATGGGACGACCAAGGGGAAACCCCCAACACCATGTTCGCGATGGCCGAGTACCCCAACGGCCAGCATGTGTTTTTCAACGTTCGCAACGTGAATTACAAGGGATACGAGCATCAAGTCGAGAACGAATACTACTTTGAAGACGGCGGTCGTATCGTTCGCGGCGTCTACTATCCCAAGGGAAGCGACAAGGGAGAAAAAGTAAGCGTGGAAAACGGCAAAGTCACGCCCGGCGGAAACTGGGGCAGCTTTATCGCCGCGGTCCGCGCCAACGACCCCAGCATGGCCAACGGCAACGTCGAAGACGCCCATAACGCTTGCGTGCTTGGACACCTGATGAACAACTCGTATCGCTTAGGCGAAGAGGCGCCGTTCAATGAGAAAACAGGCAAGTTTGGCGACAATGCCGACGCCGCCGAACATTTCGGTCGTCTGCACGACATCATGTCGAAGGGCGTAGGCGTGAAAGACAGCGCCAAATACGTCGTCGGTCCGATGCTTACGTTCGATCCGGAGACGGAACGGCACACCGGCGACCACGCCGCTGACGCCAACGCGCTCCTCAAGGACTCGGACCGCAAGGGTTTTGAGATTCCGAACGCTGCGAACGCGTAACGAATCGCATTGGTTGACAGACGCCAAACGATCGCTTTGGCGTCTGTTTTTGCGTCGTGATCGGAATCGCCCGTTAGAAGAGAAACCAGAGGGCCCAACAGTCTGGCAATGCGGCCCGTTCCCCTCAGCGCACAAAAAAAGCTCGCCACATTGGGCGAGCTTTTTTTAGTCTTGAATTCAACGCAAACTACGGAGCCAGCAACAGCCGGCTCGGCGCTTCCAGATAAGTCTTGATCTCGTTCAGGAAGCGAGCGGCCGTTGCTCCGTCGACTAGGCGATGGTCGTACGACAGGCTCAGCGGCATCATCATTCGCGGCACGATCTGGTCGTTGACCACGACCGGCAGCTTGCGTGAGCGGCCGACCAACAGGATCGCGACTTCGGGGACGTTGATGATCGGGGTCGAATAAGTTCCGCCGATCGCGCCCAGGTTGCTGATGGTGAACGTGCCGCCGCGGATTTGGTCCATGCTGAAGGTCCCGCCGCGAACATCGGCGGCGAGCTTTTGGACATCGCGAGCGAGTTCCGGAATGGCCAATCGATCAGCGTTGCGAATGTTCGGCACGACCAAACCGCGTTCCGAATCAACGGCGATGCCGACGTTGACGTATTCTTTGTAAACAACCTGGTTGTTTTCCATGTCGATCAATGCGTTGATCGACGGATTGTTCCGCAGCGCCAGCGCGACCGCTTTAACCAGGAACGCCATCGACGTCAGTTTGACGCCGGCCGACGCGTAGTCATCTTTGCTCTGCTGACGAAGCGCTTCGAGCGCGGTGACGTCGGCGTCGTCAAAGTTGGTGACCCGCGGAGCGGTGGTCCACGACATCACCATTTGATTGGCGATCGTCTTGCGGATCTTCGCCATCTTTTCGATGCGAACCGGGCCGTAGGCGTCTTCGCCTTGTTCACCGGGCGGAGTGACCGACGGCGGCGCCATCGGCTTGTCGGCCTTGGGCGGAGCGACGGCGGTCAACGTTGCTGGGCCCCCTTGGCTCAGTTCGCGAACGGTCGCGAGAACATCATCACGCGTTACGCGCCCGTTGTTGCCGGTGCCGCGAACGCGACGCAGATCGACGCCCACTTCGCGAGCGAAGCGGCGAATCGCCGGACCCGCCGGAACGTCATCTTCTTGTTGATAAACCAGATCGGCCGACGAAGTTGTCGCGCGAGCAACCGGCGCTTCGTAGGTGACAGCCGGTTCTGGGGGCGGAGCTGGTTGGGAAGGGGCCGGCGCCGGTTTCGGCGGTTCGGCTTTGGGCGCCGCCGCTTTGGGGGCAGGCTCCGCTTTCTTGGCTTCGGCCTGGGGGGCTTCTTCCTTCTTCGGTGCTGGCGCCGGCTTCGATTCTTCCTTGGCGGCGCCTGTGGAAGCTTCGACCGAGATCAACGCACCGCCGATCGGCACTGCATCGCCTGTCTTCACATGAACTTTGGTCACTTTACCGGCGACGTTGGTCGGAATTTCGACCGTCGCTTTGTCCGTTTCCAGCTCCAGGATATTTTGATCCTTCGTGACGACGTCTCCTTCGGAGACGTAGACCGAAAGAATGTCGCCTGAATCAATGCCATCGCCCAGTTCGGGCAATTTAACTTCTGTCGCCATGATGCTGCTCCGGCGGAGTCGATATCGATTTATAAGGAGTGCGCGAGGGTCGCCTACGCAAAGTAGGGATCGACCTTTTCGGGATTGTAGTCGAGGTCTTTGATCGCTTTGGCGACCTTCTTGGCGTCGACTTTCCCTTCGCGAAACAATTGGTACAAAGTGGCGATCACCACCGAGGCCGAGTCGATCTCGAAGTGACGGCGAAGCGCTTCACGCGTTTCGCTGCGCCCCATGCCGTCGGTGCCAAGCACCAACATCGAGCCCGGCAGGTAATCACGAATCTGTTCGGGCAAAGCTCGCACGTTGTCGCTGGACGCGATGAACGGGCCTTGGACCCCTTCCATCACTTCTTCCAGGTACGACTTACGCGGCGTTTCCAACGGGTGAAGCATGTTCCAGCGTTGGCAAGCGTGGGCGTCGCGACGCAGTTCGGTATAGCTGGTGACGCTCCAGACGTCGCTGGAGATGTTGTATTTGTCGGCCAGGATCTGCTGAGCGTCGAGGACGCAACGCAGGATTGGTCCGCTGCCGAACAACTGCACGCGGGTCTTGCCTTTGCTCGCATCAAGCGAGTTGAACTTGTAGATGCCGCGAACAATGCCTTCTTCGGCGCCTTCCGGCATCGCCGGCATCGCGTAGTTTTCGTTGCCGATGGTGATGTAGTAGATCGCGGTTTCGCCGTCGACATACATCTTTTTCATGCCGTCAAAGATCAACACGGTCGTTTCGTAGGCGAACGCCGGGTCAAATGAGCGGACCGTCGGAAACGCGATCGCATTCAAGTGGCTGTGGCCATCTTGATGCTGCAAACCTTCGCCGTTCAACGTGGTTCGTCCCGCGGTGCCGCCGAGCATGAAGCCCTTGGCGCGAGTATCGGCGGCGGCCCAAATCAGGTCGCCGACACGTTGGAAGCCGAACATCGAGTAGTAGATGAAGAACGGCACCATGTTGATACCGTGCTGACAATACGAATTGCCCGCCGCGATGAACGATGACATCGAGCCTGCTTCGGTGATTCCTTCTTCCAGAATCTGGCCATCTTTGGCTTCCTTGTAGAACATCAACTGATCGGAGTCGACCGGTTCGTACAATTGGCCGCCGTGGGCGTAAATACCGATCTGGCGGAACATCCCTTCCATACCGAAGGTGCGCGATTCATCTGGGACGATCGGCACGATGTTCTTGCCAATGTTTTTGTCTTTGACCAACTTGCTGAGCAGACGGACAAAGCCCATCGTCGTCGACAGCTCTTTGCCGCCGCTATCGCCGAGAAACTCTTGGTAGTCGTCCAGCGACGGAACTTCCATCGTAGGGCAAGTCGTCGGACGCGTCGGCATGAACCCGCCCAGCGCTTCGCGGCGCTTGACCAGGTATTTCATTTCGGCGCTTCCCTCCGGCGGACGATAGAACGGGGCTTTCACCACCTCTTCGTCCGAGATCGGAATGCTGAAACGGGTACGGAACTCGGCGAGTTCTTTCTCGTTCAGCTTCTTCTGGTTGTGGGTGACGTTGCGGCCTTCGCCCGCTTCGCCCAGGCCGTAACCCTTGACCGTTTTGGCCAAAATGACGGTCGGTTTCGAAGTGCATTCGACCGCCGCTTTGTAAGCGGAGTAGACCTTTTCGGGATCATGACCGCCGCGAACCATTTTCTCCAGACGTTCGTCGGAGTAGTTTTTCACCAGCTCGAGCAGTTCTGGATACTTGCCGAAGAAGTGCTCGCGAATGTAGGAGCCCGGCATGACGACGTATTTTTGGTACTGGCCGTCGACCACTTCTTCCATCCGCTTGAGCAGCAAACCCGATTGATCGGCTTCGAGCAACGGATCCCAGTCGCTTCCCCAGATAACTTTGACCACGTTCCAGCCGGCGCCGCGGAAGACCGCTTCCAGCTCTTGAATGATCTTGCCGTTACCTCGGACCGGACCATCCAACCGCTGCAAATTGCAGTTGATGACCCAGGTCAGATTGTTCAAGCCTTCGCGAGCCGCCAGGCTGATCGCACCCAACGTCTCGGGCTCATCGCATTCGCCGTCACCCAGGAAGGCCCAAACGCGCGTGCCGTCGGTCTTCTTGATGCCGCGATCTTGCATGTAGCGGTTGAAGCGAGCCTGGTAAATCGAGCAGATCGGTCCCAAGCCCATCGACACCGTCGGGAATTCCCAGAAGTCGGGCATCAACCACGGGTGCGGATAGGACGAAAGGCCTTTTTCGTCCTGCAGTTCGCGACGGAAGTTCTCCAGGTTCTTTTCGCTCAAGCGACCTTCGACAAAGGCGCGGGCATAGATGCCCGGCGAAGCGTGACCCTGGAAGTAAACTTGATCCCCTTCGTAGCCGCTGCTGCGACCGCGGAAGAAGTGATTGAACGCGACCTCGTACAACGTCGCGGCCGATGCGTAGCTGGAGATGTGACCGCCGAGACCGCTAAAGTCACGATTGGCGCGAGTCACCATCGCCATGGCGTTCCAACGAATGACGCTCTTGATGCGGCGTTCAAATTCGCGGTTGCCTGGGTAAGCAGGCTGCTGATTCACATGAATCGTATTGATGTACGGCGTATTCGCCGCAAAGGGCAAATCGACGCCACGCGAGTGAGCGCGGTTCTCAAGCGCTGAGAGAAGATAGCGAACCCGTTCGCCCCCTTTGCTCTCAATGATGTAGTCGAGCGAGTCGAGCCATTCTTTGGTCTCGTTCGGATCGATATCTTGCGAGTGAGCCGCCGGGTTATGTCGCAAAATGTTTTCTTCGGCGGGCATCAACTTGGCTTCTGCCATTAAATTTTCCTCGCTAGCACATGGAAACTGCGGAGGCGCCAACTTTGGGCGCCGCGACCGCCGGCATCTTCTTGGATGGCGGTAAATCGGATCCAGCAGTCGAAGTCGGGACAGACATCATCAACATCCGTCCCCGAATGAGTCACTAAGTATAGGCCGCACTTCAATTTGGACGCTAGACGGTGGCGGTAACCCCCGCTTGCGCCAGCGGCACAATCCACACAATCAGACGTTCCGGTATTCTCCGCCAGAACGCCTTCGCAGAAAAGGGCTCCGCCGAGAAATCGGGAGCCCCCGTTAATCCGATACGACGTAACAACTTACGTCGCCTATCTCTTCGGCTTGTAAATCTCGGTCGCCGTTCCGAAAAAGACTTCGGCAGCATTCATGACAGTTTCGCTGAGCGTCGGGTGGGGGTGGATCGCAGAAGCGATGTCGCCCACTTCGGCTCGCATTTCAATTGCCAGGACCGCTTCGCCGATCAATTCGCCAGCGCCGGGGCCGACAATACCGCAACCCAAGACCACCTTGGTAGTCGGATCGACGATCCATTTCGTCATCCCGTCCGAGCGACCCAGCGATTGGGCGCGACCACTAGCGGCCCACGGGTACATCACGACTTCGACTTCGCGCCCCTCTTTTTTCGCCGCTTCTTCCATCAAACCGGCCCAGGCGATCTCCGGATCCGTGAAAATCACCGCCGGAATAGCCGCCGGCTTGAATTCGACCGGATGACCAAGCAACGCTTCGATCGCAGTACGGCCCTCGTGCGTCGCTTTGTGGGCCAGCATTGGATCACCGGTCACGTCGCCGATCGCCAACAATTTCGGGTCGCCAGTCTTCAGCTGGCTGTCGACTTCGATAAAGCCTCGCTTGTTGACGACGACCTTGGTGTTTTCGAGGCCGATTCCCTTGGTGTTCGGCCAACGTCCGATCGAAACCAGCACGCGATCGTACTGTTCGGTCCCAAACTTGGCTGGGCCTTCAAACGCGACTTCCACTTTGTCGCCGCGAATGCCGATCGAACCAACCTTGGTGTTCAGGTGCAAACGACCTTCAAACAAGCCTTCGATCCGCTTCTGCAGCGGCTTAACCAGGTTGCGATCGGCGCCCGGCAGCAGGCCGTCGGTCAATTCAACCACGCTGACTTGGGTGCCCAACTGCGCGTAGACGCTTCCCATTTCGAGACCGATATAGCCGCCGCCGATGACCAGCATCGTTTCGGGGACTTCTTTCAGCTCCAGCGCGCCGGTTGAATCCATCACGCGATCCGAGTCAACCTGGAATGCCGGCGGCACGGCGGCGACCGAACCGGTGGCGATCACGCAATGATCGAAGGTCAGCTTGCCCCCTTCCGGAATCGAAGGGCTGTCGCCGGTCAATTCCAGCGTGCCGCTATCGAGAAACGTGCCGCGAGCTTGAATGATGGTGACGTTACGCCGCTTGGCGAGCTGCTTGAGACCGCCCGACATCGAGTCGATCACCTTGTTTTTGCGGGCGCGCAGTTTATCGAGATCTATCTGCGGAGCCCCAAAAGAGACCCCCCATTCGTCATGCAGGTCGTAGGTTTCGTCGATCACTTTGGCGACGTGAAGCAGGGCCTTCGAGGGAATACAACCTCGCAGCAAACAGGTCCCGCCGAGCTTCGGCTCCTGTTCGATCAAGGTGACTTCCATACCATGGTCGGCGGCGAGAAAGGCGGCGGCGTATCCGCCGGGACCACCCCCCAAAACAGCAAGCTGCGTGTGGCTCATGTCGGTTCTTTCAGCGCTTGTCTAACGATCGAGACGATGGCTCGATTGCTGGGACATAAAAAAAGGGATTCTTCGATGTGGGTCACACCTAAAAATCCCTGGAAAGCTCGTAATGACTTGGCGAATAAGTCGTCGCGGTTAGCGCGACATAAATTCGACCACCATGTTGACGTCTACCGGCAGGCTGACGTCTCCGGCCGTCGGAATCGAGTCGAACGAAGCCGACAACGTTTCCTGATCCGAGGATACGAACTCAGCGACTTGGCTGCCGTTTTCGCCCAGAATGCTGCGATAGAGAATCTGCAGCTTCTCGCGATTACGGACGCTCACGACGTCGCCGGGACGCATCTGGAACGACGGCTTGTCGACCTTCGCGCCGTTCACCAGGAAGTGACCATGCACGATCCCTTGGCGAGCTTGCGGGCGGGTCAAAGCCATGCCGGAGCGACGGACGACGTTATCAAGACGACGTTCGCACAGGACCAACAGCTGTTCGCCGGTGTTCCCCTTCATATGCTTCGCCATTTCGAAGTAACGACGCAACTGGCGTTCGCCCAGGCCGTAATAATGTTTGATCTTCTGCTTTTCCATCAACGCAGCGCCGTAGTTGGACGGGCGACGGGGACGGGTATGCATGCCAGGCGGAGTCGCACGTCGATCATAACCTTTGATCGCGCCACGGTTCTCGTAGATCACGCCGCCCAAGCGACGATTAATCCTGGCCTTAGGACCTGTATAATGGCCCATCAACTACTCCTGATAGCGGTTCGACAACGACCACGCAAGGCGATCGGAAGGTAAATTCGGTTCACTGCGGACGGGAACTCGGAGTTCTCCTGGCCTGACGGCGGGCCCACAGATAAACCGCATATCGTGCCACAAAGACTTCACCCTGGCAAGAGGCTCGACGCCCTTTTTGTCGACTTCACCCAAAGCGGCTGGAGATCTGCGGCAACTCGGGAGTAGAAAGGAGCCGATCGACGATCTCGCACGGCTCTCGGAAGACTTGCCATGATTTGTCCGGCAGGCTGTGAAATGCTCGGGCATATCGCGCCGGATGCGAGTTTTTGCCGCTTAAATCGCGGATATAGATCCGCTCGACCTGCTGCGGGAATTTGCGGGCGATTACGCCGTAGGTTTCCGGATCTTTTTCGCCTGAATCGCCGACCAGGACAAACTTGCGGCTCGGAAAAGTCTGCAAAATGTGCTTGATCGCTTTCCGCTTCCCCCACCGCCGGGCGATAAATAGCCGCAAAACGCTGGGATCGCGAAAGCGAATCGATTTCATATGAAATGTCCCGCCCGGCAAACCTTCGGACAGAAACAGCTCGGCCAGCGGCGAAAAAAGCTGCCACGGCGAAGAGGTCACGTAATGAAACGCAGCGCCCTGCCCTTCCCAGGCTTTGAACAGTTCAGTAACCCCCGGCACCGTCGTAAACTCTCGCAAGAACGTATTGGCCAGCATCGCTTTGCGGGTCGCAACGTCGGTATGTTTTACGGTGTCGTCGATATCAGAAATAATCGACATTCCGGCATGTTCCAGCAGTTGGATCCGAGCCGGAAACGATCGCTCATCTTCGGCGTCAATCACCAATTGAAACGGCAGAAAGTCACCGACAGCGCTTGCTTCGAGATACGACTCGACTTCTTCGCGATCGATCTCAATTTTGCCGCGAAACTGCCCATTTTTGCCGGAACGCTCTCGCAATCGATAGCGCCGCTGGCCGATCTCGACGACAATCTGCTTGCCGCGATGCTTGTAGACGGTAAAACCCAAAATCCGCTGCTGAAAGATCTCGGTTTGCAGATCTTCTGGGGTCGCATCCATCAACCGCGCCAATAGACGCAACATGATCCACCGCGGCAGATTGTCGGGGACCTTTTCAAAGATACAGCCATGAACTTCCACAACCCAGCGTCTGCCGTCGGCAGACGGGTAACCGTAGGTAGGATAGACCACCACCGACTGACTGGTGGTTAAGTCTGTTACGGCCATGTCGTCTGGCTGCATGACGACGCTCCGCTCTAGCGGAGACCCAATACTAGCAAAGATTTACGTTCAAATTCCGCTCGGTATTGTAGCGAAGATTCGTAACGGCGGAAAACGATTCCGGCTAAATTGCCCAGATTCCGCCAAAGCTTCACGCTCTCGCGACAATTTCTCTTTTTACGGCGAGTTTGGCGGCAAATCTATCCCAGGCGCCGACTCCCCGTTGGGATAGGTTCGACTGCGAAGCCCTGCTCGCAGGAAATAGAGCAGGTCCGCTTTCTCCTCGCGGGTCAACTTCAGAGGTCGCATGCGAACATCGAGTCCGGCGCGCTGATTTCCGCCGCGATCGTAATATTCCACGACATCCTTTAGGGTCGCTATACTTCCATCGTGCATATAAGGAGCCGTTCGCTCTAGATCTCTCAGCATGGGAGTGCGGATCCTTTGGGGCTCCGCTCCTATGCCGGTATCGTGCAACTGATGATCGGTCAGCACTTTGGCGATATGACAGTCGCCGCAATTCGCGCGGGAGAAAAAAACGCTCGATCCGCGCGACATTTGGTCATCCATCGCGGTCGCTCGCCCGTTGCGGAACAAATCATACGGGGTCTCGGCCGCCAACAATGTTCGCTCAAAAGCGGCGATCGCCTGGGCGATGCGCTGCGCCGTCACGGGTCCTGCAAAAGCAGCCTGAAACTGCGCCGCATAGGTTGAATCGGCCGCGAGGCGCTTCTCCAAGTCCATGAGGTCCATGTCCATCTCGACCCGATTTTGAATCGGCTCGAGCGCTTGATCTTCCAGCGTTTTCGCCCGACCATCCCAAAACAACGAGTGCTGCAAGCCGGTGTTGATAATCGACGGCGGATTGCGTTCTCCCAGCCGACCTGCAACTCCCAGGGCGAGCGGAGTTGCGATCGACCAGCCATGCTCCGGATCGTGACATGAAGAGCAGCTGATCGAGCGATCCCGCGAGAGCTGCGGGTCGAAAAACAATCGCCGCCCCAACTCTACCTTGTCCGGCGTGATCGGATTGTCAGGCGGCACACGCACCCAATCGAGACCCAGCGGCACATCCGCGAGAAAATCATCGGCGGCCGCGCTGCGCTGCAGCGTGAGCAAGAGAAAGAACAAGATGAGCGTGCGGAGGATCATAGGCAGGACGCGAGGAGAGGACATCGTCTATCATACAGCGAACCGACGATCCCGACCTTGTTGTTTTTCTCGAGTTTTCGCCCTATGGACGCTCCGCTTCACTCTCCTCTGCTGTGGCGGAAAAGCGCGACGCAAATCGCCGCAGGCGTCGTCGCTGGAGACTTCTCTGTTACCGAAGTGGTCGAGCAACATGCCCAGCGGATCGAAAAGGTCAATCCGCAGATCAACGCCATCGTCTATTCGCTGCTTGACGCCGCACGGAAAACCGCACAAGCGTTCGACAACGCCAGACGCCCCAGCGAACCTGGTCTGCTGCATGGCGTGCCGATCACCATCAAGGAATGCTATTACGTGCAAGGCGCTCCGGCGACGATTGGCCTGACGCACAAGCAATCGATCTCGCAACAAGATGGGCCGCACGTCCAACAATTGCGCAGCGCCGGCGCGATCCCGCTGGGCGTCACCAATGTGCCGCAACTGATGATCCTGCATGAGACCGATAATCCGGTCTATGGACGCACGAACAATCCCTGGAGCTTGGAGCACGGCGTCGGCGGTTCGAGCGGTGGTGAAGCGGCGATCATCGCGGCCGGCGGTTCTCCACTCGGTCTGGGAAGCGATCTCGGCGGCAGTATTCGCTTGCCGGCGCACTTCTGCGGCGTCCACGGAATCAAGCCGACCAACCGCCGACTGGCGCGCGTCGGCGCTTTCGCCAACTTACGCGGCATGCAAGGAGTCGAGTATCAGACAGGCCCGCTCGCGCGGCACGTTGAAGATCTGGAACTTGCGTTGCGCGTCCTTTCGTCCCCCGAATATGGCTGGAGAAACGGGGATGTCGGCCGCGCGGCTTTGGCTCCCAGCAGCGAGGTCGATTTCACCCAGCTTCGAATCGGCTACTGGGAGGACGACGGCTACTTTCAAGCGGCGCCGGCGATTCGTCGCGTTGTTCGCGAGTCGGTCACTGCGCTGCGAGAGTGCGGCGCTGAAGTGATCGAACTACCGCCGCCCAATGTGCCGGCGGCGCTGCAGCACTACTTCGCGATGGTCAGCGCCGATGGAGGCAACGACTTTCGCCAACTCCTGAAAGGAAGCAAACAAGATGCGGAGGTCGCGAGAATTGTGCGACTGGCCAAAACGCCCCGTTGGATTCGCCCGCTGATGGCCGCAATGCTGCGGATGCGGGGAGAAAAGAAGCTGGCCGACTTGTTTGTCGCGGCCGGGCCACGTTCGTCGAAATCGCTCTGGAAAGCGACCGCCGCTTCGCTTGAATTTGTCGCATCCATCCAACAATCGTGGGATGACGCCAACATCGACGCCGTCATCACGCCGCCGCATGCGCTGCCGGCGTTCCTGCACGGCATGGCGGTCGAACTATTGCCGTCGGCCAGCTACGCACTGCTATTTAATCTACTGGGCGTTCCGTGCGGCGTTGTCACCTGTTCGCAAGTTGGTGATAACGAACTCTCTGATCGCACCGATCTTTCCGATCCTGTGGAGCGCAGCGCCCAACGTGTCGAGTTCGCAAGTCGCGGTCTACCTGTCGGGCTGCAAGTCGCCGCGCGCCCCTGGCGCGAGGACCAACTGCTGGCGATTATGTCTAAAGTCGAATCGTATTTTCGCGATCGTGCTGATTACCCCGACGTGTCGCGCCTGCCGATCTAGTTGGACCTGCCGATCGACGGGAGAGGACGTATCTCTCCCAAAATCAGCCGCACGGCGTTAGCCGCAGTTTCTGACAGGAACGGACTTTCGACGGAAAATCGGAGGCAAGAAACCGCGGCTAACGTCGACATGCATTACGGCGGTGCAAACATGGCGCGAAACAGCTTGCCGCTTTTCCCTCGCTGGCGCTTTTTGACGTTGCGTTCTTTCCCGGTTGGCCGCGATAGCTCCGCTATCGGGGCCGACGAAGTCGGTAAGAGGCAGCGAGCCGTGGTCGGACCTGACAGCGGTGGTTGCCGCGCCGTTTGAAATGGCGAAATGGCCTCGAACTGCTTACCAGGAACCAATGCCTCTTACGGCTGCGCCGCCCCGATAGCGGAGCTATCGCGGCCAACCGGGCGTAGTTTGGAAAATAGCGCAACCTCAAAGCTCGCGCTTCGGGCCATGAAGAAAAAAAGGCGCCCTTTGAGGGGCGCCTTTTTGAAATTCAATGTCGCGAGTGATGTTACTCGTTGACGGTAACCTCTGCGTCTTTCACGTTGACCGTCGCTACCGTTTCGCCGGAGGCTCCACCCGCGATGTCCGTTTCGATCACAATCTTTTGCATCTGATTGCCCGACTTGCCGCCGGCGGTGTAGGTGATCGGGATAAAGTGGAGCAACTTCGCTTCGTCCGAGGGCTGAGCGAATTGAAACAACTTGTTGTCGCACTTGATCGACGTGATTTTGAACGGCTTCTTGGCCCGCACAATCAACTTCTTCTCGACCGATTCTCCCTGCGAGAGTTCACCTAGCGCCAAAGCGGCCGGGCTGACGGTCACGGCTGGAGCAATTTTGCCTTCGACCGGCAACGTGATATTCGGGTTTCGCCCGTCGTTGGTGACCAAAGTCAGATGGTCTTGAATGTAGCCGACCGGTGCGTCGTCTTTGAGCTTCACCGTCAGATCGTAAGCGATCCGGCCTGCAGCACGTTTCGGTTCTGACATTTCGACCGACAAATGCGGGTTATCGCTCCGCACGTCAAGGATTTGCCAGTTGCTGCCGCCTGCATAAGCGACGTTCACTTTGGCCGAAGCGGGCTCGCCTTGATCGACCGATCCAAGCTTCACGGCGCCTGGCTGGAAGACGACATCGCCGCGAATATGACCACGGACGTTGAGCTGGACTTCGGCGTAATACGGCTTGTCAATCGTCACCGTAACGGTGGCGCTTTTTTCGCCGAGGAAGCTGTCGGTATTGAACTTGCAGACGATCGCCCCTTTTTCCCACGTCTTCAAGTCATTGCTTTTGATCGACGGGGTAGTGCAACCACAGCTGGAACGTACGGCGGTGACGTGCACGTCTTCTTCGTAGATGTTCTGCAGATCGAACTCATAAATCGCGTCGGCGCCGCGGGCGACGGTACCGAAGTCATGCGACGTGACGTTAAACATTTTCCGAGCCCAGTCTTGAGCCGAAGCGACGCTAGCAAGCATCAAACAAAATGCCAACGACAAGATTGCTGATCGAGACACGAGCTTGGCTCCTTAGCAAATTTTTCGAGGCGGGAAGCCGATTCGTTCCACTTGGGGCAGGGATAAACCGGCGAATCGACCCGTTTCTATTTGAACATAACGCGATACGGCCGACAAACAATCGGCTGCACTTAGGAATAATCGGTAGGACCGCTACAAATTTCCACCCAAATCAACGACATTCGTAGATGCTGCGCTATTCAGGTATTTGTTACGTAATTCACTCCACCGAAGCAGCTGCGATACTTACCATGACCGTACCATCTTTCCGATTTTCTCTAGGTCGGCGCCAGCAATTCGCTAAGATGAAAAATAGCTCCCCTAGTAGTCCCACCCTTTTAATCCCCCCTTTCGCCACAAATTTGAGGTGCATGATGCAAACGAATCAAAATCTCTGCATCTGTTTGTTGATAGTTGCTCTTCTCTCCTCCACCGGATGCGGCCCTAGCCAACCGGCGGTTGTCGCAGCTGCAGAAGAGGGACGCAAGGCAGCAGAACAGACCGATGTTGCACCTGCAGAAAAAGCTCCTCCTGCCGAGGGTGAAGCCGTGGCAAAAATTCCGGAACCATTCCCGCGCCGAATTCCAGCGCCTGAGTTTCCGACTGACATGGAGTGGATGAACACCTCGGGGCCGGTTCGTTTGCGCGACCTGCGGGGGAAGTTTGTGTTGCTCGATTTCTGGACCTATTGCTGCATCAATTGCATTCACATTCTGCCAGAACTCAAAAAGCTGGAACACGAATTCCCCAACGAACTGGTGGTGATCGGCGTTCACTCGGCCAAGTTTGAAAATGAAGCCGACGCCAAGAACATCGCCGAAGCGATCTTGCGTTACGAAATCGAACATCCCGTCGTCAATGACGACCAACACCGCATCTGGAATTCGTTCTTTGTCCGTAGTTGGCCAACCATGTATCTGCTTGATCCCGAAGGCAACGTCGTCTTCGGCAAGAGCGGCGAATTTGAAGCGAAGGAAATCGCGGCGGTCTTAAATCGCGCGATTCCGTACTACGAACAACAAGGGACGCTCGATCGGACCCCGATTCGATTTGAATTGCTCGCCTACAGCCAAGAACCGACGCCGCTTCGCTTTCCTGGCAAAGTGCTGGCCGACGAAAAGTCAGGCCGCTTGTTCATCGCGGACAGCAATCACAATCGGATCGTCATCGCCGGGCTCGACGGCAAGCTGATCGAGACGATCGGCAATGGAGCGATCGGCACGACCGACGGCGACTACGCAACCGCCAGCTTCCATCACCTGCAAGGAATGGCGCTCGACGGCGATACCCTCTATGTCGCCGACACTGAAAACCACATGCTCCGCAAGGTCGACTTGAAAACCAAGCAAGTCACCACGATTGCCGGCAAAGGAGAACAAGGGCGCAACTCGTGGCCCGGCATCCCCGCAAGCGGTTTGCTGCGATCGCAAGTGCCCGACCGCTTTGTGGGCAAACCGCTCGAGACCGCGCTCAACAGCCCGTGGGCCTTGTGGGTCAAGGGAGACGATCTCTACATCGCGATGGCTGGTCCCCATCAGATCTGGAAGATGAAACTCGACGGATCGGAGATTGGTCCGTACGCCGGCAACGGTCGCGAAGACATCGTCGATGGCCCGCTGCTTCCCCCGGTTCCCTACGAACAAGGCTTTTCGTCGTTCGCCCAACCGTCTGGTCTGACCTCGGACGGAACCTGGCTGTACGTCGCCGATAGCGAAGGGAGCTCGATTCGAGCGGTTCCGTTCGATCCCCAGGGAAAAGTTCGTACTGTCACCGGGTCGGCGCACCTTGCTTCGGGACGGCTGTTTGACTTCGGCGACAAGGATGGCTCGGCGACCGAAGCTCGCCTGCAACACGCGCTGGGCGTCTGCTATGTCGACGGTCAGATCTATATCGCAGACACCTATAACAGCAAAATCCGGGTCGCTGACGCCAAAACGGGCGAAGTCCGCACCATCGCCGGAACCGGTGAACATGGCGCCGACGACAGTAAACCAACCTTTGACGAGCCGGCCGGGCTGAGCTATGCCGACGGCAAGCTGTACGTCGCCGACACCAACAATCACTTGATTCGGACGATCGACCTGAAAAGTGGCCAGGTCAAAACGCTGACGATTGACGGACTGACTCCCCCTTCCCCCCCCAAGGTGAAGCAAGCTCCCAATTTTTCCTCGGCCAAAGAAATCGTCCTGCCGCCGACCAAAGTGACCGCGACTGACAGTCAGGTAAATCTGAATGTTGATATTCAGCTCCCCCCCGGCTGGAAAATTAACGCGTTGGCTCCGACTAGTTATTACCTGGAAGGGGAATCGACCGGGCCGGTCCCAACCCCTGCCGAGGTCGAATTGGTCACTCTGACTGAGCCCAAGCCGCAGTTTTCGATCGCGGCGCCGGTAACCGGCGAAGGGAAATCGACCGTGAAACTGTCGCTGCGGTACTACTATTGCGAAGAAGGAGTCGATGGCCTCTGCAAAACCGCGGAAGTCCGCTGGAGCGTTCCCCTGGAAATCGTTCCCTCAGGCGGCCAGTCATCCGTGACCTTGGTCACGAAGCCCGAACTTGGACTGTAAACCGCTGTGGCGTAAAGATTTAACCCACAAAGCTGCCCTTCGAGCCATCGGCCGGGACCAATCTCCCGGCCGATGGCTCTTTGCATGTCGTTAGCGCCCAAATTCATTTAGGGGACCAATTTACAAACCGGGCGCAGCTTTGCTAAGATACGCGTTTCGTCTCAATCCGCCCTTGTATTCTGGGGAGCGGAAGAGTCGCCCATAAGTCTGCTATTGGTCCCTGGTCGTATTTGATGTTCGCTTCGCTTCAAGACAATCTCCGATCTGCGCTAAAATCATTGCGTGGCAAGGGAAAGCTGACCGAAGCGAATATGCGCGACGGCCTGCAGATGGTCGAAGAGGCGATGATCGAAGCGGACGTCGCCTATCCGGTCGTCCAAGACTTCATGGCTCGCGTCTCCGAAGAGGCGATGGGTCAAAAGGTCCTCAAATCGCTCAATCCCGATCAACAGCTCGTCGGCGTCGTCCACGAACAGTTGATCCAGTTGCTGGGTCCGGTTGATCCCTCGCTGCATCTTGAGAAAGACGTCACCGTCCTCATGATGTGCGGCTTGCAGGGCGCCGGCAAAACGACCACCTGCGGCAAGCTGGCTCGCTTGATCAGTACTGAAGGTAAGAAAGCCTTACTGGTCGCGGCCGACTTGCAGCGTCCGGCCGCTGTGCAGCAATTGCACGTTGTCGGCGAAAGCGTCGGCGCCAAAGTTTACAGCGAAGAGAACGCGTCTGATCCGATTGCGGTCTGCCAGAACGCGGTTAAATTTGCCCGCGAAAACGGCATCAACGTCGTCATCCTCGATACCGCCGGCCGCTTGGCGATCGACGAAGAGTTGATGGAGCAGCTGAAGACGATCGATCGCAAGATTGGTCCGGATCAGTGCTTCCTGGTTGTCGACGGCATGACCGGTCAAGACGCGGTCAACAGCGCCAAAGCGTTTAACGACGCGTTGGAGTTGGACGGCGTAATCATGACCAAGCTGGATGGCGATGCTCGCGGCGGCGCTCTCTTGTCGGTCAAGCATGTCACCGGCGTGCCGATCAAGTTTATCGGCATCAGCGAACACATGGACGGTCTTGAGCCGTTCTACGCCGACCGCATGGCGGGACGAATCCTCGGGATGGGCGACGTCCTCTCGATGGTCGAAATGGCGCAGCGCGAGTTCGACCAAGACGAGGCGATGAAGGCGCAGAAGGCGCTCGAAGCGGGCAACTTCACGCTCGACGACTTCAAACGCCAACTCGAACAAATCATGCGGCCCGGCCTGATGAAAAAGATGCTCGGCATGATGCCGGGAATGGGCGAAATGGCCGGCATGCTGCAGAACGCCGATCATGAGAAAGACATGCGTCGTTTGCGGGGGATCATCGACTCGATGACTCGCGAAGAACGTCGCACTCCCAAAGTCATTACTCCGGCTCGTCGGCAACGTATCGCCGTCGGTTCGGGGACCTCGCCGCAAGAGGTGAACGAACTCCTGAAACAGTTCGACGCAATGTCGTCGATGATGAAGGGTGCGTCGCCGTCCGAGTTAATCGGCAAGATGCAGCGAGGCGACCTGGTCGATGCGACCGGCAAGATGAAGAAGAACAAAGTTGGTACGGGCAAACGCCTTAGCACCAAAGAGCGGCTCGCGCAGAAAAAAGTGCGTGACAAGGCGCTCCGTAAACGTAAAAAACGCTAGACGTCGTTTTCGAACAATTCATTTTCGAATACATTTGAATCAATTCGCAATTGCACAGGAGTAATCGTTCGTGGCAGTACGAATTCGCATGAAGCGGATGGGTCGAACCCACCGCCCGTTTTACCGGATCTGCGCCATGGATTCTCGTTCGCCGCGTGATGGCAAGGCGATCGAGTATCTAGGCACCTATGATCCGTTCGTGCCGGAAAAGGACGCTCGCGTCTCTTTGAAGCGCGAACGCGTTGATTATTGGTTGGGCGTTGGCGCCCAAGCCTCGCCGAAGGTCGCAGTCTTGCTTCGCAAGTACGGCACCGGCGGCACCCACTTGGACGCGCAAAACTCAGCCATCGAAAAGATGCAGGTCACGACCAAGTTCGTGCCGCAAAAGGTCGAAATCGCCGAGAAGGCGCCGGAAGCCCCGCCTGCGGAAGAAGCGCCCGCTGCGGAAGGCGAAACGGCGGAAGCCGCCGCTGAAGCTCCGGCTGCCGAAGCTCCCGCCGAAGAAGCGGCCAAGGTAGAAGGCGGCGAGTAATTCGCCATGCGTTTTGACGTCCTGACTTTGTTTCCTGAGATCTTCTCCAGCTATTTGGGGCAAAGCCTTCTCGCGAAGGCGATCGCAGGAGACCTGGTCGAGGTCCATTCGCATGATATGCGCAAGTGGGCCAACGATAAGCACAACCGCGTCGATGACCGACCTTTTGGCGGCGGCGCGGGAATGGTGATTCGAGCGGAACCCGTCGTCGAGTGCGTCGAAGCGGTTCAGCAAGAAAAAAGCCAGCCCGGTCGCTTGATCATGCTGACCCCGCAAGGTCGCCGGCTTGATCAGCCGCTGGTCGAAGAGTTGAGCCTGGAGCCGCGTCTGCTGCTATTGTGCGGACGCTACGAAGGGTTTGACCAACGTGTGAGCGATCTCCTCCAGCCCGAGGAGATCTCGATCGGCGACTATGTCCTCAACGGGGGCGAAGTCGCGGCGATGGCGATCATCGACGCGGTGATCCGGCTCATCCCAGGCGTACTGGGAGACGAGACGAGCAGCGTCGACGATAGTTTTAGCTCGGGCAATCGGCTGCTAGAGTTCCCGCAATACACGCGACCACGCGTTTACCGCGGACTCGCGGCGCCCGATGTCCTGCTTAGCGGCGACCACGCCCAAATCGCCGCCTGGCGAAAACAAGAGAGCATCAAACGAACAAAGCGGCGGCGAGCCGATTTACTCGATCGCAACGCCGAATCTGAAGACGAATAATCGCTGGAAAGGAAAGTTATCATGAGCCAAGATTTGATGAACAAGGTCGAAGCGGCCTACAAGAAGCCGGAAGTCGATCAATTCGAGATTGGGGACACCGTCGAAGTCCACACCAAGATTCTCGAAGGCAACAAAGAACGCATCCAGGTCTACTCCGGTACGGTCATCGCCCGTAGCGGCAGCGGCACCCGTGAGATGTTCACCGTCCGTCGCATCGTCGGCGGCGAAGGGGTCGAAAAGAAGTTCCCGTTGCACAGCCCGAAGGTCGACAAGATCGTCTCGACCCGTAAGTCGGTCGTTCGCCGCGCGAAACTGTACTACCTGCGCGATCGCGTCGGCAAGGCGACCCGCTTGACCGAACGCCGCGTGTAGCAGCAGATCTCTCCAGCGATGACGATTCAAAACCGCTTGGCGGAAATGGCCGAGCGGTTTTTGCATGCGCGGTTCGCATCTCCGCTTTGCGCGTGATTTCGCCAACTAGACGTACTAAAATCGACGGTCTAACCGCAACCGTCCTCTGTTGTGCGAGTCGTCTCATGCTGTTCCGCTGGATCGCCCGCTGGCGCAAGCCGCAATCGCTCGGCGCACGTGGAGAAGCGGCCGCAGTTCGGTTTCTTCGCCAACTCGGCTATACGATCATCGCATGCAGCGATCGCTCGAAACTGGGTGAGATCGATATCATCGCCGTCGACCGACGCACCGTCGTCTTTGTGGAAGTGAAGACCCGCTCGTCGAGCGACACCGCTCATCCCAGCGAAGCGGTCGACGCTCACAAGCAAGCGAAGCTGACGCGCCTGGCGATCAGCTATTTGCGCCGGCACAATCTTCTGGAATGCAAAGCCCGCTTCGACGTGATCGCCATCACCTGGCCCGAAGCCGCACAGACGCCGACCATCGAGCATTTTCTCAACGCGTTTGAGCCGACGGGGAGCTATCAGATGTTTTCGTGACTGCGAAAGAAAATTGCGGGTACGCTGAAGTAGCCCTGGCTGTCGGCTTTTTTGGCGTTTTTCGGAACAAAGTAATCGGGCCAATTGGACGAAAATCGACTATCGCGACCCGGGAATGTCCAACTAGACTGCCTGACACTCGCTCATTTTTTGCTCTGCCTGACTCCAACCAAGAACGTTCCGCCGATGACCAGCGCCTGGGTAAGCCGTGCGATCTCTGCGATCGATCGCGACTTCAATCGCTCCGCCGACACGCACCTGATCCAAGTTCCCTGTTTGCAACTGCCGAACATTTCAATCTACCTGAAAGATGAATCGATTCATCCTTCCGGCAGCTTGAAGCATCGCTTGGCGCGATCTCTGTTTCTGTACGGGATCTGCAACGGGTGGATTCGAGAAGCGACGCCGATTGTCGAAGCTTCTTCCGGCAGCACGGCGATCAGCGAAGCTTATTTCGCCAAGCTGCTCGACCTGCCGTTTCATACGGTTATTCCGGCCAATACGTCGCGCGAAAAGATTAAGAAGATTGAGTTTCTCGGCGGCATTTGCCATCTGGTCGACGGAGGCGATATTTACTCGCACGCCGAGCGCATCGCCGCCGAGCTTGGCGGGCACTACATGGATCAGTTTACCTTCGCCGAACGAGCGACCGACTGGCGCGCCAACAACAACATCGCCGAATCGATGTTTCGTCAGATGTCGCTGGAAGCCGATCCCGAACCGAAATGGGTTGTCGTTTCGGCCGGCACCGGCGGCACGTCAGCGACGATCGGGCGATATATTCGCTACCAGAAATTGTCGACCCAACTGTGCGTCGCCGATCCGGAGAATTCGGTCTACTACGACTTCTATCAAACCGGCGATCGCTCGGTCAAGTCTGGCGGACCATCGCGCATCGAAGGGATCGGCCGCCCGCGCGTGGAGGCCTCGTTTCTGCCGACCGTCGTTGACCAGATGATCAAAGTGGACGACGCGGCTTCCTTAGCGGCGATGCGCGTGCTGCAACGCCTGCTCGATCGCAAATGCGGCGGTTCAACCGGAACCAACTTCTGGGCGACCATGCAAATCGTGGCCGGAATGGTCGAGCGCGGCGAGTCCGGGAGCGTCGTCACGCTGATTTGCGACGGCGGCGAGCGTTATCTGACGACCTACTACGACAGCGCATGGATCGAGCAGCAGGGTCTCGATCCCGCGCCTTACGAAGCTTGGCTCTGGGATTTCCTTGAAACCGGCAAGCCAGCCGCTCTTTAACGAACCGTCCCTTTAAAGCGAAGTCGTCGCTTGGCGATAGCGCGCCGGAGTGAGTCCGGTCACTTCACGGAACTTGCGCGTCAGCGCCGCCTGATCGTAGAAGCCGGTATCAATCGCAATCTGTCCGACCGACAGATCGGTCTCGCGCAGCTTCGTAGCGGCGGCGTCAATTCGCAGTTTGGTCAGCAGTTGGCGCGGCGAAAGCCCCGTAATCTTGCTGATGCGCCGTTCAAACTGACTAGCCGACATGCTGGTCTTCTCCGCGAGATCCCCGATACGCAGCGGCTTGCTATAGTCGCGATGCAAGGTATCGAGCGCCTCTTTGACGGCGCCCAACTCTTGCCCATCGTCCGCGCGAATCTCTAAGTCGCGCGAGATGCTCGCCAGCGCGATCACTTCGCCTGAACGGGATCGGATCGGCGCTTTGTGCGAAACGAACCAGCCGACGTCACAGTCAGCTCGCGTAATCATCTCTAACCGATCTTCGATATTGACGCCGCGCTCAAACACTTCGTCGTCTTGCTGTTCGTAGCCGGCGGCTAACATCTCTGGGAAGACTTCAATCGCGCGACGATTGAGCACCTCCGTCACCGTCTTCTTCAGCGTCGCCGCAACCAACGCATCATTCGCGGCGACATATCGTCGATCACGATCCTTGATGCAAAACAAGACGTTCGGCAAAGATCGAAACAGAGTTTCCATCGTCTCCAGACCAGGCGATTCTGAAAAAATTTCAGCCCGTGACGATGTCGAAGATGCGCGATTCAAAACAGGGTCCCCTCACAGTTTTACGGTTTTCCGCCGAACCCGCATTTGTAGTTTTTCTGCACAGCAACAAATTGTAATCGCAAGACAGTAGGCGCAAAGAGCCCTAGAATTGTAAAAAACCAGCTTTTATCACGACGTCCTTTTTCCTGATGACGTTTTCGCCATGATTGTTGAAAAATTTCACCACAGCCCCCCCAGCGAAACATCCCAGGATCACGAACTGTTCGATTCGGCGATCGCCAATCGCACCATCGATCTGGCGAAACAACTGCTGGTCGCGGCCAACGAAAGCATTCGCAAGAGCGAGAAAATCCAGAGTGAACAGCTCGCTCGAATGATGAATGACGGCGCCGGTAAAGCATTTACGTTAGCGATGGTCGACGAGACTTTTCGCAGCGCCGACCTGCGCCTGCAGGCCCAACGCTGGCGGGGACTACTGCGTAAGTTCGGATTCCCGCAATATTTCTCGTGGACCGATCGATTGCTGATGCGAACGGCGAGCGCGCTAAGCATTATCGCGCCGCAAGTGGTCATGCCGCTGATCGCCGCTCGGATGCGAGCCGATTCTTCCAACGTGATTTTGAACGGCGAAATGGAGAATTTGCGCCGCCATGTAAAGCGGCGAATCTCGCAAGGCTTCTCGATCAATCTTAACCATCTCGGCGAAGCGGTCCTGGGCGAAGCGGAAGCGCAAAATCGACTTCGCATCGCGCTTGATTATCTGCAACAGCCCGAAGTGACCTATCTGTCGATAAAAATCTCGGCGATATTCAGCCAGATTAATCTGACTTCCTACGATCAAACGTTGCAGGCGATCAGAGACCGCCTGCGAGTGATCTATCGCGCCGCAGCGCCGCAAAGCAAATTTGTGAATCTCGATATGGAAGAATATCGAGATCTGCGTCTAACGCTGGAAGCGTTTCAGCAAGTTCTGTCGGAGCCAGAGTTTCATCATTACTCGGCCGGGATCGTGCTTCAGGCCTATATCCCTGACTCGTGGAAAGCGCTGCAAGAATTGGCGGCTTGGGCCAAAGAGCGCGCGGCCGCAGGCGGAGCCAAAGTGAAAGTGCGTCTCGTCAAAGGCGCCAACCTGGCGATGGAAGATGTAGAAGCCGAACTGCACGGCTGGCGTTCGGCCCCCTATCGGACGAAAGCCGAAACCGACGCCAACTATCGCCGCATGCTTGAGTTTTGCGTCCAGCCGGATCATGCCGCCGTGCTGCGAGTCGGCGTCGCTTCGCACAATCTGTTTGACGTCGCGCTGGCGTTGACCTTGCGAGCAGAGTTCGGAACGACTGATTCGGTAGAAATCGAAATGCTGGAAGGCATGGCCAACCATCAAGCGCGCGTCGTGAAGGAGCAGGCAGGCGGGCTGCTCCTTTACGCGCCGGCCGTCCAGCCCAAAGACTTCCAAAGCGCCATGGCCTATCTTGTCCGGCGACTGGACGAGAACACGTCGCCGCAAAATTTTCTGCATGATCTGTTTGGGCTGACTCCCGATTCGCCGCAGTGGCGCGAACAAGAGCGACGGTTTGTCGAAGGGTGGGAACATCGGCTCGATGTCGCAACGCTTTCACGGCGCCAACTGCCGGTCGTCGATCCCAATCGAGCGGCGCATTTTTTGAACGAGACCGATAGCGATTGGACGCAGGCGTCGACACGGCGGCTCGTCGATGAAGCGATCGCCAACTGGACTCCGGCAAGTCCGCCGCAGCCGGAAAATCTGGATACGGCGCTAGATCGAGCCGTCTCCGCCGTCCCACGTTGGTCAGGCGAATCGGTCGCTCAGCGAGCGGAAATCTTACATCACGCCGCCCAGGTGATGCAGCAGCGGCGTTTTGAATCGATTGCCGAAATGCAGCAGACCGCCAAGAAGACGATCCTGGAAGCCGACAGCGAGATCTCGGAAGCAATCGACTTCGCTCGCTACTATGCCGAGCATTTCCCCAATCACCCAGGGATCGTCAGTCAGTCGCTCGGCGTGGTTGTGATTACTCCTCCTTGGAACTTCCCGTATGCAATTCCGTGCGGCGGCGTCTTGGCCGCGATTATGGCCGGCAACGCCGTCATCCTGAAGCCGGCGCCGGAAACGACCGACATCGCCTGGCGATTGGTCGAACAGCTTTGGGAAGCTGGCGTCCCCCGCGACGTTCTGCAGTTCTACCCTTGTGCCGACGGCGAAACCGGCAAACGACTGATCACCGATCCGCGCGTCAACGTCGTCGTGTTGACCGGCGCCTATCAAACGGCTCGACTCTTTCAGTCTTGGCGTCCGTCGCTCCGTCTCTATGCGGAGACGAGCGGCAAGAATGCGCTGGTCATCACCGCTCAATCCGACCGCGAATTGGCGGTCAAAGATCTGGTTCGCTCGGCACTGGGACATTCCGGACAAAAGTGCAGCGCCGCCAGCCTGGCGATTGTCGAAGCCGAAGTTTACGACGATCCAGTCTTTCAACGGCAGTTGCACGACGCGGCGGCTTCGCTTCCGGTCGGCGCGGCGACCGATCGGACGAGCCTCATCACGCCGTTGATTCGTACTCCAGAGCCTGCCCTGATGCGAGCGCTGACGCAACTCGATGCTGGCGAGAGTTGGTTGTTAGAGCCGCAGCGATCCCCCGACGATCCCTGTCTCTGGAGCCCCGGCATTCGGCTTGGCGTTCGCCCTGGATCATGGTTCCACAAGACCGAGTGCTTTGGTCCGGTGCTGGGCGTCATGCGTGCCGAGAATCTGGCTCAGGCGATCGCCTGGCAGAATGATGTCGACTTTGGTTTAACCGCCGGGATCCATTCTCTGGACGAAAAAGAACAATTGCAGTGGCGCGAGTCAGTCCAGGCAGGCAACCTGTACATCAATCGCCCCACGACCGGCGCGATCGTGCAGCGTCAACCCTTCGGCGGTTGGAAGAAGTCGTCGATCGGTCCCGGCGCCAAAGCAGGCGGCCCAAACTACGTTTCGCTGTTCGCTCGCTGGTCGGACGCAGTTGCCGATGTACCTCACTCGGCAGTCGAGCAAAGCTATCGCACCGCCTACAGCGAGTATTTCTCGCGGGAGCATGATCCGTCGCACCTAGTGTGCGAAAGCAATGTTTTCCGTTACCGTCCGGCCCGCGGCGTAATTCTTCGCATGTCGTCAGAAGATGCGACGGTTCGTGCTCGGGCCGAACTCGCTTCGCGGTTGACCGGCACGCCGCTGCAGATCAGCGTCGCCACCGAAGAGTCGGACGCCGACTTTGTCGCTCGGTTGCTATGCGAAGGGAATCAGTTTGAGTTTCTCCGCACGATTAACGTTCCCGCCGATTCGATTCTGGACGCCGCCTATAAGACGGGGCTAAACTGGATCGATGCGCCGTTGACCGCCCACGGCTATCTCGAACTTCGCTATTGGTTGCGCGAACAGGCGATATCGCAGACGCTTCACCGCTATGGGCAAATCGCCCAGCAACCAGTGACATAGTTCGCTAGAAAACGAAAAAGCGGGGCGATTCCCTCCCCCAAAGGAGGTTTCGGCCCGCTTTTCGTCAGAGCGGGAGACGAGGTTCGAACTCGCGACATCCAGCTTGGGAAGCTAGCGCTCTACCACTGAGCTACTCCCGCATGTTTTCCTCAAGCAACGTTAATATAGCGTTCCTCTGTCACGCGGCAAGCGATTGGCGGCGGGAACCCGTTTTGGGGTGAAACTTCCCCAACTTTCCATTGGTAAGATCGATACGGCAGGCAGGATCGTCTAAGTTGGGGGGAAAGATGCGTCTTGCCTGCGGACGGAGCTGGCGAGTACACTTCCTCGCCCCGGTCACCTTACGGACCTCGCTGCTGGCGTCGCTTTCCCTTCCCGCTTCCCTCACACCTTGCGGCCGATAAATAGTTATGTACGGATCGATCGCCGCTCTCCTGGCCGCCATGGTTCTTGGCGCTGCTCCCCAACCGCCGACCGATACGCTGGTCGTTTGCCCCGGGCCGCTGGTTCCGGCGCTGCGCCCCTGGCTCGATTTTCGCGCTGCGCAAGGACGGCAAATCGGCCTGATTACCGAGACCGGATCGAAAGAGCGAATTCGCGCCGCGATCCGCGAAACGGCCCAATCGGGCGCGTTGCGCTGGGTCGTTCTCGTAGGAGACGTTCCCGGCGATCAACCAACCCCCGAAGCCCCCGGCGTTCCGACCCATCAGATGAACGCCGTAGTCAACGTCCACTTTGGCTCAGAGCCAACCCTGGTCACCGACAATTACTACGCCGATGTCGACGATGACCTGCTGCCTGACGTGGCGATCGGTCGCCTCTCGGTCCGCACTCCTGAACAATTAGAAATCGTCGTCGCGAAGATTCTCGCCTACGAAACGGATGTTACGCCTGGAGCCTGGCGGCGGCAGTTGAATGTTGTCGCCGGCGTGGGCGGATTTGGGCTGCTTGCCGATTCGCTGATGGAATCGATCACCAAGAAATTCCTCACCGACGAGATCCCTGCTTCGTTTGAAACGAAGGTCGCCTACGCGAGTTGGCATAGTCCCTATTGCCCTGACCCACGCGAGTTTTGCGACGAAACAGTCAATCAACTCAACGACGGTTGCCTGTTTTGGATTTACATCGGTCACGGGCAACGTCGTTATCTCGACTACATTCGGGTCCCCGAAGAACGTTACTATCCGATTTTCACTTCACGCGATATTCCTCGGTTGAACTGCAAAAACGGTTCGCCGATCGCGATCTTTCTGGCCTGCTACACCGGCGCGTTTGACGAACCCAAAGATTGTCTAGCCGAAGAGATGCTACGCAGTCCCGGCGGTCCCGTCGCGGTCTATGCCGGCTCGCGCGTCACGATGCCGTACGCGATGTCGGTGATGGGCGCCGAGATGCTCGAAGAATACTTCGACAACCATTGCGAGACGCTGGGCGAGTTGATTTTGCACGCGAAACAAGACATGGTCGGCGTGACTAGCAAAAGCGAGAACCGAAAGCTGCTCGATTCGCTCGCGAGCATGGTCAGTCCGAAACCGAAACTCTTGAAAGAAGAACGTCGCGAACATGTTCAACTGTTCAACCTGATCGGCGATCCCTTGCTGCGATTGCCGCGCGTCGAGTCAGCCCAGATTGAATCGCCCGCCGAAGCCCAAGCCGGCGAAACCTTGTTGGTCAGCGGCGTTTCGCCGGTAGCCGGTAAAGGACGGCTCGAAATCGTCTGCCGCCGCGATCTGCTGACTTTTGCGCCAGAAGCGCGGACCGACTACGAAGCCAGCCTGCCCGACTTTCCCAATATTTACCGTCAGGCCAACGATCGACGCTGGCATAGCCTAGATCTTGATCTGCCGGCAGGTCCCTTCCAAGCCGAGATTCCACTGCCGGCCCATTGCTCTGGCGAATGCCATGTACGCCTCTTTGTCGAAGGCGCCGAGATGTGCGCCCTAGGATCGTGCGACGTGGCCGTTTCTCCTGCCGAGAGCGAATAGCACTAGCCGTAAGTCGTTACTTTGGCTTATCCTGCGCAGATTGAGCAGGATGGCGAACGGTTCTGCGGGGCATCTCGCATTTCCCGATGGATGGAACAGATCGCCATTTCGAGTAAACAGAGGATCGATACTCCCCGCTGGGGATGTTATAATCGCGTTGACTCCATTCCCTTCTGATTTGGTGGGTTCCGCACTCACCCCCACCTTCGATTTCGAATTTCCTTCCTTGCCCGTCAGGTATCGGCATGAGACTTTTCTCAGCGAACTCTCCCTGTTCATGGATGATTCTCGGCGTCATGATTTCGTTGAGCTGGATACATTCCAGCCGAGCGGAGGAAGAGGTCGATTTTGGCGCCGATATCCGGCCGCTCCTGTCGAACAATTGCTACGCTTGCCATGGCCCTGACGAAGAACATCGCAGCGGCGGGTTCCGTCTTGATCTGGAGGGCAGCGCCTATGGAGAAGCCGACTCTGGCGAACATCCGATCGTTCCCGGCGATGTCGACGCTAGCGAAATCATGGCGCGAATCCTCAGTACCGATCCTGATGTGCAAATGCCGCCGCCTGACTCGAACAAGTCGCTGAAGCCGGCGGAGATCGCCAAGATTCGCCAGTGGGTCGCCGACGGCGCCAAGTATGAACTTCACTGGTCATTCCAACCGCTCACCAAGCCAGAACCGCCGACTGTCAAGCAAACCGACTGGCCGACCAATTCGATCGATTCGTTTGTACTCGCGAAGCTCGAAAAGCTGGGGCTATCTCCAACCGATTCCGCCAGCAAAGAACGACTGATCCGCCGCGTCACGTTTGATCTGACCGGGTTGCCGCCGACGCTGAACGAGGTCGACGCGTTTTTGGCGGACGAATCTCCCGACGCCTACGAGAAAGTGGTCGATCGCTTGCTCGCTTCTCCCCACTACGGAGAGCATATGGCTCGCTTTTGGTTAGACGCCGCTCGCTTTGGCGATACGCATGGCCTGCATCTCGATAACTATCGCGAGATGTGGCTATATCGCGATTGGGTCATTCAAGCATTCAACAACAACCAACCGTTTGACCAATTCACCATCGAACAACTTGCTGGCGATTTGCTCGAAAATCCGACCGAAGACCAGAAGATCGCGAGCGGTTTTAATCGTTGCCATGTGACGACCAACGAAGGGGGATCGATCAAACAAGAGGTCGAGACTCGCAACGTGATTGATCGCGTCACGACAACCGGCACCGTATTCATGGGGCTGACATTTGAGTGTACTCGTTGTCACGATCACAAATACGATCCGCTGACGATGAACGACTTCTACTCGATGTACGCGTTCTTCAACAGCTTTGACTACAACCCTATGGACGGCAACGTCAAGGATCACGCGCCGACGATCCGCATGGTTCCGTCCGACGATCAACAACAGATCGCCAAGTTGCAGCAAGAAATCGAGCAGACGAAAACCAAGATCAGCGAGCAACTAGCCGCTATCGAGTACACAGAACCAGATGCGGCGACGCCCACCGAGGATGAGCCGGCGGTGGATGTTGTCTGGATTGACGACGACACTCCCCCCGGCGCTAAGTTGCATGGCAATCTCTATCCCTGGCAGTGGGTTGAAGCGCCGGAGCCTGTCTTCGCTGGCAAACGTTCGTCCAAACGGACGAGCAAGGAACTCGATCAGCACTACTTTACCGAAGCGACCGAGCCGCTGACCATTTACGAAGACGATGTGCTGTTTACCTATGTCTATCTCGATCCGGCCGATCCGCCGAAAGAGATCATGCTGCAATGGAACAACGGCAATTGGAACTTTCGCGCCTATTGGGGCGAAAACCTGATTCCCTTTGGTTCGGACGGCACGACCTCGCGGCAGCATCAGGGAGATCTTCCCGCGCTCGGCGAATGGGTTCGCCTGGAAATTCCGGTTAGCGCTATCGAGCTGAAGCCGGGTGAAAAGATCAACGGCTGGGCGTTTACGCAATGGGGCGGAACCGTCTACTGGGACCAATCCGGCGTCGCGACGCGGGAAGGTCGCCCGCGCGTCTATCGTTCGTTGGCCCAGTGGTCAACCGAACTGGCGGCAAAGAAAAAGCCGACCGAACCGAAAAAAATCGTCGCGATCGCGAAAAAGGAAGCCGAGAAGCGGAGCGAAGCGGAACAAACGCAACTGCAGCGTTATTTTGTGGAGCATGTATTTGCCGACACGCGTGAAATCTTCACTCCGCTTCAACAAACAATCGCCGCCAATGAAAAAACGATCGCCGACATGACCAATGCGTCGCCGACGACGTTGATCTCGAAAGAGAAGGACAAGCCGGTCACCGCCTACATTTTGGAACGCGGAGAATACGATCAACAGGGAGAGGAAATCGGACGCGCCACTCCCGGGATGTTACCGCCGATGCCGGCAGACGCGCCCCTCAATCGATTGGGTTTGGCGCGGTGGCTGGTCAATCCAGAACATCCGCTGACAGCTCGCGTCACGGTGAATCGACTTTGGCAACATGCGTTTGGAACCGGCCTGGTGAAAACCGCCGAAGACTTCGGGCTGCAAGGAGATCCGCCGAGTCATCCCCAATTGCTCGATTGGCTGGCCTCCCAGTTCATCGCCGATGGTTGGGACGTCAAAACGATGATGAAACGCATCGTCCTTTCGTCGACCTACCGTCAGTCGTCCAAGATGACGCCGGAAGCAATCGCTCGTGACCCCAACAATCGTCTCCTCGCGCGGGGACCTCGATTTCGTCTTGACGCCGAAATGATTCGGGATCAAGCGTTGGCGGTCAGCGGTTTGCTGGTCGATCAGATCGGCGGTCCCAGCGTCAAACCTCCGCAGCCGGCGGGTCTCTGGAAGTCGGTCGGTTACAGCGGCAGCAATACGGTCCAATTTAAAGCGGACGAAGGGCACGCAAAGGTGCATCGCCGCACGCTTTATACGTTCGTCAAACGAACCTCGCCGCCGCCGCAAATGAGCACGCTCGACGCGCCGTCACGCGAATCCTGCACGGTCCGTCGTGAGCGAACCAATACGCCGCTCCAGGCGCTGATGTTGATGAACGACCCTCAGTTTGTCGAAACGGCTCGCGCTTTGGCGATACGAACCAGGAAAGAAGGGGGCGAAACGCCCCAAGCGCAGGCCGCATTCTTGCTTCGCTTATGCATGAGTCGAAATCCCCACGAGCAGGAAATCGCAGAAATCGTGCAGTTAGTCAGCGCTGCACAAGCGCACTTCGCCGCCGAACCGAAAGCGGCCGAAGCGCTGCTTAACGTCGGTGAAATCCCGCCTGACGCCAGCATCGACGTCGCCGAAAATGCCGAAGCAGCGGCCTGGACGTTGGCCGCCAATCTGGTGCTGAATCTCGACGAAGTGATTACCAAAAACTAAGCTCTCCATCGCCGAACCACCCACGGCTCTCACAAGGAACGTCGAATCATGGATCCTCGCCAAGAATACGGTCTGGCGCTATCGCGCCGCCATTTCTTCAAACTCGGCGGACTCGGTCTCGGAACGGCGGCGCTCAGTTCGATGCTCCCCGAGCGCGCTGGCGCTGCTCCCCTTTCGACATCCGGAGGGCTACCCTCGATTCCTCATTTTGCTCCCAAGGCGAAACGCGCGATCTATCTGTTCATGGCCGGCGCGCCAAGTCAGATGGACATGCTCGACTACAAGCCGAAGATGAAAGACTGGTACGACAAAGATCTGCCAGAATCAATCCGCGCGGGACAGCGTTTGACGACGATGACATCCGGTCAAACGCGTTTTCCCATTGCGCCCTCAAAATTCAAGTTCGCGCAACATGGCCAGTCAGGCGGGTGGTTCAGCGAATTGCTCCCCCACACCGCGAAGATGGCGGACGACATCGCCGTGGTTCGCTCGGTCAATACCGAAGCGATCAACCATGACCCAGCGATCACCTATATTTGCACCGGCAATCAGTTGCCGGGTCGCGCCAGTCTCGGCGCGTGGCTCAGCTACGGCTTGGGATCCGAGAACAAAGACCTGCCGTCGTTCGTCGTGATGACCCCTAACTGGACCGGCCGCCAACAAGCCCAGGCCCTTTACAATCGGCTATGGGGCTCTGGCTTTTTGCCAAGTAAATACCAAGGGGTCGCACTCCGCAGTCAGGGTGATCCGATTCTGTTTCTCTCGAACCCCGACGGCGTTGGCGGCGATCTGCGCCGTCGCATGCTTGATTCGCTGGGGCGCATGAATCAACAAGCGTTCGCCGAAATCGGTGATCCCGAAACCCAGTCCCGTATCGCGCAATACGAGATGGCGTTCCGGATGCAAACGTCAGTGCCGGAATTGACCGATCTCCGCGACGAGACGCAGCAAGTTCTAGATATGTACGGCCCGGAAGCGAGTACGCCTGGGACGTTTGCGTCGAGTTGCTTAATGGCTCGTCGAATGATCGAACGGGATGTTCGCTTCGTGCAAATCTTCCACCGCGGCTGGGATCAACACGGCAATATCGCCGGCGATCTGCCCAATCAATGCCGCGATATCGATCAGCCTGCTTGGGCGCTGATTCAAGATTTGAAACAACGCGGCCTGCTAGACGATACGCTGGTGGTCTGGGGTGGTGAGTTTGGTCGCACCGTCTATTGCCAGGGAGGTTTGTCCCAAGAAAACTATGGTCGTGACCATCATCCGCGCTGTTTCAGCATTTGGATGGCTGGCGGCGGAATCAAGCCGGGGGTCGTTTACGGCGAAACGGATGATTTCGGCTACAACATCACCAAAGACCCGGTGCACATTCATGATTTGAATGCGACAATTTTGCATTGCCTGGGGATCGATCACCGCAAGTTGTCGGTGCAATTCCAAGGTCTCGATATGCGACTGACCGGCGTTGAAGAACATCAGGCCGTCCGCGATCTTTTGATCTAGAGCTCGATTGCTCTAGTCGTTTTTTACACGGGGATCGGCGTGTTCGTCTCGCTGATCCCTGCCGTCGACGCGCCGCTTCGTTCGCTTCCCCGCCCGATGTGCCCACGGAAAAGAGGGGAGAGAAACAAACGTCGCCACGTACTTTGCGCCGACGGCGACCTCTCGCGCCACGGCAGTTCAACTACGGTTTTTGGCTAACGAAAATCGGTTCCTTCACTTCTTGGTGCTCCACGATCAACTGATTGGCTCGCGTCTGCACGTCTAAGCCGTTCGTCTTGCTGACCAACTGCTCGATTTCACGATGGCTATTGGCCAATTGTCGCACGGCTGGCTCCAGCAGCATGATTTCGGCCAGGCCGTTGCGAATCCCAACGCTCGTGGCTACCACCGCTGACAACGAGTGGTTCAGTCCCTGGATCGTTTCCACATTGTCGACCAAACCACCGATCGACTCTCGCAACGTCGCGACATCTTGATGAATCGCGTCGATCTGTTGCAGATTCGCCTGAGTTGTCGCCAAACGTGGAGACTGCGAATTCAAGTACTCGCAAACCCAAACCATTTCGTCGAGAGCAGACAAAGCGCGTCCTGAATTACGACGATTGTCAACGAGCGCCCCTTGCAGTTCGGCCGATTGAGCCGCGACTTCCGCAGCCAAGTTGAGCGCCGTTTGGGCGGACGTGATATCCTCCCCCAGTTGCACTTGCTTGTCTAAGACCGTTGCGACGCGATCGACTGTCAGCTCATTTTCTTCGAGCGAACCGGCGATCTGCTGCATCTTCGCCTGGTTTTTGGCGAGCGAGTCGAGCGAACGTTTCGCTGAGTCATGCGCCGTAGCAAGATCGATCAGTTGGTACTGCACGCCTTTTTGCTGATCGAGCGCCGCCGCCAATTCGCTGGCCAGACATTGCTGATTCACAATTTGCATTTGCAGTTCTTCCATGCGAGCCAACACGGCCTTGGCGTCATCAATCCGTGACGCGGCCATTTCGACCTTGGCGAGCGTATGTTCCAGTTCGCCGGCCAACAATTGGTTTTCAGCCAGCGACGTTCGCTGGCGGCGAAGTTGACCAAGCAAAGAGTTCGTCTTTAGCGCATCGTCCGCGTATCCGGTCATTAGCTGGATATCTTGACGAGACGCGGCGAGTTCCGACTTCAGCGAAGCGAGCTCGCGATGGAAGTCTTGTTGCGCGAAGAACATTCCCCCGGCTGCTCCGGCGGCGATGCCCAGCAAGACCAGGGCGAACGTGACGAATCCAGATCGCTCCTCGTTAGAAGCGTAAAGATCGTTGGAATCGTGATATTTCGAACGTGATGACATAGATTTCCTCCGTGGCGAAATTGCGTCCTCTTTCCGTGTTAGCCGCACTTACCTTATCGATTCGCCCACCGCAAACAGAAAAGGGAAGTGCTGGCGTTTCCCCAATCTTTTCCCAAGCCCCCAGGAACAGCCTGTAAAACCGACATATCACGCAACCGGTCTCAAGAGGCAATTAAGTTTTCCCTTACTTTTGCAACTAGCTTGAAGGCTCTTCGGAACTTAGACTACAGGCAATCTTTCTCTACTAGGGCTGCACGATGAAAATTGGAAAAAACACGGTCGTCACCATCGACTACACGTTGAAGGATGCCGAAGGCGAGATCATTGACACCTCCAGCGGAGCCGAGCCGCTCGTCTATCTGCACGGCATCGGCGCATTGATCGCTGGGATGGAGTCTGCGCTCGACGGCAAGTCTCCTGGGGACGAATTCCAGATCGTCATTACGCCTGAGCAAGGCTATGGCGAATATGACGAAGAAGACGTCATGGAGATCGACCTTGCCGCCTTTGAGGATCCCAGCCAGGTGCAAGTCGGCATGGAGCTGGTCCTGGAAACGGAAGACGAAGGCGAGTTCGCCGCGGTCGTGACCGAAGTCGGCGAAGAAGCGGCGATCGTCGATCGCAATCACCCGCTGGCCGGCATGACGCTGCACTTTGAAGTCGCAGTCCGCGCAGTCCGCAAAGCGACGCCCGAAGAGATCGATCACGGTCACGCCCACTAAAGGGGCGTGGTCCGATCGGACTAATTGATCGTTATTCGCCGAACGTATTCTTCTTCCGCAAGATATGGTGGTAATGCTGCGCAAAGCGGTGCGCTTCATCGCGCACATACTGCAATAGCCGCAGCGCGTAAGCATGCCGACTCAGTCTTAGCGGTTCCGACTCGCCAGGGCGGAAGATCTCTTCGTCCTTCTTGGCTAACGATACCAATGTCGGCGGTTCGATCTGCAAGTCGCGAAACGCCGCCAGCGCCGCGTTCAATTGCCCTTTGCCGCCATCGATTAGCAGCACATCCGGAAAGACTTCGCCGTCGGCGTGCAGCTTTTTGAAGCGACGCGCGACCACTTCATGAATGCTGCGAAAGTCGTCGATTCCTTTCACTCCTTGGATCTTATAGCGACGATAGCCCGGCTTGAACGGCAATCCGTCCAAAAACTGCACCAAGCTCGCAACCGTTTCGCCTCCCTGCAAATGGGCGATGTCGACTCCTTCGATCGACCGCGGCGTCGTCGACAATTGCAGCACTTTGCGCAGCCCGGCTAATCCCTTTTTGGGATCAATGTAAAACACCTCCGGCTGCGCGTGCGTTTCCAGTTCGCCCCGTTCGTCCAGTCGCTCAAGCATATCGATCTCGTCGCGCAGCTTCGCCGCTTTTTCAAACTGCAACTCCTTCGACGCTTCCAGCATCTCTTCGCGCAGCTGTTTCAACAGACGATCTCGGTTCCCTTCCAAAAACATCTGCAGGCGACGAATGTCTTTGCGGTACTCTTCTTTCGAGATCCGCAAGTTGCAAGGCGCCGTGCATTGATCGATGCTCGCCAACAAGCAAGGGCGAAACCACCGCCAACGCTCGTCGTTCTCGTCAATGTCGAGACTGCAGGTCCGAAACTTGAAAATCCGCTGCAGCACCTGGATCGCGCCCCGCAGCGCCCCCGCATTGGCGAACGGCCCGTAAAGTTTGGCGTTCTTTTCTTGCGGTTCGCGGGTGAATTCGACCCGCGGGAAATCTTCCCGCTGCGAAATCATCAAATAGGGGAACGACTTGTCGTCTTTGAGGTCTTTGTTGAACTTGGGCTGGATATCTTTGACCAACCGCGATTCCATCAGCAGCGCATCGACTTCGCTATCGGTCTCCACAAAGTCGGCGTCGGCGATTTCTTTCACCCAATAGCCGGTACGCACGTCCACCGCCGCTTCCGCGTTGAAATAGCTGCTGGCTCGGCTGCGTAAGTTTTTCGCTTTGCCTACATAGATCACTCGGCCTTGGCTATCTTTCATCAGATAGACGCCCGGCGTGGTCGGAAATTTTCGCACCTTATCGGCCGCTAGCACAAACGGGACATGCTCTTGCGGCTTCCCCTCGGTCGAGTGGCTTTCGGGCTCGGCAGGCGTTTCGGCAGGTTCAGTCATGCGCACAAAAAATGAGGGAGAAAAAGTTCTCCCTCATTGTAGAGCGTCGCTCGAAATCGGGCAGGGGCAGCTTCGCCTAGATCGCAGCTGCGTATGCTTTTAGCTCCGTTTCCAAGGCGTTGATCCGCTCCTGCATCGCCGACTTGGCCATGTCCAACAGCGACAGTTGTTCTGGCTCGACGTAAGTGAACATGTAAAATTTCACCTTCGGTTCGGTCCCAGACGGGCGAACCGCCACATAATTTCCTTCGGCCAAGTCAAGAATCACCATGTCTCCCGGCGGACCGTTGAGCGGCGACTTCTTGCCGTCGGGAGTGACAATCACGTTGTTTTTGTAATCCCGCACGCGCTGAAGAGCCATTCCGTCCAACGAAGTGGGGGGCTGCTCACGGAATTTGGCCATCAGCTTTTTCATGTTGGCCATCCCCTCCGAGCCTTCCATTTTCTGGTTCAACAGATGTTCAGCATGATAGCCATACTGCCACCAGAGCGACTCCAACTTCTCGTGCAGCGATTGACCGTTGGCTTTGCAATCGGCCGCTAGTTCGCACAGCAGCATCGACGCGACGGCCGCATCTTTGTCGCGCGCATACTGGCCGACCAAGTAGCCGTGCGACTCTTCGCAGCCAAACAAGAAGTTGTCAGGCCCTTCTTCATCCATCGTGCCGCCGATGTACTTGAAACCGACCTGCAAATTTCCGTACGTCTTCACGCCGTAGCTATCGGCGATGCGACGCACCATTTCGGTGGTGACCAGCGTCTTGACGACGTAATTCTCGGCCTCGACGCCGACGCCTGATTTCTTTTTGCCCAGGACAAAGTCGCACAACAGCACGGCGATTTGATTGCCGGTGAACGTGCGCCACTCCCCTTTCAGGTCCGTTGTCACAGGCGCCGAGCAGCCGACCCGATCGCAGTCAGGATCGGTCGCCAAAACAAACTCGGCGCCGGTTTCTTTGGCTCGCTCGATGATCGCGTCAAAGACGTGCGGATTTTCTGGATTCGAAACATGTCCCGGCACGTTCGGAAAATCGCCGTTCGGTTCGGCATGCGGCCCGAAGATTTCCACATCGGCGAAACCGTCCGCCTGCAAAGCAGGGATCACGGCCGAAGCGCCTACGCCATGCAGCGGCGAATAGATCAGCTTCAAATCGCGTGGCCCGCTAAAACGCTGGGCTTTAACATTCTCGATGAACGACAGATCGACTTCGTCCGTGCAGATTTCGATACTTCCCTTCCCCACCGCTTCGCTAAATACAACGTCCAGCGGTAACTCTTCGACATTCATCACCCGGTCGATGATCGCTTTGTCGTGCGGCGGCAGAACCTGACCGCCGGTCGACCAGTAGACCTTCACCGCGTTGTCGCTGGGTGGGTTATGGCTGGCCGTGACCATGATTCCGCAACTACACCGCTTGTAGCGGACCAGGTACGAGAGTTCCGGCGTGCTGCGATAATCGTCAAGAAAATAAACCTTAAACCCGTTGGCGACCATGATCCGCGCACACAACTCGGCGAATTCGCGCGAGCGATGCCGCGTATCGTAGGCGATCCCGCATGACAGCGGCCCTTCGACGTTGTCATTGATATACGAAGCGAGACCTTGCGCACTTTCGCCGATCGTTCGCTCATTGATCGCGTTTGACCCGATCGGATACATTCGGCCACGGCGCCCGCCGGTGCCAAACGGAATCACCGTCCAGAACGCGTCGTCCAGGGCCTGCCATTTTCCGGCTTGGATATGGTCGGCGACTTGCGAAGCGTACGACGCATACCGCGGCTGGGTGAGCCAAATCTTGATGTTTTCGGCAGCGCTGGCCGTAATCTTTTGGGCGTCAACAGCCGCTTGAACTTCGCTCAACAGTGGGTCGACTTCGCTGGTCATCGGTGCTCCTTCAGCAACACGGCAGTTTTTTCCAGTTTCGATTTTACGGCGGAGGGGGAAGTTGCTTCAATCGGGCATCCCCAGTTCGACCTTGACTTCGCTGCGCCAAAGCAGGGAAATTGGTCCCATACTCGTGACCGCCGCCCCCGCGACAGCTTTGTTTTACAAGGAAGAATCTGTGAAGGACCCGATCATCAGCGTTTCTGGGCTGCGCGGCGTCGTCGGCGAGTCGCTGACTCCCAGCGTCGCGGTGCGGTATATCGCCGCTTTCGCCGAACAAGTTTCGCCGGGCCCCATTCTGATCGCGCGCGACGGGCGCCCCAGCGGCAAGCCGTTGGCCGAACTGATCGCTGGAACCCTCAACTTCTGCGGACGAGACGTGATTCAAGCCGATATCGCAGCGACTCCGACGGTCGGCGTGCTGACTCGGCAGTATCAATGCGGCGGCGCCGTGCAGATCTCGGCCAGTCACAATCCGCCCCAATACAACGGCATCAAGCTGATGGGCGCCGACGGACGCGTTATTCCGGCGAATCAAGGAGAATCGGTACTGACCGCCTATCACGCAAACTCTGCGAGTTGGGTAACGCACGAAAAACTGGGCTCGCTAACCCATTGCGACGACACGCTATCGCAACATTTGGAAAAGGTGCTGGCCATCGTCGATGTCGCCAAGATCAAAAAGAAGAAATTCCGCGTGCTGCTCGATTCCAACGAAGGAGCCGGCAGCTTGCTCGGGCGACGACTGCTGGAAGCGTTTGGATGCGAGTTTGAAATCTTGGGAGATTCAGCGAGCGGCAATTTTCTCCATACGCCGGAACCAACCGCCGCCAACCTGCAAGGAGTTTGCGCGAAGATCGTCGAGTCAGGCGCCGATATCGGCTTTTGCCAAGATCCTGACGCTGATCGCCTGGCGATCATCGACGCCGCCGGACGTTACATCGGCGAAGAATACACGGTCGCCCTTTGCCTCGATCATGTACTGACTAGTCGTAAAGGCCCAGTGGTGATCAACTGCGCCACCAGTCTGATGAACGAGGCGCTGGCGAAAAAGCATGGAGCCCCGATCCTTCGTTCAGCCGTGGGAGAAGCGAATGTCACTGACATGATGATCGCCCAACAGGCGATCTTTGGCGGCGAGGGGAACGGCGGCCCAATCGATCCGCGGGTCGGCTACATCCGCGACAGTTTCGTCGGCATGGCGCTGGTGCTCGATGCAATGGCGGCGTCGGGTTCGACAGTCGCTAAGCTTGCGGATGCGATTCCCCGTTTTGAAATTCTCAAAACCACCATGCCGCTCGATCGCGAACAGTTGGCCGGTTCTCTCGATCGGTTAACGGCTCACTTTTCGGATGCGCAAGCAAGTCGACTCGATGGGCTCCGTTTTGCCTGGGATGACGCCTGGCTATTAATTCGCGGCAGCAATACCGAGCCGATTGTGCGAATCATCGCCGAGAGTCCGTCGAGTGAACGTAGCGCCATGCTGTGCCAAGAAGCGGCGCAGGTGATGCAAGGTTAGACTTCGCGCGTGCCACGGCTCTGTGAGCCGTGTGAACCAGATTGACGTCTCTACGCAATTCACACGGCTCACAGAGCCGTGGCACGCCCAACTTAGCCTTGCGGGAACTGTCGGCAAAACTCGTAGAGGGCCATGCAGGTCGCCGTCGCCACGTTAAAACTGTAGGGCATTCCATAGACCGGGATCTCCACCACATCGTCCAGCAGCCGCAGCACATCGTCGGGCGTTCCCTGGCGTTCGTTGCCGATCACCAACACGGTGTTGCGGACGAACGAATAGTGATGGATATCTTGCGAGTTGGTCGTTTGTTCGAGACCGACCAGACGATACCCTTCACTTTTTAGTTCCTTCAATACCGGCGGCAACGAACGATGCCGCGAGATCGGCAGTTTTTCGGCGCCATCGCGGGCAATTTTCGGGTCGATTTTCATGTTGCCGGTCACAATCACTCGAGAAACGGCGCAGCACGATGCCGCTCGGACAATTCGCGATAGATTGACATTACTCCGAAACTGGCAGCAGGCGACGATCAACTGCCGCGGTTCGACGAGAGCCGTGGGAGGTTTGTGACGGAGATGTTCGAAATCAGACATTTTGGAAAGGTGAGTTGGGCGACAATCGAGAATTCCTTATGCTAGTGTCACCTTTCCCCCACGAATAGATAGCGAAAGCCAGTCCTGTGAAACCTCTTTTTCGATTGTCGTTGTTGGTTTTTGTCACGCTATACGCAGCACTTGGCTGTGCGCCGTCGACCAGTGAAGAACCTGCGGCCCAGTCGAGCAATGCGTCGACAGCGGCCATGCCGGCTCCGATTCCCAAAAAAGAAGTGACCGTTCGCGTCTTGGACTTTGAAGCGATTCGGATGCTGATTGAAAGCCAGCGCGGCAAGATTGTGGTGGTCGACTACTGGTCGACGAGTTGCCCGCCGTGCCTGAAAGAATTCCCGGGGTTGGTCGATCTTGATCGGCAATACGCCGACCAAGGAGTCGTTTGTATCAGCGTCAGTCTCGACTTTATCGGCGGCAAGAACCAAACGGCCGCAGGTAGCATCCCGCGCGTGCAGGCTGTTTTAGAGAAATTTGGCGCAACGTTTGATAACGTCCTGGCCGGCGACGACACTGACACGATGCTGGAGAAGCTGAAGCTGGGAGCGCCGCCTGCAGTTTACGTTTACGCGCAAGACGGATCATTAGCCAAGCGATTTGACAACGCTGGCGCAACGTCCGAAGAGGAATCTTTTACCTACACGGACGTCGAAAACCTCGTCGTCGAGTTGCTGGCCGCGAACCACCAGTGATCGTCCGCGGCCAGCCTCTCCGACTTTGGTCATTTCTCAGACCGACTACGTCCCCATTGTGAAATAGCGTACGCAATGCTCTTGCACGCGCAGTTCGCTATTGTCGACGCCGGGGGTGTGCTGGAACAACTGTTCCATCAATTCGCCGACGCGGTCTGGCAAAATTCGATAGAAGTTGTGCTTGCCGTCACGGCGCGAATCGACCAATCCAGCGACGCGCATGAGCGCCAAGTGGTGGCTGACCGCCGGTTGGCTTTGTCCGAGCAGTTCGCACAGCGTGCGAACGTTCAATTCTTTCTCTTGCAACAAAAAGCAAAGAATTCGCAGCCGAGTTTCGTCGGCCAACAACTTGAACAACTGGACGAGATCTTTCGCCGTAGCGTCATTCAAGGGATCGGGACCAATCGTCGCCGTTGCTGCTGGAGCTTCGACCGGAACGCTTCCATTTTCGTTCGGCTGAAAAGTTCGAGCAGTTTGAGGCGTCGCGGGGCGATCCGAGAGTGAGCTGAACGCGTAATCTTGCGCTAGCGACATGTGCTGAGTTCCTTGTGTGATACATCTACCGCGCACGGAGATACGAAAGGTCGCAGACCGTGTGCGTCGAACAGCAGGATGCGTGAGCAAAACGCGGCAGATGTGACGCCGTACAGTGCGAATGAGAAGTCGCGACTCATTCGCGCGGCGCAACAAGGTTCCAACGAAGCGCGCTTGCGTACCAATACTCCTGCGGTTCGACTAAACCGTTTCCGCAAAAGCTGACCATCTTATCGTTGCGATTTCCTTCGCTCCGACAAGCAAGCAAAATAATAGGTCTTCCTAGCTAGAAGACAACGATGCCTTGCGCCCGATTTGAAGTGGTTACGTCTGGCATTCTAGAAATGTTCATGTGAAAACGGAATAGCCGAGCTATTGATTCAACACGAGAACTCCGCACGCAAAAATTCTCTTGTGGAGAAATCACAGCCACAGCGTCGAAAAGGGCCAATCTTCCTAACCATCATGGGGAAAACAGGTTGAGTTCCAAGCGCCCGCCGCCTACATTCAGACTTAGGTCGTCGTATCCGCACTATTCTATGTTTGCGCAAAATCATGAAATTCCCTCTGCGCTATCTTCTTCCCCTCTTCTTTTTAACGCTGGCGGCGATTGCATTCGCGACGATCTTCCAGTTCAGCGACCTCCCGCCGGCCGATTTTACCTTCGCCAACGGGACCGAAGTAAAGTCGGTCGATCCCAAAATGGTGACCGGCGCGCCGGAAGGTCGCGTCATCGAAGCGTTGTTTGAAGGCTTGTACCAGCGACTTCCCAGCCAAGAAGACCCAACCGTCCTGGTCACCGCTCCTGGACAAGCAACTTCCTACGATTTGTCCGAAGATAAACTGACATACACGTTCCATATTCGTGAAGACGCAGTCTGGACCAATGGCGAGCCGGTCACGGCCCACGACTGGGTCTTCTCTTGGCAACGCTTTCTCCATCCGCAGCTTCCTTCGGAATACGCCTACCAACTTTGGTATGTGAAAAACGCGGAGAAATTTTCGCTTTCGAAGGTCGACATTGGGGATCGCGTCGAGATCGAGTTGCCGGATCGCCCCGGCCCCGCCCAATTGCCGGCGACCGATGGTAACTCTGAACAGCATTACCCACGCGGCACAATCCTGTCCGGCATTCTGAAAGCGGAAGAAAAAGTTTCTGTTCAAGTCGGCGACGAAATGGAAGAGGGGTCGGTTTTTGAAGTCGACGTCAAACCGACGAAAGAGGGGAAGATCGACTGGGACGCGCCCGGCAAAACACAGAAGTTCATCCGCCTTTCCGAATTGGACGCCGTTCGCAACGCAATCGCGACCGAGGACCCTCAGGTCCAGCCGGTCAACTTCCTCACGATTCACTTTGACGAAGTCGGCATCAAAGCGGCGGACGATCATACGCTGGTCGTCACGCTCAACAATCCAACGCCTTATTTTCTCGATCTAGTCGCGTTCTATCCGATGCACCCCGTGAATCGAACCTGCATCGAGACGTACGGCTATCCAGGGTGGACCAAGCCGGAGAACATCGTCTCGAACGGACCTTTTACGCTTGAGTTTCGCCGGATTCGTGATCGCATTCGACTTCGTAAAAACCCACAGTATTGGGACGCCGAACACGTCAAGCTAAACATCATCGACGTGCTGGCGGTGCAGTCCGATACGACCGTCTTGAACATGTATATGAACGGCCAAATTGACTGGGGAATCACCGTGCCGACCCCTGCTCTGCCGGCATTGCTGAAAAGAGACGCTGAAAAACCGACAGGCTCGCTGCCTGACATGCGGATCGCTCCGATGCTGACCACCTACTTCTATCGGGTGAACACGACCAAGCCGCCGCTCGACAATCCCAAAGTCCGTCGCGCGATTAACCTGGCGATCAACAAGCAAGAGATCGTCGATTACATCACCAAGGCAGGCCAAATTCCGGCGACAAGTTACGTTCCGCCAGGATTAGCTGGTTACGGTGGTGGACACTCTGGCGAATTCAATCCGGCCGAAGCGCAACGCCTGCTCGCCGAAGCAGGCTATCCCGGCGGCAAGGGACTTCCCAAAGTTCAGATTTTGTACAACACGCACGAAGGACACAAAGACATTGCATCGGTCGTGCAGCAGCAATTGAAAAAGAATCTGCAAATCGACGTCGAGTTGCGCAACCTGGAATGGAGCGTTTTCCTCGCTTCGTCGCGAAACTTGGAATTTGACATCGCTCGCGCCGGGTGGATCGCCGACTATCCCGACCCCAATACATTTCTCGACATGTTTGTCACCGATGGCGAAAACAACCAGACAGGCTGGAGCAACGCCGAGTATGATCGACTCATCCACGATTCGCAGTCCGAGGCAGATCCGGTCAAACGGCTGGAAATGCTTAGCCAAGCCGAGCAAATCTTGATGGACGAAATGCCGATCTTGCCGATCTACTACTACGTATCGCTGAATATCGTCCGCCCTTACGTCAAAAATTTTTATCCCAACATTCAGGATTTACATCCCTTGCACATCTTGGAAATCGACAAGGCGGAGAAACAACGCATTTTTGAGGCGGAGGGTCTCCGTTGATTCGCTTTCTCATCCGGCGAGCCGTGTGGATCGTGATCACGCTCTGGCTCGTCTACACGCTCAGTTTCTTCCTCATGTTGGCGGTCCCCGGCGGGCCGATGTCAGGCGAGCGCGCCTATCCGCCAGAGATCGAAAAGATGCGCAAGGATCGCTTTCATCTGAATGATCCTTGGCCGGTGCAGTATTGGTACTACCTAAGCAACGCGTGTCGCGGCGACTTCCTGTCGAGTCAGGTGCTCAACGACTACGAAGTGAGCGAGATCATCTCGCAAGGCTTTCCGATCAGCGCCACGCTGGGCGTATTGGCGATGTCGATGGCGCTGATTCTGGGTCTCTCGGCCGGAATTATCGCCGCACTCTGGCGCAACTCATTGTTGGATGTTTTCTTCCGCTCGCTCGCGACCATTGGGATCGCGGTCCCCAATTTTATCTTGGCGGGCCTGGCGATCATGATCTTCGTCTTTCAATTGAAATGGTTCCCAGCCGCCGGCTGGGGCAAGCCGATCGACATGGTGCTTCCCTCGTTGTGCCTGGCGGCGCCGTTCGCCGCTTACATTTCGCGTCTGACGCGAACCGGCATGCTCGACGTGTTGGGGCAAGATTACATTCGCACCGCCTACGCCAAAGGCTTGATGCCTAGCACCGTCGTGCTCAAACATGCGGTTCGCGGCGCGCTTTTGCCGGTCGTTTCGTATCTGGGTCCTGCGGTCGCCGGCATTTTGACCGGTTCGCTGGTGATCGAACGGATTTTCTTTCTGCCGGGGCTGGGAACGCACTTTATTGAAGCGGTGACCCAGCGCGATTACACCACGTCGCTCGGCATTGTCATGGTCTCGACGGCGCTGGTGTTGGTCATGAACACGTTGGTCGACGTCTCGTACCAATTGCTCGATCCGCGTATCAAACTGAAATAGCCCTTTAGTCATCGGCTCGTCCTTTGAACTCAAATAACCGTAATTTTGAAGCCGCCTTGCCGCCGCTAGATCGCTATCGCGATATGCTGCGCGATGCGGACGCGATCCAGGGCGTTTCGCTCTGGCAAGACGCCTGGCGTCGCCTTCGCCGCAACTGGGTCGCGATGGGGTCGCTGACCTTTCTGATCTTGCTCAGCGTCGCGGCCGTTTTGACGCCGCTCTTTCCGCTGCAATCTCCGGTCGAACAGCATCTGCGCGATCGTTCGTTCGCCGCGCCAAATCGGCAATCGGTCCAGCTAGGATTGGTCGGGCTGGATGAAGAACAGCGCAGTATCGCGATCAAGACGCTCTGGAATGATCCCAGCGCCTTTGATGAAGCCCTGATCCGCACGCGCTTATCCATTTTCGGCGATTGGGCGGTTCCCAGCTTGTGCGGCTCCGACCACCTTGGCCGCGATATGCTCTCGCGACTTTTCTGGGGGGCGCGCGTTTCGCTAATCGTCGGCGTGGTCGCGACCTTCGTTTCGCTTATCATCGGCGTCAGCTATGGAGCGATCTCCGGCTTCGCCGGCGGTCATATTGACGACGCGATGATGCGAGTGGTCGATATCCTCTATTCGATCCCGTTTATCTTCATTGTGATTTTTGTCGTCATGGTGATCAGCGAGCCGACGATCAAAGGCCCGCTTGAGAGTTTCGGCGTCAATCGTCTGGTCGCGTTTTACTTTCTGATCGGCGCGATTTATTGGCTGACGATGGCCCGCGTCGTCCGGGGACAAATCATCAGCTTGAAGAACGAACAATTTGTCGACGCCGCTCGCACCATCGGCGCCGACTCGGCTCGCATCGTCTTCGTTCACTTGGTGCCCAACGTCCTGGGCGTGGTGATCGTCTACCTGACGCTGACAATTCCATCGGTGATGCTCTTCGAGGCGTTCCTTTCGTTCCTGGGGATCGGCGTGGAAGAGCCGAACGTCTCGTGGGGGCTGCTCGCCAACGAAGGGCTGAAAGTGATCACGCCGATTCGGATCTATTGGTGGTTGATCGTCTTTCCGGCGGCCGCACTAGCTTCGACCCTGTACTCGCTCAACTTTCTCGGGGACGGACTTCGCGACGCTCTCGATCCTCGCATGAAGAATCGCTAAGGAGCCTCGCATGACGTCAATCAACGCCAGCAACGAACCGCTGCTCCGCGTCGAAGATCTCCGCGTCGAGTTTCATACCGATGATGGACTGGTCACCGCCGTACGGGGAGTCGATTGGGAATTGCGCGCCGGCGAAACCTTGGGCGTGGTCGGCGAATCCGGCTCGGGCAAGTCGGTCACCGCGCTGGCCCTGATGGGGTTGATTCCGCAGCCGCCTGGCAAAATTGTCTCGGGTCGCGCGATGTATCGCGGTCAAGATCTGCTGAAGATGCCGTCGCGGGCACTGTCCGACATTCGGGGCAATCGCATCGCGATGATCTTTCAGGATCCGATGACCGCGCTCAATCCGTTTCTGACGGTCGAAGATCAACTGACCGAAGTGACGCGTCGGCACATGGGACTGACCGCACGCGAAGCGACCGCCCATGCGATTGATATGCTCGAAAAGGTCGGCATTCCGTCAGCTAGTAAACGCGTCTTTGAATACCCGCATCAATTCTCCGGCGGGATGCGTCAGCGCGTGATGATCGCGATGGCCCTCTCTTGCAAGCCAGACATCTTGATCGCTGACGAACCGACCACGGCGCTCGACGTGACGATTCAAGCACAGATTTTAGAGTTAATGAAAGAACTGCAAGAGCAGGAAGGAACCGCGATTTTGATGATCACGCACGACCTGGGCGTGATCGCCAACATCGCCCATCGCGTGCAAGTGATGTACGCTGGCCGTGTCGTCGAGAAAGCGACCGTCGACGAACTATTCGCCAACCCGCGTCATCCCTACACGTTGGGTTTGCTCGAATCGGCGCCGCGGGTCGACAAGCTGGAAGCCGAGCTTCGCCCGATTCCGGGTCAACCGCCCGACCTTTCCAAACTTCCGGGAGGTTGCTCGTTCCGTCCACGCTGCCCGTTTAGCATCGCCGACTGCAGCACGATTGATCCGCCGCTTGTGAAATCGAACTCCGACGGCAGTTACGCCTGCCTGGTCAACATTGACGAAGCCCCGCGACACGACGCGACGTCGCAAATCAGCGAGGAACTCTCGTGACGCTGGAAATGAAAGAAGAGATCGTACCCGCCGTGGCCGCTTCACGCCCGCTCCTGGAAGTGCGCGACATGAAGGTTCACTTCCCCTTTCGTCGCGGCGGCTGGTTCACCGGCGAATCGGGGTTTGTGCGCGCGGTCGATGGAATCAGCTTCACGCTCGGCGAAGGAGAAACGCTCGGCCTGGTCGGTGAATCAGGCTGCGGAAAATCAACCACCGCCAAAGCGATTCTTAATCTGACCCCGCCCACCTCCGGCGAAGTCTACATCGACGGGCATCGGATCGACGGGCTGACCGGCAGCGCGATGCGCCCCTATCGCCGCGACGTGCAGATGATTTTCCAAGATCCATTCGCGTCGCTTAACCCACGCATGACGGTCGGTTCGACCATCGGCGAGCCGATCAAGATTTACCGCTTGGCTCGCGGCGTTGATCGCAAGCTGGAAGTGATGCGGCTGATGGAGCTAGTCGGGCTCAACCCGCGTTACATCAATCGATACCCGCACGAGTTCTCTGGCGGGCAACGTCAGCGAATCGGCATCGCGCGCGCTTTGGCGGTTCGTCCGCGGCTGATCTTGTGCGACGAGCCGGTTTCGGCGCTCGACGTCTCGATCCAAGCGCAGGTCGTAAATCTACTGATGGATCTGCAGCAGAAGCTGGGACTTTCGTATCTGTTTATCGCGCATGATCTGTCGGTGGTGCGGCATATTTCGACCCGCGTCGGCGTGATGTATCTAGGACGCATTGTCGAGATGGCGCCGGCCGAAGCGTTGTATGAGTCGCCGCAGCATCCGTACACGCAAGCGCTGCTCTCGGCGATTCCGGTCCCTGATCCGGCGCTGGAACGGACGCGGCAACGGGTCGTTTTGCAGGGGGAAGTCCCGTCGCCCGACAAAGAGTACCCAGGTTGTCCCTTCGCCGATCGCTGTCCGATTGTCGACGATTCGCTCTGTCGCGACCATCCGCCGCAGCTGACAGGATCGGCACACAAAGCTTCGTGCTTTAAGGTCGACACGAGCTCGCTCTAAGCGCGCCTAAGTTCGCGAAGTCGGTACCGGCGGAGCGTCGATCGAGTCGGCGCTGTCGTCGTGACGCAGAATCGACGAACCGCCGCCGGCGCGGCGAATCTGCAGATAGAACTCGATGATTTCCCGAATCTCATCGACTTGGCTAGGTCCCGAGATATAGACGTTACTTAACTCGGCGGCAGCCGAAGCGTCGGACGTGAGATAAATCACCACTCCTTTGCGCTGCAACTGGCAGCTTTCTACATTGCGCCACTGAATGCGGCGTTGGCCCCACAGGTTCTTCTGCACGATTCCGCGCGGACCGATTTCAAACATCGCCGGTAGCCACATTCGCCATGACGTGAGCAACAGCAGCAGCGTGCAGAGCAGCCCCAACGAGGAGTTCGTCGATGCGTAATAGGCGATCAGCCCCACCGCAGCAAAGGCGATCGCCATCGCTCCTGTCTCCCAAGGAGACTGCACCAGCGGCCAATGCCGCACAAGCAGTTCTGGTTGACGCGTTTCGTTTTGCCGGCTGGACGGACTCATGCAATCATTCTAATTCGAGACTGGCTCTCACGTGTAGGCGCCGCTACGTCCGGGAGTCGCCAAAATGGGATGAGGTTCGCATTGCTCCGGAGATCATCCAAACCGTCACCCAATACAGCAGCGTAACTATCAGCAAAACGAAGGCCAGTAAAACGTAATAATGATCTCTTAGCAGAACAAAAGTGGGCGGTTCGGTGCTTTTGGGCACCGTACGAGCTACTGGCGCTCCCCCCTCTTCCATCTGGGTCTGCACATGATGACGAAAGTCGCTCCATTGCTCTCGGCTGTCTGCGGTATCCAATTCCACTAAAGCCCAACTTCGCGACGAACTGATCGCGCCGATTACCGCCGCGACCAGCAAAAAATAGCCGCCGATCATTAAACCTATTCGCAATTTTTGCATCCTAATTGCGCTGATCTGCGGCAGGAGGCGCCTGAAGCAAGTCGAGCACGCCTGCGATCATCACCCGCAATCCTGTTTCTAAGGTCGGCTCGATGTCCGGATAATATTTCGGCGAATGAAGCGAAGGAGGAGATTGCCCCAATTCGGCGAATCGGTCTAACCGCTTCTGCTCAACCGACCCTAGCTGAAACATCAAAATGGGAACACCCGCCAAACCGTAGCGGCCAAAATCTTCCCCCCCCATCGAAGGCTCGCTCGGGACGACCTGCTCGTCTCCCAAGGTTTTACGAAAGACCGACACCATCCTTTTCGCCAATTCCCGGTCGTTAAACAAACTGGGCGTTCCTTCAGAGTAGTGGAGCGTCGGCTCCGGCGCGTTGTAAGCCTGAGCGATCGCGTTGGCTCGACGCGTAATCGCTTCCCGCAATTGCGCACGTACTTTTTCTCCGTAGCTGCGAACCGTCAGTTTCAAATCGCAGCGATCGCCGATCACGTTGTGCTTGGCGCCTCCATGGATTGCGCCGACCGTAATCACCGCTGGATCCACCGGCTTGATTTCGCGACTGACAATCGTCTGGAGCGACATCACCAGTTCGGCGGCCTGCACGATCGGATCGATGGTCGCATGGGGATAAGCGCCATGTCCGCCGCGTCCGTGCACCGTAATATCAACGCTGTCAACGTTGGCCATCGCGTACCCGGCCCGATAGCCGATCGTGCCGGCCGGCAACGTCGCGGCGACATGCAGCGCCAAAGCGTGATCCGGCTTCGGAAATCGTTCCAACAAACCGGCTTCCAGCATCGCTTTCGCGCCGCCGCCCCGTTCCTCGGCAGGCTGGCAAATCAAGACCAGCGTTCCTTGCCAAAGGTCGCGATGGGTCGCCATGAACCAAGCGACTCCAATCAGGTTGGTCATGTGGACGTCGTGACCACAAGCATGCATCACGCCGGTCTGGATTCCATCTTTGGTGGTGATCTCTTCTTGTGACGCATAAACCAACTCGGTTTGTTCCGTCACCGGCAGGCCATCCATGTCGGTTCGGACCATCAAGGCCGGGCCGTCGCCGTTTTTCAGAACTGCCACGACGCCATATCCCCCTACGTCGGTTGTCACCTCATAGCCGGAATCGCGCAGTAGATTGGTCAGCTTTTTCGAGGTGACTGCTTCTTCGTACGAAACCTCCGGGTGCGCATGGAGATCTTTGTAGATATCCAGCAAAGCCGGCAGCTTCTCTTCGATCCAAGCATCGGTCGCTTCACATTTGGCCTGTGCCGGAATCGAAACCGCTATCCAAAATGCCAGCAGCGCTGGAATGATTTGTCGCATTGCCACGATTCGGCTCCGAAAAGAAAATTCGTCAAAAATTGCCCAAATGCTATTGCAATGATTATAACTGCTTTGCTAACCTACGTAGGTCATCTAACGGTCTACATTTCATAAAGAGCGAGCCGACGTCATCCCAACGGCTCGCTCATTTTTTTTCTTGGGCCCTATCCGCCCCACTTCCCCGAGATCTGCAGTTGCCGCAATTGGGGCAGCAGTCGGCGGGAAGCTCTCGCTCGGTGGCTCAGCATTGCTTTGACCGCGCCTCCCATCTCTCCGAACGTCCGCCGATATTCGATCAGTTCGAAGAGCGGGTCATACCCAAATCCGCCGCTTCCACGCGCTTGGCCGACGATTCGGCCGCAGCAAACACCCTCACTGGCCGCCATGATCTCGCCGCTGGGAGCAGCAAGCCGCATACAACAAACGTAGTGCGCCGTGCGGCGGGCGTCTGACACTCCGGCCAACTTTTCTAGCAGCAGTTGGTTGTTAGACGCGTCCGTCGCTTCCAGCCCCGAAAATCGGGCGGAGTAGATTCCCGGCTCGCCGGCCAGCGCATCGACGCAAAGGCCGCTATCTTCGGCCAGCACCCACATGCCCAGATGGATCGCCTGCTCGGTCGCTTTCTTCTCGGCATTCCCGCCAAACGAATCGGCGTCTTCCTCGACTTCGATGGCGCGCGGCGTTTGGGCCAGCGTTCGCAGTTCGATCCCCAGCGGCGCGAGCAGCTTGGCCATCTCGGCGCCTTTCTTTTTGTTGTGCGTCCCCAGCACCAACTCTCGATTTTCCGGCATCTCCCCCTCGCTCGAAAAGTCCACCTATTGCAGTCAATTTAGCAAGCCCGCCGTCGCGACCATACAGGGGCGGCAGAAAAGAAAAGACTTCTCACCGGAGCGATGAGAAGTCTTTTCTTTGTTCTAATTCGCAGTTGCAGACCGCGAAGCTATTTCAGGAAATTCCACTTCGCGTACTCGCCGCCCACGCTGCGCTTCGGTACGGTGACCGGCACCGGCTGCACGTCAAACGGTACGCCGTCGATCGTTTTCGGCTTGAAGTTCGCGGTGCCAGGCTCGGGAGTCGCACGGAAGTCGTTGATGATTCGATTGATCTGCGGATTGATTTCCATCTTTCCATCGGCCCGCTCCGTGCCGACCGAATCAAACGAGCCGACAGTGACCATGCTTTCTGAGCGATCATGAAAGACGTAGGCCGGCACGCCTTGCTTGCGCAATCGTGCGGTCAAGCGTTCCGCTTTTTCGGCGGCGTCCGCCAAGCGCGTACGGCTTAGGTCATTCTTTTTTTCAATCTCAGCGATCTTCTTGGCGTCGACTTCGGTCGCTCCTGAAAAAGTCGCGACGCGAACGCTGTACTTCCCTTCACAATCGAGCAAGCTGTTCACGACCCCGTTGTTGATCTTCAAGATCAGCGGATCGATCCCCTTCGGCGCGAAATACTCGTCGGGAAGCAGCGGATTCCGCGAGACGAACGCATGCCCCATCGGGCCTTTCTCTCGCTTCTCTTCGTCGGTGACCGCTTCCCGAATTTTGCGACGCAGATATTTGATCGGGTCATTTTGCGTGGTTTGCGTTTCGCCGGTCATGCATTTCGGCTTAGCGTCTTTTAGGTCCTTCAACGTCTTTTTTAAGACATCGTCGTCGACCGTTTCAAAGTTGCCGACCAACACGGCGATACTGGTGTATTTGCCTTCGTCGGCGTATCGCATCGTCTTGCGTTCGCCATATTGGTTGAAGCCCAGACCTTGCACCTTTTGGGTGAAGTCATACGACTGCTCGTAGACGTAGGCTTCCATATCGAAGTCCTTACGCAATTCCATCACCAAATTGTGGGCGTCTTGCGCCGCGCCGGGACCACTGAACGAGGTCGCCATGATCATCCAGGGACCATTCGTGTCGGTCAGTTGATATGGCTGATTGACGTCGGCTTCAACGCTCTTAAACGGAATCAAACGAGCCCAGGGAGGAGCCGCAAGCGCTGCTGCGCTGACCGCCGCCAAAAGAATCGCCGCCAAAGTGATCTGTAGATTTCGCATCCTTGCTCTCAAGTTCGCACGGACGTAAAGATTGTCGCGACCTACAAAGGCCGCGCGACCGGGGCGAACAGTAGCAAAAGCACGTCGGCGAGAGCAAGCCGAATCTTGAGCCGATTTTTAGCGAGAAGAAACGTAACTACAGCGGGATAACCTTGCTAGCGGGCCAGAGCGGTTTCTTGCTAGCCGCCCTATTTTGATTTTCCCACGATAGAAAATGAAGAGGGTGCTGCGCGTCGCCGCCGAAAGAACTGTCGCCGGTGAGACATGGCGCGGCCCGTATCACATCAGCCGCACGGCGTTAGCCGCGGTTTCTGATAGGAACGCATTGCCGACGGAAAATTGGAGACAAGAAACCGCGGCTAACGCCGTGCGGCTGATTTTGGGGGAGAAGCTAGACGACAGGGGACTATTGGTTCCGCTTGCTGGAAAGCGAACTAGCTCCGTTAGCAAATTCCGGCTGCTTCGCGGATCTTCACGACCAACTCGTCATACCGCGGCTTGGCGACTTGGCACGAGACTCCAACCTGCCGCCCCTTCTTTTCGTTATCGCGTGAGACCAGCGACGAAAAGATGACAATCGGCAATTCAGCGAGCACCTGGTGGCTGCGAATTTGTTTCGCCAGGCTGAAACCATCCATCCGCGGCATTTCGACATCGGTCACCACCACGCTGACAGCCGAACGAATTGTCGATGCGTCGTGCTGAGTCGCCATTTGACGCAGATAATGCAACGCGTCTTCACCATCGGTAAATCCACGCAGGTTCGAGAAGCCCGCTGCGTGCAACGAATCCTGAATCATCTCCGAGATCATGCGTGAATCTTCGGCGAAGACGATCGGACAATCGGCGGCGCTGATATGCTCCACATGATTTTGCTGGCTCGACTCGGCCAGGCCAAAATGCCCGATGCCGTTGCCGATTGATTCAAAATCAAGAATCTGAATCAGTCGCCCATCCAACAAGATAATGCTAGTGACGGGAGGATTCATGCCGGCCACTTCCGGCAGCGGCTTGGTCGACGCCCAACTAACGCGATAGATCCGCTGAATGCTTTGCACGCGAAACGCAAGCTGTTGCGAATTGAATTCGAGCAACAACAAATAGTCTTTGCCGCTGTTTGTCCGCGAGAACTCTTCCTCACCATAGAGAAAGCGAGCGAGATTCACCAGCGTTACGACCTCGTTGCGAATCTGCGCCAAACCTTCGATCGCAGGATGCCCGTGCGGAATCGACGTCACTTCGCCGATTTCCAGCACTTCCTTCACTTTGGCGACATTCACGCCAAAGTTTTGATCTCCAACTTGAAAGACGAGAATTTCCGCTTCGTTGGTGCCTGCTTCCAACAGAATGCCGGCTTCTTTTGATACTGCAGTCGCCACTTGGTCGCCTCGCTTCGGAATGCCTTCGGTGCAGGGTGCACATTTCTCTTCTCTATTTCATCGGCGATTAGCGAGCGGCGCGGCAGAAAACGCTAGCATCGAGCAAATGGAACGATCGTATGGTTTGCGCCTTCGCTACAACCGTTCTGTTGCTCTTGAGCAAAACCCGAATCAGGTCAAAGTCGCGATCAAATGATCCGCCTGGGCCGACTTCACAAGAACTCGTCGGAGATTTCCAACATCATCGGCCGCCCCTTCAAACGTGACCGGCGCATAGCGGCACGCGGTTCCCCGCACGAGGGCGCGGCCAGACTCGTCGGTCTCGGACGATTCGCCCAAGACTTCCAGCTGTCGCCCGACGAGCGAATCAAAATAGATTTGTCGAGACGCCGCTTCGACGTCCGCCAGACGACGGCGGCGATCCGATTTCACGTCGCCGGGAATGTGATCCGGCATTTCCGCCGCAGGCGTTCCCTTGCGTGGACTAAACGGGAAGATATGAATCTTCGAGAACCCCACTTCTCGCGACACCGCACAGGTCTCTTCGAACTCGGCTTCGGTTTCGCCGGGGAAGCCGACGATGATGTCGGTCGAGATCGCCGGCTGATCCAGACTGGTCTGCAGCAACTTGCAGCGATCGACAAATCGTTGCGCTCCCCAGCGACGACGCATCCGCCGTAACACTGAGTCCGATCCGCTTTGCATCGAGATATGCAAGTGAGGGCAAACGCGATCGGGAAACTCCCCCATTACCTCGATCAGCTCACGGGTCACCTCGGTCGCTTCGATACTGCTCATCCGAATACGAAAGTCGCCGTCCAGTTGCGCCAAACTTCGCACGAGATGCGCTAGACGCATCCATTCCGCTTTTGACTTGCCCCGATTTTGATCGACGCCGTAGTGCCCCAGATGAATTCCGGTCAGGACGATCTCACGAAAGCCGTTGTCGGCCAGACGAGCGGCTTCGGCGATGATCTCTTCGCTAGAGCGGCTGTACATCTCCGGACGAACTGTCGGAATGATGCAAAACGTGCAGCGCAGCAGACATCCATCCTGCACCTTCACAAAGGCGCGATGGCGGTCGCCGAAAGTCGAGAGCCCCGTGGGAACGTCGATCACGCCAAAGCGACCCAATAAATCGGGAATTTCCCGCTTGTTCTCCACCACTTCGACGACATTTGGCAACACGGCCAGCTCTGCTGGAGCCCGGGTCGCGTAGCATCCCATGACGACAATTCGTGCGTCGGGATTGTCGCGCGCCAGTCGGCGAATGACCTGACGACTTTTCGAGTCCCCTTCGTTGGTGACTGTGCAAGTGTTCACGATACAGAGATCGGCCGGCTCTTCGGTAATCGCATCTCGATAGCCGGCGGTCACCAGACCTTCGCGGACAAGTTCTGTTTCGTACTGGTTGACTTTGCAGCCCAGCGTGACCGTTTTCAGTGCTTTTTCAGTCATCATCGCCAACAAAATAACCGATCCCGCGCAGTGCGCGGATCGGTTCGGGTGAGATCGAATTGTTAAACAGGGAAATTTACGGCTATTCTATCGGTTCAATCGTCGCCGACATCGACCCTTTGGATCGGGCCATCAGCTCATCCTTGCCGTAAGCGTGGATCTGGTCCCGCTTTAGCTCGGCATGTTCTCGCGTCGTGGTCAAACAGACGGCTCGTCCAGCCGCGTCAACCGTTTCGGCGATTTTGAAACCCGCTTCGACCGGATGCCCGAACAAATCACGCATCATTAAAATGACGTAATCGTACGTATGGTCGTCATCGTTCCACAAAATCACGTTATAACGTGGCTGCTTTTTCCGTTTGGTGTCATTTTTCGGTTTTGATTTAACCGTCGTCGCTTCCCAAGGGTCAGCGACAGCTGATTCGTTGTTCCCCATGCTTTCCGTCCAAAGGTTCCAGGCGAATACGCGTAAACTTCACTCCTCCAACAGGTTCCCGCTGTGGGGTGTGGCATACTCGTAGCTGCGGCCTGCCATTATATTGTACCGCTGCCGTTTGCGGGAAGTAATTTTTGCGGTCGATCCAAGGACCGCCCATCTTTCAATTCACTCTGAGTATTCATGTCTGAACTACAGACGTTTCTAACCGAAAATCGGTCGAAGTTTGAAGCCGATCTTTGCGAACTGCTCAAAATTCCCAGCGTCAGCACCGACAGCCGCTACAAAGCGGACGTTCGTGACGCCGCCGCATGGTTGCATCGGCAGTTTGACCAACTTGGCTTTGAAACGAAAATTTTTGAAACGCCAGGGCACCCAATCGTCTATGCCGAGAGCCCGGCTGTACCGGGCGCACCCGTCGCGCTGGTCTATGGACATTATGACGTGCAGCCGCCGGAGCCGCTCGAAGAATGGAAGAGCCCTCCATTTGAACCGACTATCCGCGACGGCAATATCTACGCTCGCGGCGCTACCGATGACAAAGGGCAAATGCTGACGCATGTAAAAAGCGTCGAAGCTTGGATTAAATCGGTCGGTAAACTCCCGCTTCAGGTCAAGTTCCTGATCGAAGGGGAAGAAGAGATCGGCAGCGAACATCTGACGCCGTTCATCCAAGAACACGATGACCTACTCGAGTGCGACGTCGTCGTCATCAGCGACACGAGCCAATTTGGTCCTGGCCAGCCGGCGATCACCTATGGATTGAAGGGAATCGCCTATTACGAGCTGAAATTGTTCGGCCCGAAGCAAGACCTGCACAGCGGCACGTTTGGCGGAGCCGTCACCAATCCGGCCAACACGCTGAGCAAAATGCTCTCGTCGCTGATTGACGAGAAAGGCAAAGTCCAAGTCCCCGGCTTTTATGACGATGTCGATCCGCTGACCGACGAAGAACGAAATCAGTTTGGATCGCTCGACTTCAGCGACGCCGACTTCATGCGTTCGATCGGCGTCGAAGGACTCACCGGCGAATCCGGCTATTCGACGCTCGAACGTCGCTGGACCCGGCCGACGTTTGACATCAACGGCATCACGTCAGGCTACCAAGGGGAAGGCGCCAAAACGGTTCTTCCCGCCAAAGCGTCGGCCAAATTCAGTTTTCGCCTGGTTCCGCATCAAGATCCTGCCCAGTTGTCCGAGTCGCTCAAAACGCATCTCGAAGCGCTTGTTCCTCCCGGCATTCGGATGGAACTGATCGATTTCCACGGCGCCCCCGGCTTTGTCGTGCCGTTGGACAGTCCCTACATGACGGCCGCGGCCGCGGCGATTGAAAAGGGATTTGGCCGTCCGCCGGTCTTTATTCGCGAAGGGGGCTCGATTCCGATCGTGACCAGCTTTGTCGAACAGTTGGGCGTCGACGTCCTGCTGCTTGGCTGGGGACTCAACGACGACAACACGCACAGCCCCAACGAAAAATTCTGCCTGGCCGACTACCATCGCGGTATCAAGGCCAGCGCCGCACTTTGGCACACGCTGAGCAAAATCACCCCGAACCAAGCCTAACTTTCCCCGATCTGTCTATATCATGCTCGACCGTAAGTTCGTACTCGACAACGTCGATCTCGTTCAAGAAAACTGCCGACTCCGCGGTGTTGACGCCGACGTAGCCAAAGTGGCTGCGCTCGAAACAGCCCGTCGTCAAAAGCAGCAAGAGACCGAGGATTTCAACCGTCGCGCCAACGAGACCAGCAAATTGATCGGCAAGGCCTCGGCCGAGGAACGACCGCAGATCATCGAAGAAGGTCGCAAGCTGCGCGAAGAGAAAGACGCCGCACAGAAGGAAGTCGATCGTCTCGACGCCGAGATCGTCGATCTGCTGCGGTTGATCCCCAATCTGACGCATCCGGCCGCGCCGATCGGCGCCGATGACCAGGCGAATCTCGAACTACGCCGCGGCAAAACCGAGCCCCGCAAGTTTGATTTCAAAGTGCTCGATCATGTCGAGTTGGGCGAAAATCTCGATCTGATCGACTTTGAATCAGGCGCCCAAGTCGCCGGCGCCGGGTTCTACTTCTTGAAAAACGAAGCGGTGCTGCTGGAACTGGCCCTGCAGCGGTACGTCCTCGAAATCCTCATGAAAGAGGGCTTCACGCCGACCATCACGCCCGATCTGGCTCGGACCGAAATTTTACATGGCGTCGGATTTATTCCGCGCGGCCCCGAGACCCAGATTTATAGCGTCGAAAATACCGACCTGAACCTGGTCGCGACGGCCGAGATCACCTTGGGCGGCATGAACGCCGGCAAAGTGCTGGAAGCGGAAGATCTGCCGAAACTTTATTGCGGCATGAGTCACTGCTACCGAACCGAAGCAGGCTCGGCCGGTCGCGCCTCGCGCGGGCTCTATCGGGTCCACCAATTCACCAAGGTCGAAATGTTCGCGTTTACGCTGCCGGATCAAAGCGACGCGACGCTCGATAAATTCTGCGATCTGGAATGCCAGATCTTCGATGGACTTGGCATCCCCTACCGCGTTGTTGACACGGCGACCGGTGACTTAGGGGGCCCCGCCTATCGAAAATTTGACCTGGAGGCTTGGATGCCGGGCCGCGGCGAAGCCGGCGAATGGGGCGAAGTGACCAGCACGTCGAACTGCACTGACTATCAAGCGCGGCGGCTCAACATTCGCTACAGAACCAAAGGGGAGAAGGGAACGCAGTTCGCCCACACCCTGAACGGCACCGCGATCGCGATCAGTCGCGGGATTATCGCCGTGCTGGAGAACTATCAACAGGCCGATGGGTCGATTGAGATCCCCGAGGTTTTACGCTCTTTCATGGGCGTCGATAAGATCGCCGCGAAGTGAAAACCAGGGCGTTTTCGGGCAAAAAACTGACGCGGGCACATCTCTTGTGTACTTGACGCTCGAAAGAAGCCTCCATTACATTGCTGGCTTTGTCTAGCTTGCAGATACCGATCTGTGGTAGGTGAACGCGCCCCTAACAGGCGTAATCTCCCTCGATCGCGACCATACAAAGCGGAATTTTCCCCACACACGCATCGTGCAACTCAACGTACAGAAGGTTTGAAAAGATGGCGAAAAAGAAGGCGGCTGCCAAAAGCGCGAAGATGGTCTACTACTTCGGTAAGACGAAAACCGAAGGCAAAGGGGTCAGCAAAGCGATTCTTGGCGGCAAAGGCTTGAACCTGGCTGGAATGACCAACATCGGCTTGCCGGTTCCGCCTGGATTCACCATCACCACCGAAGTGTGCGATCTCTACTACAAAGGTGGCGAAAAGCTGCCGAAAGCGATGCAGGAAGAAGTCGCCAAGAACATCGCGACGCTAGAAAAAGAGCTGAAAAAGAAGCTCGGCGATGACAAGAACCCGCTGCTCGTTTCGGTTCGCTCCGGCGCCGCCGTTTCGATGCCGGGTATGATGAACACGATTCTCAACCTGGGTCTAACCGACGCTTCGGTCGTCGGCCTGGCGAACGCGACCAACAACGAACGCTTCGCTTACGACGCCTATCGCCGCTTGATCAACATGTTTGGCGACGTCGTGATGGGAATGGATCACCACGACTTTGAAGAAGCGTTCTCGAAGATCAAGTTGAAATACGGCGCCGCACTAGACACCGATGTCCCCGCACAAGGCATGATCGAACTGTGCGAAGCGTACAAAGCGGTCTACAAGAAAGCGACCGGCGAAGACTTCCCGCAAGATCCGTTGAAGCAGCTGGAGCTGTCGATCGAAGCGGTCTTCAAGAGCTGGAACACTTCTCGCGCCGTTCGCTATCGTGAAGTCGAAAACATCCGCGGCTTGCTCGGCACCGCCGTCAATGTGCAGTCGATGGTCTACGGCAACATGGGCGATGACTCCGGCACCGGCGTCGCGTTCACCCGTAACCCGTCCAACGGCGAAAACAAGTTCTACGGCGAATTCCTGATCAACGCCCAGGGCGAAGACGTCGTCGCCGGCATTCGTACTCCGCAGCCGGTCTCGGAGATGTCGAAGTGGAACCGCGCCGTCTACAAGCAGCTGATCGAGATCAAAGATACGCTCGAAACGCACTACAAAGACGTGCAGGACATCGAGTTCACGATCGAACGCGGCGAGCTGTTCATGCTGCAAACGCGTAACGGCAAGCGTACCGGCGCCGCCGCGGTGAAGATCGCCTGCGACATGGTCAAAGAAGGCCTGATCGACGAAAAGACGGCCCTGGAACGCATTCCGGCCAACGACCTGACGCAACTGCTGCTCCCCAGCTTTGACGCGGCGGGCAAAGCGTCGGCGACGGTCCTGACGCGCGGCTTGCCCGCTTCGCCGGGTGCTGCGGTCGGCGCGCTGGCCTTCTCCGCCGAAGAAGCGGTTGAGCGAACGCACGCCGGCGAAAAGGTGCTGTTGGTTCGTAAAGAAACCAGCCCCGAAGATATCGACGGCATGCACAGCGCCGCTGGTATTTTGACCAGCACCGGCGGTATGACCAGCCATGCGGCGGTGGTCGCTCGCGGTTGGGGACGTTGCTGCGTCGCCGGCGCCGGCGAAATCGAAATTGACGCCAAAGCGAAAAAGATCAAAGTCGGGGGCAAAACCTATGGCCCGAAAGACATTCTTTCGCTCGACGGTTCGACCGGCGAAGTGATGTTGGGCAGCGTTTCGACCAGCGAGCCGAAGCTCTCCGGCGACTTCTCGAAGGTCATGAAATGGGCCGACGAGTACCGCACCCTCGGCATTCGCACTAACGCCGACACGCCGGCCGACTCGCAGCGTGCCCGCGACTTTGGCGCCGAAGGGATCGGCCTCTGCCGCACCGAGCACATGTTCTTTGAAGACGAACGTATCGGCCTGATGCGAGAAATGATTCTCGCCGAAGACGAAGCGACTCGTCGCAATGCGCTCGGCAAGCTGCTGCCGTTCCAACGCAAAGACTTTGTCGGCATCTTCACCGCGATGAAGGGCTTGCCGGTCACCGTTCGTCTGCTCGATCCGCCGTTGCACGAATTCCTGCCGCACGACAAGAAAGCGCAAGCCGAGATCGCCAAGGAAATCGGCGTTTCGGCCGACAAGGTTCGTTCGCGCGTCGCTCAACTGCACGAATCGAACCCGATGCTCGGTCACCGCGGTTGTCGCTTGAGCGTCACCTATCCCGAAATCCTCGAGATGCAGGTGACCGCGATTGTCGAAGCGACGATCGAATGCAAGAAGAAGCGAATCGACGCTCAGCCGGAAATCATGATCCCGCTGGTCGGTACCGCGGCCGAACTGAAGCTGCTTCGCGGCATGGCCGAAGCGACGATCGAAAAGGTCAAAGCCGACGCCAAATTCACCGGCGAACTGCCGATCTTGATCGGTACGATGATCGAGATTCCGCGTGCCGCGTTGACCGCCGACGAAGTCGCCGAGCATGCCGAGTTCTTCAGCTTCGGCACCAACGACTTGACGCAGATGACCTTCGGCTTCAGCCGTGACGACATCAACACGTTCCTGCCGGATTACCTCCACCGAGAACTGTTGCCGATCGACCCGTTCCAATCGCTCGACACCTCCGGCGTCGGTCAGTTGGTCGAAATGGGCGTCACCAAAGGTCGCTCGACCAGCAAGAAACTGAAGGTCGGCATCTGCGGCGAACATGGCGGCGATCCGGCGTCGATCGACTTCTGTCATCGCGTTGGGCTCGACTACGTCAGTTGCTCACCGTTCCGCGTGCCGATCGCCCGTTTGGCGGCCGCGCAAGCTGCGATTCGCAACGGCGGCAAGAAAAAGAAGAAGTAAGTCAAACGCGGCCCGAGGCCGTTTTGATCGAATCCATCCAGAGGCCGTGAGCAGTTTGCTCACGGCCTTTTTTTGTGGAGACGCTATTCCTCGTAGCCCGAAGCGCGAGTTTTGAGGTTGCGCAATTTGGCCTGGTTGGCCGCGATAGCTCCGCTATCGGGGCCGACGAAGTCGGTAGGAGGCATTGAGCCGCGGTCGGACCTGACAACGGTGGTTGCCGCGCAGTTTGAAATGGCGAAATGGCCTCGAACTGCTTACCAGGAACCAATGCCTCTTACAGCTGCGCCGCCCCGATAGCGGAGCTATCGCGGCCAACCAGGGAAAGAGCGCAACCTGAAAAAGCGCGAGCGCGGGAAATGCGGTTGGCTACTTCGATCCGCCTTTGAGTCGCCGAGCGATTTTCCCTCGCTCGCGCATCGGGATACGAAGAGAGATGATCGTGCGATTTTCTAACCGGCTTGGCGAACGTTGATCTTTTCGCCTTGATCGGGCTGATCGCCTGGCATCACGCGTAGTTTGACCGGATCGTTGATCGGGCGTTGGCGACCGCGACTGCGAGCTTGGATGAAGCCTCGCTTGCTGGGCGCCAGGAACGTATGAAAATGTTCCGCGGCGCGACCCGAGAATTCCATCCGGATTCGCTCAAGCGACTCGCCGTTGGTTAGGTTCGAGCGATACAGGATGCGGTACGCTTTTTTCAATTCGCGAATCGCTTCGGCGTCAAAGCCGTTGCGTTTCAGTCCGACCAAATTCAAGCCCACGACCAGGCTCGAACAGCCGTCGACTGTCACGTAGGGGGGAACGTCTTGCACGACGTGCGCTTGTCCGCCCACCATGGCGAAACGGCCGACGCGGCAAAACTGGTGGATCGCGACGGCGCCAGAGACATAGGCGCGATCTTCGATCACCACGTGCCCAGCGACGAGCGAATTGTTGGTCAGAATAACGTTGTTGCCGATGTTGCTATCGTGGCCGATGTGAGCCTGAACCATCAGTAAGCAGTCGTTGCCGACAACCGTCGTTTCGCCGGCATTCAAGGCGCGGTGGATTGTAACAAACTCGCGAATCTGATTCCGATCACCGACAGCCACGCGGCCAGAAAGTTCGGGTGCACGAATGTGCTGGGCGGCGCCGCCAATGACAGCATGATCCCAGATGCGATTGTCGCAGCCGACGCTCGAGCCCGATTTGATGGTGACAAAGGACTCCAGTCGACAGCGATCTCCTACCTCCACGCCGGCTTCGATGACGCAAAATGGTCCGATTTGAACATCAGCGCCCAGGCGAGCCTGGGGCGATATGACCGCGGTCGGGTGGATCTCTGTCACAGCAAATCCTTTTGCTGATGGAAGTTGTATTGCCCTCGCTGCGGCCCTTGATAGCAATCCTTGCCAACGGAGCCGAGCTTATTCACTTCCCCGGTATATCGACGAACTGGAGGCGAGAGAATCGCGCAAAACGTCCTAACCCGCGAAATCTCCTCGGTTTTACCCCGAAAGGCGTGCCTGCGTGAAGACCAAAATGATCAACCCAGCAGCACTCCAATCAGAATTAGTCCGCTCAAGATCAAAAGCGGCAAGCCGTTTAAGACCATTCCCACGATCGCCCAGCCTTTGCCAGAACCCGGCAATAAAACGCCGATCCCTCCGACGATCAGTCCCGCTAGCATGACGACAAAGTTAAAACAAAAACTGAGTCCAATGGCGAGCAATACGGCCTCCGTCGGTTCTCCTCCGCCTTGATTTTCTTGGATCACCATAAAGACCACATAGCCAAAGAATCCCAGCAACAGCAACCACGACAGCGTTCCCAAACCGCACGAGACCATCCCCAGCCATCTCGCTGTTGAGGATCCGCTGTCATTGATGACGCGAACATCGGCTCGCGGCGAAGCGTAGGGAGAAGGCTCCGGTTCTAAGTCCCGAAAATCTCCATATTGATTGCCGCTTCCGCCGCGGAGCATCCTCTGCAATTCGGGGAAGTCACGGGCGCGGCGCCAATCATCGGTCCCTTCCAGACGAACCGGCGTCGATTCTGAAATCGGCTGCGATTCAAGCTGAAAGCGAGAAAAAGGGCCGCGCTGTTCGCCGCCGATCTGGAGGTAATACTCGCTCATTTTTTGCGTCGCCGATCCAATCAGGTTAGCGCTAACTCCTGGCTGCGAAACGCCAATGTACTGAAGTTCACCGCTGGTTGCACGCCTGGGAATTCGCCGAAAATCACGTATAATTCGAAGAAGTTGACCCAATCGTCGATTCCAACCCTGCCAGAGCATTTCCTTATGTCGACCGCAAAAGAACTATACAAAGCCGGCGAGAGCCTCAAAGACGCTGGCAAGTTGGACGAAGCCGCCGCCCAGTACGAAGCGGCGATCGCCGTCGATCCAAGTCACGTCCTCTCTCACATGGCGCTCTCAATCGTCTACCAAAAGTTAGACAAGCACGCCGCGGCGGTCGAACATGCCGAGAAAGTCTGCGAGCTCGAGCCGACCGATCCGTTTAACTTCACCGCCCTGTCGGTGACCTACCAACGCGCCTTCGAGGGAACTCGCGATCCGATGTTCATCCAAAAGGCCGAAGAAGCCAAATATCGCGCCGACATGGCGCGCGGTTAATAAGCCGTTCAACTTTCGTGCGCCACGGCTCTGTGAGCCGTGGCGCATGCATACGTGCTACCCTTCAAAATGCAGACCGGCGTCGTCGATCGTGTACGGAACAATTTCGTCGGTCACGGCGCTGCCGCGATGTTTGGGTACGTACATCGCGCGGCGTAATTTTCGCCCATCCATGAACTTGCCCAGATAGATGATCGTGTTCGCGCCCGAGAGGATGTCTCCCTCGTCGAGCGGCCGCGAGATCAAGTCATCCAGCATCGCTTCTTTCGACGTCTGCAACAGCATGCATCCCACCTGCGCCGGATCGTACGCTTGACGCTCCGCTTCGGCGGCATGCTCGCGAAACTTTTGGCGAAACAGATCTCTGGCGACCCACATCGGATCCTTGCGCATAACCTGGTGATAGACGTACTCGAACAGATTGAACTGGATCGATTCGCTCGGCGTGTCGACCGGTTCGATTCCATCAATCACGACCCGGCGTGAACCGCGACAAAGATTGCCGTAGAGAAAACCGATTGTCGTCGCCAATTTTTCGTTCAACTCTCCTTGCCACTCGTGCCAGGCGTCCCAATCGAGATCGCGTTTGGTGACCCGCTTGCCGGCATAGTCAAAGACGTGCAGGAAGTTGCCATAGTCGGCCTCGGTCGCAAAGAAGTCTTCGAGATTCGGCTTGGCCTGGGAGTCGCAGCGCGTCAGTTTCCAATCGACCATCCGCTGCGCGTAAGCGGCGTGATTCTGCGAGTCGCCGCGCGAGCTCATGTCAAAGAAGACGCCGCTCTTTCCTTCCGCGGCGACGCCGGCATGCGCGAAATGGACGCCCAGTTGCGTCTTCCCAATTCCAGTCGCGCCGACGACAACCGTCAGCGTGCCAGGGACGAGCCCTCCCCCCAATAGTTCATCCAATCCCGGAGCGCCGGTCGTTTGTCGCTGCATCGTTCGCTTTCGTAGGTCGAGGGGGTCGCGTAAGAGATTGCTCCGATTCTCAACAGGCGCCGCCGGAGCGTCAATCGCCCCCTCAGATGCCCCCCTTTCCCATGTCAGAAAAGAATCGAAGTGATTCCAGTCGCGTGCTCCAGGTTAATTTAGGTAGCTTAGCGATCTCGCCTGATATCCAAGTTGGACAGGACAACCAGACCGCCCAGTTTTCTCGCCCGAAAGGTTGGACAGGATCGGACCGCCTAGTTTTCTCGCCCGAAAGGTTGGACAGGATCGGACTGCCTAGTTTTCTCGCCCAAAAGGTTGGACAGGATCGGACTGCCTAGTTTTCTCGCCCGAAAGGTTGGACAGGATCGGACTGCCTAGTTTTCTCGCCCGAAAGGTTGGACAGGACCGGACTGCCCAGTTTTCTCGCCCGAAAGGTTGGACAGGACCGGATCGTTTTTTTCGAGTTGTCAGGCGGCCCTCCCAGTTTGTCCAGAACTGGTTGGGTTGCGCAGCAACAAGATGCTTCCCCATGCGGTTGCAAAATTTGTTCCCCCATCCTCCCAATTCAAACTGGGCAATTTAGGCGCACCAAGCCCTGTTAGCACGTTTGAGGTCGCGTCTCGACGCACGCGACGCCGATTTCCTACACGCCGCTCGGTAATCGACCACGAATCCGTGCGCATTGTCAACGGACAATCTTCATCGCGCCAGGCCTGCAAAAAACCTGAGTAGGGTGCGTCGAGACGCACCTGGAACTTGCCGATTCGATCGCCAAGCATATCCGTGTGGCGACGCAACCGAGCGCTGCGATTGCGTTACCACGCTTGGTTATTTTCGGACGTGGTCGGCAGGACTTGTGCGTCTCGACGCACCCTACTTCTAGTGGAACGATTTTCAGTATAGTAGGGTGCGTCGAGACGCACCTGGAACCTGCCGATTCGATCGCCAAGCTTAGCGGACCAGATTCGACCAGGCCGAGACTAGCAGATCGGCCGCTTCTTCGATCTCTTCTTCCGACGTGTACCAGCCGACGCTAAAGCGAATCGTTCCGGCCGCCGCGTCTTCACCCATGCCGATGGCGGTGAGCGTGGGTGAATTTCCGGCTGGCCCGGTGTGCATCGATGCAGCCGTGTAGGCGCAGACCGAATCAGCTTGGCGCAAGAGACGTGCTGCGTTGACGCCGGGAAATTGGACCGACATCGTATTGGGCAGTCGCTCTGCTTTGGCGCCGGGGATCCCCAGGCGATCAGGAATGCCGGCGCTAAGACGATCCTGCAGCATGTCGCGCAGTTTGGCTTGTGCGTCGGCCGACTCGTCCAGACAACGACGGACCAAATCCGCCGCGGCGCCCATGCCGATCAACGCGGCGATATTCTCTTGTCCGCTGCGCAGTCCACGTTCTTGCCCATCGCCGTGCAATAGCGGTGCGAGCGGCGTGCCGTTACGGATATAAAGTGCGGCGGCGCCTTTGGGACCGTAGAACTTGTGCGCCGAAAGGCTCAGCAGGTCGACCCCCAATTCTTGCACCTGAACCCGAATCTTGCCGCAGGCCTGAACAGCGTCGGCATGCAGCAGCACGCCGCGACTGCGGCAGATGTCGGCGATCTGGCGCAGCGGCTGAATCACGCCGATTTCGTGATTGGCCAGCGTCACGCAAACCAGGCGCGTCTCGGGGCGAATTGCATTTTCGACCGCTTCCGGGTCGACGACCCCATTTTTGTCGCAGCGCACGTAGGTCAGTTCGACTCCCAATTGCTTGAGAAACCGCGCGGTCTCGGTGACGGCCGCATGCTCCAGCGCCGAGACGACCAGATGTCCGCTGATATCGGCCGGATTGCGAAAGAACGTTCCTTGAATCGCCAGGTTAATGCTTTCGGTTCCGCACGAGGTGAAGACAATTTCTTCGTTGGTCGCGCCGATCAAATTGGCGACCTGACCCCGCGCGTCCTCAAGCGTCTCTTCGACAATCCGCGACGGCGGATATTCAAAATCAGGCGTCGAATAATACTCCGCCAAGAACGGCAGCATCGCCTCTTGCACGCTGGGAGCAATCGGAGTGGTCGTATTATGGTCAAGGTAGATTCGCCGCATGAGATTTTTCTTTCTCGTCCGAAATGCGAGTTTTGCAGCTCTTCGAGCCATTTGGACACTAGCCCGCTGCGCGAGCGAGGGAATGCGGCTCACCACTTCAATCAGAGTCGGAATTGCCGACCGCATTCCCTCGCTCGCGCAGCGGGCTAGTGTTCTGTCACGCGACAATTTTCAGGCGCCATGATTTTATTAGCCGTAGTGCGTTAGCACCGGTTTCTGATGGGAACTCATTTGCGAAAGACAATTGGTAACAGAAACCGCGGCTAACGCCGTGCGGCTGATATGGATACAGGCACGGCGTGTTCCATATCTTCTTTGTCCGCAAAACGCTAGATCTTAGGCAACGATCCGCTGAAACCAAATTCGTTGAACATCTTGGTCGGCACGACGGCCGTGATTTTCAAACAAGCGATAGACTCGAAGGGGACAAAAACCTGGCGCCCCCCCATCGCGTCTGGGGCGGGTCGCTGCAGCAACATGATGTCGTCATCGAACACAAATCCGGTAAATGGGATCTGTTCGTTCAGCGTGGTGACGACCAATCCTTGTTGCGGCATTTTCTCGGGCCATGCCTTTAAGAGTCTCAACCAGCGGTTTTCTGTTCCGATTTCTCCCGTCATAACGATTATCCTTGCAAGCTGTTTGGTGATTTCGGCCGTCTGTCCCCCAAAACAGGCGGCAAGCACCCTCTTTTACCAAGTGGAAGCCGTCGCCGCGCAGGCTACGCAACCATAGGTCGCAATTACACTTACGGTTTCATGAATTCTCAGCGCGGGCCTCACCAAAGTCTCGACATCCACGCCTATTTTTGCGATAGTGAATGCGGCTTAGCTTTTCGCGGTTGCTCCTCAAAATTTCTCTCCATCGAAGAGGATACGTCATGTCTTCTCCAATCCGTCGTGGTTTTACGCTCGTCGAGCTGTTGGTCGTGATCACGATCATCGGCATTTTGGCGGGCCTGTTGTTACCTGCGGTCGGCATGGCCCGTGAAGCGGCGCGCAACGCCCAGTGCAAAAACAATCTGAAGCAGCACGGCTTGGCCGTCGTCAATTATCAAGCGTCAAAACAAAAAATGCCGCCACTGATGTCGTTTATCCCGACGACCGGCACGCTCTCCTATACCGGGACGCAGATTGTCAATTGGCCTGTTCCGCTGTTGTCAGAACTTGGCCGCAACGATTTGTCCGATATCTATAGTGAAAAATATCGCGCCGGTAATACCAACCCTGCTAACGACTCGACCGATCCAACTCTCCGAGGTCAGGTTCTCCCTATTCTGGTTTGCCCGAGCGATCCGGTCGATGTAATTGAAGATGACTCCAATCCGCTTGGCTATTTCGCGAACGGCGGCATCCAAAACGATTACACCGCAACCACGACTAACGCCATCGATATCGAAGCCAACGGCGCTTGGAGCGACAATGCGATCACCAGCGGCGAAGTGAAGGCGCTGCTCGATCGGATGAAAGATGGCGCTTCCAACACAATCTTGTTGGTTGAACGTGTCCAAACCTTGCAATCCAACCCCATCAAGTGGAATGTCATCGGCAGCGATGACAGCACGTATCCCAATGATTTCGAAGCCGCCGTTTTCTGGTATGGCAGCACGTTTACAACAAGCATGACGCCGATCAACAGCGTTCTGGGTGACACGATTTCCAAGTCCGCCAATAACTCGCTTCCCTCCAGCAATCACTTCGGCGGCGCCAACGTCTGCATGGTCGATGGTTCGGTGAAATACCTGGATGAAAATATCAATGGCACGGTGCTAGGCCGACTGATGTCGTCCAACGGCGCCAAAGCCAACTCCACGCCGGGTACGCCCAGTGCAGCTCCTGAACCAGATTGGCAAAAGACGCCGGTCCTCGGCACCGATCTCGACCTGTAATCAAGTCACGTCGCATCCCCCCCTACCCAGCGTCCTCTTCCTGCAAGAGGACGCTTTTTTTGTTTTTCCTGATGGTCTGCTCACCCATGATTGATTCGGCCGAACCGCGCCAGTTTGAGTATCCTTCGTTCCACCAGATCTTCATGTATCAGGCGTTGGAACTTGCCGAGCAAGCGGCCCGCGAAAAAGAAGTCCCCGTCGGCGCGATCATCGTGCACGACAATCGGGTGATCGCCGCCGCCCATAATCAGCGCGAAACGTTGCACGATCCGACCGCGCATGCCGAGATGATTGCAATCACCCAGGCAGCCGAGTCGCTGCAAAATTGGCGCCTGGAAAACTGCACGCTGTATGTGACGCTCGAGCCGTGCCCGATGTGCGCCGGCGCGATTCTACAGGCCCGCATTCCTACGGTCGTCTTTGGCGCCGTCGATCCCAAAGCAGGCGCCGTGACGTCGCTGTACACGCTGCTCAGCGACTCGCGTTTGAACCATCGCTGCGAAGTTGTCCCCGGCATTCTGGCGCCGCAGTGCGGCGATGTACTAACCGAGTTCTTCCGCGCGCGCCGTGCGGAAGGGAAGAAGTAAGCGGGGGAAATGTCTAATTTCTAAATCCTAATGTCTAATGAAGAATGCCGTATTTTCTTCAAGCATTCGACATTAGATCTTAGACATTCGTCATTTACGTAAAACCGCGCGATTCTCTGCGCGTGCCGCTGTCTGGCTTACCCAGCAGTGCTGCCCTGTTAACGATCTGGGCAGGTCTATCCGTTTCCAAATAGTCTCGTTTCGCTCCGTCGAAAGTAGCGACTTGCTGCAGCGCGACAAACCGCGCGGGCGCCAATCAGCCGCACGGCCTTAGCCGCGGTTTCTTCGGCGGTTGTTTGTCGCAGTAGAGTACGTGGAAGAAACCGGAGCTAACGCTCTGCGGCTGATGGACCAGTCTCCTGCTTAGCTGCAATCCTTTTTGCGTGGTCAAAAGTAGAGACATTTACGTAAAGCCGCGCCCAGAGCCAATTCTCTGGGCGCACTCTTCCTGTCGACTACCAGACGAAGCGCAACCCACTATAGGCGCCGATCCCTAGCGTACCGAAGCCGGGGACTTCTTCGTAATCTTCGTCAAACAGATTATCGATCCGGCCGACCAAGGTAATATCCTGCGCCAGATCGTAGGCGCCTGCGACGTTGACCGTGATATACGAATCGAGCGGGCCTGACAGATCAAACCGGCTGTCGACGTACAGCAGATAGAGATTGACCGTCGCGTCGCTGGCGACCTGACGCTCTACCCCCAGGGTCGCTTTGTTCTTGGGACGTCGCTGCAACGGGCGATCGTTGTCCAAGTCGCGAGCACTGGTGAACGTGTAGGTCGAACGAATGTCGGTCCGTTCGTTCCAACCCCAAACGCCGACCACTTCGACGCCGGTGGAGCGGGCCGTGCCGATGTTTTCGAGCATAAACGTATTAAAGTCGAACGCGATCAAGTCTTGAAAGTCGTTGCGAAAGTAGGTCACGTCAACCGAACCTTGGCGATCAAAAATATACTTGGTCATCCCCACGTCCCAGCCTTTGCTGCGTTCGGGCCGTAGATTGGGATTGCCAAAGGGAAACAGGTTTTCGGCCAGCGACGGCGCTCGAAAGCCGGTGCCGATGCTGCCATGAAATTCGGACCCAATTTCCCACGCGTCGATCAAAAACGTAAAGCGATACGTCTGCGCCGTGCCGGCGACGCTATGATCGTCCCAGCGGACGCCTGCGGTTCCGTAGAAGCGATCGCCGAGTTGGTACTGGTCTTGCAGGAAGACGCCGGAAAGATACTGACTGACGGCCGGCGTCGACGTGTTGGACGCTTCCTCGTTCAAGTGGTTTGTGCCGACGGTAAAGATGTTATCTTCCAACAGCATCAAGTTCATTTGATATTCAAACTGTTTCGTCGCTCCGTTGTACTGCGGATCGAGAAAACCAGGATCGGTATCAACCCGTTTGTAGTTCGTATGGTCAAACGCAACGCGATGCTCCACCAGGCCGTCAAATTGAAACGACTGCAACTGGATCTTCTCGTAAAAGACGTCGCTGAGGTTCGAGCGAATCAGATTGTCGACCGGCAACGAGCCGAACGGCTGATCGTCGACCGCCGCATGCACGTCGGCGTAGCGAAAAACGTAGTCGACGTTCAATAGCTCGGACGGAGTCCAGCCGTAACGCCCCGAGATGGTGCCGTTGTAATAGCCGTCTCGCTCGGGATTGCCGTTGGCGAACTGGGCCGAGCTGACGCCGTCGGTTCCTTGGTAGCCCAAGCTGGTCGAATGATAAAAGAGGTCGTTGCCGCCGCTCATGGTCAAGCTGGTGTTGGAAGAGTTGAAACTTCCTCCTTCGACCAGGGCCGTCGCGGTCAGCGGACCTTCGCCCCGCTTGGTGATGATGTTGATCACGCCGCCGATCGCATCGGATCCATACAACATGCTTTGCGGGCCGCGCAACACTTCGATCCGCTCGATGTTCTGGGTCGACAACGTCGAGAAGTCAAAGCTTCGTCCGGCGTTGCTGGGATCGTTGATCGGAATGCCGTCGAGAATCACTTTGGTATGCTGCGAATTGGCGCCGCGAATAAAGACCGACGTGATCCCGCCGGGACCGCCGTTGCGCACCACATTTAGCCCTTCGACCTGTCGCAGCACTTCGGCCACGGTCGTCTGTTGGGTCCGTTGAATCTCTTCGCCGGTGATCACCGTGACGCTGCTGCCGGTCTTGCCGACGGCGACCGTCGTACCGGTCGGCGTAATTGCGGCCGTATCGGGCAGCGGATTGGCCGGAAACGAATCAAGCCGGCCGACAACTTCGACCTCGGGCAAGACCAGGTCTTGCTGCGGGTCGAGCAACGGCACGATCTCGGTCTCGGCGAGCGGAGATTCGTTTTCAGGCGGTTGGGCGGGCAAGGAGGTTGTCCACCACGAAAGACATGCGGCTAGCGCGCAAGTAGAAGTCCAGCGAAATCGCATCGTTTTCCTATCCCTCGAGGAAAGCAATCATCGAATTGTCCATTCGCCGGACCAGATATCCTGGCTCCGAATCGTCCTACTGACCCTCCTTCCCGACTTTGCAAAAAGTCAGTGGCATACGCTGGGCGTTCGTCCTCGTTACAGTCGCGGGGCGGCGGGAGCATTTCACTCCGCTTCCCTGAAATCCGGCGAAACGTGCGTCTGAGCGCGCTTCCCCGATTTCGGGGAAAACGTCGATAGACGCTGCAGTCATCGACCATCCCCAGCGTTACCAATTAGTCTGATCATTCTGACCTTCCTGGTCGGTTGGATTCTTCCTATTTTGAAGCGCCTGCCGAATATGCTGGCATTCTTTGGCAAATTTCCCTTACCAACGAGCGATTCTGGGGCGAGATTTACCACTAATTGTCTCCAAAGTCTGGACGTGAAGGCTGGCTTTTGACAAAATGAAGTTCTGGTAAGGCATTTCCTGCGCTAGCTTCCCTTCTCGCGGTTCTCGTCTTTGGCTTCTAGCGCTTATCACGGAGCGAAGTGAATGTCTCGGATTCGTCGCGGCTTCACGCTGGTAGAATTATTGGTCGTCATCGCCATCATCGGCGTCTTGGCTGGTTTGCTATTACCGGCGGTTAATGCTGCGCGCGAAGCCGCTCGGCAAACTGTTTGTATCAATAACCAAAAGCAGCTTGCGCTGGGAGTTACGCAATTCGCGGCGAACAAGAAGCACTATCCGGGGTATGTTGAACCGCTGAATCCGGCGCTCGATCAAACCTGGATCCAGGCGATCTTTCCTTATATTGAGCAAACGGCGCTTGCTGAGAGATGGGAAGCGCTGTCGACAGCCCCAACCACAGGCAGTCCCCTGCTTCCCCAACTAGATATTCTGACCTGCCCCAGCGATCGCTCCGATTGGGTAGGCCCCTTCAATTCGTATTGCGGCAATGCCGGCAGGGCCAGTCAGGGACCGATTGTTGGTTCCTCCACCAGCTATGTCGCGGAAGGGACGGAGAACGGCATCTTTGTCTATCGAGGTAGCCGAATCCCCGCTCTTGGATCGGCGTTTCCCAAGGTCACCGATGCGGCGATCAAAGATGGCCTCAGCAACACGTTGTTGATTTCTGAGAACTTACAGGCCTCCAATTGGAATCGTCTCTCCACGAAGATTCAACAGGATGGGGTCGTCAGTCCTACGACTTATGGACGCAAAACCGGCGTGGTGATGACCTGGTTCACCAATTCCGCGTCGACTCCGAAGGTTGTCAATCCGCCGCCAGCCACTTGGATGCCAATCAACGGCGATAAATATGATGAAGAGCGAGAGACGGCGCCGCGTCCTTCGTCGGAGCATCCAGGCGTCGTCATCGCGGCCATGGCGGATGGCTCTGTTATGACGCTGGCCGAAACAATCGGCTACCAAGTCTATGCCCAATTGCTAGTCACTGACGCGACCAAGGTGCGAGACTCCGGCTCTGGCCCGCTGTCTTACACATTGAACGAATCCGACTACAAGAACTAAGCGGTTAGAACTAATCCGCTTTTTTCGCGTCTCTATTTTTCCCCACGTCGCGGATTTCAATCTTGCGAATTGCGGCGGTCGTTTGCCAGGCCGAAAAGCCAAGCGGCTGCGAGTCGGTCACTTCGTTTCGCGTCGTGATCTTGCGATCCTTGATATTCTGATCGATCACCAGCTTGTCATCGATCCAACCTGCAATCTTCTCCGGCGTCACTTTCAGACGAAAGCGATACCAGCGATTGTCGTCGAAACCCATATATTTGGTCGTTTCGTTCTGCGACGCGTCTTTGCCGTCGATGCTCGATAAGCCGACGACTGCGCCTCCCCAACCGCCGACGATCCAACTGCAAAACGAATCTTCGACGGGAAACGTCAGCCCGGCGAAAAAGTCGATTCCTTCGAGCCGTTTCGCTTCGAAGCGAATTTCGTAGTTGGTTTTCGGCGGCGCCTTTTGATAGGTCGCTCCGGTCAGATTAACTCCTTGCGCCATCAGAATCGCGCCCTCGCTGACCGAGACTTCCCCCTCGCCCCCAAAGTTGACCGACTTCCAATCGCCCAAGGTCTTGCCGTCAAACAACGAACGCCAAGGTTGCTCTTGGGCGCCTGCGCCGCTGCTGAAAGTGAGCAGGAGAAACGCAGCAGTCGCGATGCGAGTTTGAGAGCGGGCCAACATGGGGACGCCTCCACGGAATGTTTTGAGATAGCCAAGTCGATATCAGAATAACCCGCGACGGCGCGAACGCCAAATCGAGGAAATCCGACATCTACCCGTACCAGGACTGGAACCAGGCGACGTAGTCGCGGATTCCAGCTTCAATCGGCACCTGCGGTTCATAGTTGAGAAGGCGATGCGCTTTTTGCAAATTGGCGAACGTCACCGGCAGATCTTCAGGCCGTTCTGGCAATCGCTCGATATTCGCTTTCTTGCCGAACGCATTTTCCAAGAGCGCGATCAGCCCTCGCATCTCGATCGGCTCACTGTGCCCTAGGTTGATCGTTTCGCCGATCACGTTCTCTGCCGTCAGCGCCGCGATCAGACCATCGCAGATGTCGCTGACATGCGTAAAGTCGCGGCGGATCGTTCCATCGCCAAACAGCGGAATCGTCGCGCCGGTATGGATCGCTTTGGCGAAAATCGTCAGCGCCAAGTCAGGGCGAAGCCGCGGCCCATACACGCTGAACGGGCGCAAACAAACGACCGGGGTTCCATGCAGTTCCGCATAGGTGAGCCCTAACAGTTCGGCCGCACGCTTGGTCGCGCCATAGGGACTTGCCGGCACGCCGTGGGGCGCATCTTCGGCAAACGGAATCGCAGCGCCGCGGCCATACACGGTCGAAGAAGAGGCCAGCAAGAACCGTTGGACCGGGTGACGGCGAACCGTCTCGAGCAAGTTCAGCGTTCCGCCGACATTCGTCTGTTGATAAAGCTGCGGCTGAGCGACGCTGACGCGCACGCCTGCGTACGCGCCAAGATGGACGACTGATTGGATCTGGTGCTCGGTAAACAGACTTTCCATCGCCGCCGGATCGCAAAAATCGGCTTCGATTTGCGTCACGCGCGGCTGATCGTCAAACTGAGCGGCGTTCGCCCGTTTTAGCGCTGGATCGTAGTAGTCATTGAAATTGTCAAGGCAAATCAGGTCGTCGCTCGATTGCACCAACAAACGCTCGATCAAGTGGCTGCCGATAAATCCGGCCCCGCCTGTGATTAGAATCGCCATCCCTGCTATCACTCCTCTCGTATTTACTACAATGAAGTTACTTGGGCCGTCGATCTTGCGTCGGCCCTGCTTCGTCGTATTCGATTTTTACTTTGATTCTCACAACTTGATGACTGCATGAATCGCCTGGTTGCAGCCCGCTGGTATATTTTAGCCGCTTCGCTGTGGCTGTTGGCTTTCGTCGCGACGCATTGGCCGGCAGAACGGTTTCCGAAAATCGCCAGCGGCTGGAACCAATGGGACAAAGGAATCCATTTCTTGCTGTTCGCCGTGCTGGCGATAATTTTTTCGGTCGTCGCCGCCAAGTTTGGCAAATCTGCGCCTCTGCTGGTCTGGCCGCTGCTCGCTTCCTATGGTTTGTTGGACGAAGTCACGCAGTCATTTGTGCCGGGACGAAGTTGCGATGGTCTGGATTGGCTGGCCGATTGTCTGGGCGCGGCGACCGGAGTCGGCGTCTATCTGCTATGGGCTCGGCTGCGCCCTGCTGAAACGGTTGACGCTCCATAGTTGTGTTTCTTGAAGTTAACCTTGGGAAATCTGGCTGGCATTTCTCTTCGTAGCCCGACGCGCGAGTATTTGAAGCTGCGCTATTTTGAATCCATCGAACACTAGCCCGCCAGCGCGAGCGAGGGAATACGGCTCGCCACTTCAATCCGTGTTAGGATCGCCAACTCTATTCCCTCGCTCGCGCTTCGGACTACGAAGAATAATAGGCGTCTGCGATTTCAAATGGCGTAACGTCCCAAGCAGTCATACAACCTTAATCGTGATTGGGCGTCGGAGCTCGATAGTGCGACATGTCGATGTTGCGAAACCATTCGATCGTCGCTTTGAGTCCTGCTTCTAATTCGATTTTTGGTTCCCAGTCCAATTTCTCTTTCGCCAACGTGATGTCAGGCTGACGTTGCAACGGATCATCTTCGGGCAACGGCTTATGCACGAATTTTGATTTCGAGCCTGTATATTTCACAACTAACTCCGCCAATTGGCGAATCGTAAATTCGTGCGGATTGCCGATGTTCACCGGACCAATAAAACTGCCGTCGCAGTCCATCATCCGAATCATCGCTTCGACCAGGTCGTCTCGATAGCAAAACGAACGCGTCTGACTGCCGTCGCCGTACAAGGTGATCGGTTCGTCGTTGATCGCCTGGCGGATGAAATTGGAAACGACGCGTCCATCGTAAGGATGCATGCGCGGTCCATAGGTATTGAAGATGCGAACGATCTTGATCTCCACCCGATTCGAGCGGTGATAATCCATAAAGAGCGTTTCCGCGACCCGCTTTCCTTCGTCATAGCAAGCGCGCGGTCCGATCGGATTGACGTTGCCGCGATACGACTCTGGCTGCGGATGAATCTCTGGGTCGCCGTAGACTTCGCTGGTCGACGCTTGCAACACGCGTGCTCGGCACCGTTTGGCTATGCCTAGCACGTTGATCGCCCCCATGACCGAAGTCTTGGTCGTCTTGATCGGGTTGTATTGATAATGTCCCGGAGCGGCCGGGCAAGCGAGATTGTAGATCTCGTCAACTTCCAGCCAAACCGGCATCGTGATATCGTGCCGAATGAACTCGAAGTTGTGAAAATCGAGCAACCGTTCGATGTTCGATTTTTGGCTAGTGAAGAAGTTGTCGAGACAGATCACGTCATGTCCCGCTTCGACGAGTCGTTCGCATAAATGCGAACCGAGAAACCCGGCGCCTCCCGTTACTAGGATTCGCTTAATATGCGACACGCCGATTTCTCCTCAGAGGTAAGCTGGCAGTTCATGGTGAAAAGTCCTCGTACAAATTATCGAAATCCAGCGTGTGGGAACAAGCCGTGACTGACTTTTGGCGACTCGAACAGCAAATCCATGCTCGTTTGCCTGATTTGCCGGTCGAATTGCAACAACGAATCTCTCAAATTCCCCCCGGCAAAGTCGCCACCTATGGGCGAATCGCCCAATCGCTCGGCGATCGCCTGGCGAGTCGCTGGATCGGCGAATGGCTGCTCCACTCCCCCCTTGCGACCACAATCGCCGCACATCGCGTCGTACGAGCAGCAGGCGAACTGGGACTCTTTCATACCGGCAGCACCGTCGACAAGCGACGCTTGTTAGCGGCCGAGGGCGTTGCCGTCGGCAACGATCGTGTCGATTTGTCGAAATATGAATTTGCGGATTTCACCGGCGCCGCGCCGCTGACCGAACTTCGCGATTGGCAAAACGAACTCGCCGCCCAAAATCGCTTGAACTCGCTGACGCGGAAGCCAGAGCTCGTCGCGGGACTCGACGTTTCATATCACGGCGGCGAGGGAGTCGTCGCCTATGTGCTGTTCGACTACGACTCGCGTGAAGTTGTCTGGTCGCATTGCGTGCGGCGAACCGTTTTCTTTCCTTATATAACGTCTTATCTTTCGTACCGCGAATTGCCATTGCAGATGGCCGTGCTGGCGGAAGCAGCGCAAGCAGATCGTTTGGCCGACGTCCTGCTGGTCGATGGCAGCGGCGTTCTTCATCCTCGCCGCTGCGGTATCGCCAGCATGCTATCGGCGCTCACCGGACTTCCCACGATCGGCGTCACCAAAAAGCATCTCTGTGGGTCATTCTCTTCCAACGATCTGTCGACCGAGCATTTTTGTCATCTGCATGTCGAAAGTGAGCAGGGCCCCACTAAGTTGGGCGCGGCGATCTTACCAACCAAGAAAACCAAGCGGCCGATCTTTGTGTCGCCCGGCGGAAACGTCGACTTCGACGACGCTGAAACAATCTGCGCTCATTTCATGGTCGGCAAACGTCTGCCAACGCCGATTGCTGCGGCCGATCGACAGAGTCGACAAGCCGCTAGCGGCGAAACGAATCGGGGTGGACGAGCGAGCGAACAATAAAGTAGTCTCCGCGACGATTTCGCTTCGCCGAAGTTCTACTTTCTGAGGAATGAACCATGCTGCGTCTTTGGCTTGTGCTCGCTATCAGCGTCCTGATCACGAGCGCCCTATCCGCCGCCGATTTTCAGGTCACCAACACGATCTTTGTCGGTGGGCAGAACCAACCGGTCTCGACCACGCAGACCATCTTTAAAGACAATGTCGTCTTTGATCACTCGATGGGGCAATCCAGTCAGGCGATGATCATTGACTTCGACGCGAATCGAATCACGCTGCTAGACCCAGAGCGCAAATGCCAGCTTTCGCTCGACATTCGGCGGATCATCGAAATGTCGACCTTTCTGCGAACCAACGGAGACTTCAAGACGCCGCTGTTGCAATTTTGCAACAATCCCGATTTCAAGCTCCAAGTCGAACCGCAAAACAATCGGATCCTCTTCACAGGCAATCCGATCAGCTATGACCTGACCACCCAGCCGATCGCCGACAAACGCGTGGTGGAAGACTACGCACGCTTTTGCGATTGGTCGGCGGATATCAACTTTACCTGTGCCGCCGGATTTCCCTCGCAAGCGCGCAAAGTGGTCAACGGCTACTTTGGAGAGAATAGCGTCCTGCCAAAAGAAATCCGCCGCGTGATTCGCAACGGCAATCCGGCCCAAAACCAGACGGTCCGCAGCCAGCACGTCTATCGCTGGATTCTCAACCAGACCGATCTGGTGACCGTGCAGAAATTGCGTGACCAGCAGGCCGACTTTGCTCAGGTGACGCCAGAAGAGTGGATAAAAGGACAAGCGAAGTAGCACGACGAATTGCTAGCGATTAGGATAGAGGGCAGTCTGTAGTTATCCCGCCTACCTAGGAACTGCCCGCCATGAATCGCTTGCTTGCTATGTTGGCCCTACTGGCCGCACCCCTGATCGCTTCCTCTGCTCTTTCTGCCGAAGTCACCGTCCGCGAAACGAAGGATGGCGCCGAAGTCTTGATCGACGGCGAACTCTTTACTCGCTACCTGAAAAAGTCAGGCGCCAAGCCGATTCTCTACCCGATTATCGGCCCAGGCGAGATGCCCATGACTCGCAACTATCCGATGACCGCTGCGACGGCGGATGAGAAGAACGACCACATCCACCATCGCTCTTTTTGGTTTACCCATGGCGTCGTCAACGATAGCGACTTTTGGGCCGAGACCGGCGACAAGCTGGGCACCACCGAACATCGCGAGTTCAAGAAGCTCGCAAGCGGTGACGAAGGAGTGATCGTCGCCGCCAGCGACTGGGTCGATCACAACGGCAAGACCATCTTGAACGATGTGCGGACCTACAAGTTTGGAGTCCTCGGCGATGCTCGCTATATCGATCTCGACGTCAAGCTGACCGCAACCGACGCTCCGGTCAAATTCGGCGATACGAAAGAAGGCTCGTTCGGCATCCGCGTCCCCGGCACGATGAAAGTAGAAGCCCACAAAGGAGGCGAGATCGTCAACAGTCACGGCGATAAAGACCTGAAAGCGTGGGGCAAGCAAGCCCCGTGGGTCGACTATCACGGACCGGTTGGCGACAAACAGGGGGGAATCGCCATTATGGAACATCCGAGCAGCTTCCATGCTCCCACCTATTGGCACGTTCGCACCTACGGACTGTTCGCCGCGAACCCGTTTGGCGTGCATGATTTCGAGAAAGACAAGTCGCTGGACGGCTCCTACACGCTTCCGGCAGGCGAATCGATCGAGTTCTCGTATCGCGTGCTGCTGCACGCAGGGGACGAAAAGGAGGCCGATATAGCTGGCGCTTTCAAGAGCTATCAAGCCACGAAACAGTAAGCCAAGCAGCTTCAATCTTTAGACATTCTCCAAGCTCTACGAGAGAAAACTCGTAGAGCTTTTGCTTGCGCTGAAGAACCTTAAAAAACATCCAAACTACCGAGCCTTCCTCGTAAAACTTCACACCCCAGTCTGCCGATAGTTACCTGTATGACCAAGCCTCCCAATCATCCCAGTCATCGTCTTTTGCATATCGACGTCAGATGATGGCCTCGCTAGGAGTTGATATTCCACATGAGTAATGCGTTCCCGTGTTTTACGCGTTTGGAACATCTCCGTCAGTACGTTTATGAAATGCTTTGCCAACAGGAAAACCTTGAACCCAGCGTCTTCCCAATGACCGAACGCGTGCTTGTCCGCTCCGGCGATCCTTGTGGAATCTATTTCTGCTTACATGGACCGCGTAGCGTCAAATGCACGGCGATTTGGGAAACCGAGACCAATTCGATTTTGTTCTATGGTTCCAGCGGCGAACGATTTCTGCGAACTCACCTGACGGCGGCGCCTGCGCTGCAAAATGCTGCTTAAGAAACAGGGCTTAAAGTCAACGCAGTCGAAAACTCTTGACAAAAGCTCTGAACTACAGACACTATACATTTGAACACACAACCACCTGACACCTTAGAAGGCTCTAGATAATGTTGGTACTGTCTCGCAAGGAAGGCGAACGGCTGAAACTAGGCGATTCAATCGTCATCACCGTGGTAAAAGTAGCAGGAGACAAGGTTCGCCTTGGAATCGAAGCTCCGCCCAACGTCCTGGTGCTACGCGATGAACTCGAGTTACACGAGGAAGTCGCCGAAGCGATTGCTCCGGCCGCCTAGGACCGGCGTTGTTCGGAGAAAGAGAATCTTGTCGCCATCGACGAATCGCCTGATTCGTCGATGCTGGGCCTAGAGTTCAGAATGCGACCAGGCACGCAGAAATCGCTTGCCCCATGGGATTCGGAGCGTTGCGCGCATAAAAAAGGGCGCTCGAATAAAACGGCGCCCATGCAGTCCTAATTGTTCGCTCCAGCCGCTTATTCGCGGGGGCGAATCGCTCCGGTCAAGCCAGAGTAATCGCAGCGATCATCTGAGTGCCATAGGGGCAAACCCAGTTCCACGCGGCGACGCAGGGTATCGATCTTTTCGGCAGATCCCGCCGGGGCGCTGGTCGCCGCAAATTCTTCCGAAGCATCCGGGACGAAGTCCTCGTCATGGCCATACTTCAGGATCGCGTCGAAAACGTTACGAATTTTCTGCATCGAACTAACACTTCCTCCAAACAACACGGGGCCTCGTTTCCCTACTCCAGGTAACGAGGGAGGCTCGCGCGTACGGCGAACCCAACCTATCACTAACTCGGCAAAACACGGCTTTCGCTCCATTCCAGTCGAGCGATTCCGCAGAAAATACGCCTTCTTTTTCCGAAGGCGTACACCTCGTCGTCTGAACTTCCGTGGGTTGACGATTGACACCCTGTGGGCGTCTCGAAGGAGCGTTACATTATTTACGCAAGGGGTGCAGTGTCAATAGATTTTATAAGAGGATCGGCAACCCGCAGTTTTGCACGTAAGTTTTGACTTTTCAAACACTTCCGTTTCATGCGCAGAACCGCAAGCCGAAAGTCTCCCCCTTGTGTCAAGGAGGTCAACTCACTACCCCTTCACTCCTTTTTATGGAACCATAACTTACCTACCGCTTCCTTTTTCGACTTATCTGGATCTCCGGATCAGGGGATACTAGCAATGCTTGTCGATCCTGCGGCTGACCCCGGCCGCTAGCAGATTATTTTCTTTGAGGACCTCTTCATGCCCTGGATTCAACGGACAATTACCTTGCCGGCGATGTCGCGCGGGTTCCATTTGATCACGCGAAACGTCGTGGAAACGCTTCCGCAAATGTCGTCGATTCAGGTCGGCTTGCTGCATGTCTTCATCCAGCACACCTCGGCGTCGCTCACGATCAACGAAAACGCCGACCCCGACGTCCGCACCGATCTCGAGATGGCCTTTTCAAAAATCGCGCCCGAAAGCTTTCCGTATGTACATACGTTGGAAGGCCCCGACGACATGCCGGCCCACATTAAAGCCGCAATGCTCGGCAGCAGCGTCACCATTCCAGTGACCAGCGGTAGGCTGGCGCTGGGAACCTGGCAGGGAATTTACCTGTGCGAGCACCGCGATCGCGGGGGAAGTCGGCGTTTGGTGGTGACGCTGCAAGGAGAGTAGTCGCCGTCGATAGCCAACGCCCCAGGGCTTGGCGCCAAGCACTAGGTCCGGATCGTCGATTGTCAGCTAATCAAACGCTCCCAGTCCCTGCAGATCGCTATCGGGGCGGATGCGCAAGAAGTCGATGTGCGGCAAGTCTCCATTCGGCGCTCGCGGCCGCATCAGTTCTTTCCAGTCGGTGCTGACAAAGTCGTCGGCGTCGACTTTCACGCCGGGGCGAGTCCAAGAGTTATCGATCGCATTTTCTGGCGGCGTCGCGTCGTTTTTGAGGATCGGACCGCGATACGCCAGGTTGCCGTGCAGCACTTCTAACTCGCCTGGGATGTCGGCGCTCATGTCGGCGCGTCTTTCGAGCATGTTGAAGTTGCCGCCGCCGTTGCCGTAGGCGGAATTGCGGATCCAGACCGCCGCTCGTCCCGGTTGATGATTTGCGTAAAACCCTTTCGCGCCATTCCAAGCCGAGATGCAAAACCGCACTTCATGCGCTGGAACCGGATTGGGAGGAACCGTCCGCGGATCTGCGCCATAGCCGCCGATTTTAAAGCCATTCGAGTCGCCGCCGGCGCGATGATTGAACGCCCAGCAATGATCGAAGAGACTTCCGGCGCGCGCGTTGATTGAGTCAAAACCATCGTCGCTATTGTTCCACGCACGGCAGTAGCGAAACTCCACACGTTCGGCATGCGCGCCAAAACCGTCGATGTTGCCGATGGACTTAGGATGCGTGCTGACGTTATCGTAAGCGTCGCAGCGCGTCGCCGAACCGCGCGAACGATTGGTCCAGTAGAAACCGATCGCCGCGTTGCCATGGGCGACGCAATCGTAAAAATGAGCGCTAGCCCGCGAACCGTCGATCCGAAAACACTCGGACTGTTTTTGCTCGCCAACCGGCGTCCCAGTGACGTGAACGCCACGCATGGTGACATTCGTCCCCGAGATCAAAAAGCCGGTGACACGGCGATCGGTCGGCGCCGCCGAGAAATCGAAGATCGGCGTTTCGTCCTGATAGGCGACATAGTTGAGATCGCTTTTGTGCAAGTGGTTCGCGACGTTGTAGATGAAGATCTTCGCCGTCTTGGCGAACTTGTTATAAACGCCGCCGCGCAAGTAGATCGTATCGCCAGAAGAGGCTCGCTCTTGCGCCTTCATCACGCTGGCCAACGGCGCGTCGATCTCGCCTGACTGCGCGTCATCGCCATCCGGCGCGACATACCAATCGGCGGCATAAACTTCGGCAGCAAGCGTAAGTACGCTCAAGAGCGTGAGCAAACGAAGCAGAAACATGGCGGGGCCAAGCGTTGGTGACGTAGCGGCGAAGGCGGGGGCCAATAAATGGGGTCAGGTCCCAATTTTGCGGCAAAGTTGGGACCTGACCCCATTTATTGGCTAACTCTACTCTAGTTTACTGCCCCAACGGCACATAACCTAACCGTCCGGCCGACGAGAGATCGTCCATCCACGCGTCGACCAAAGTCGCCAGATTCGCGTTGGATTCGACTTCTTGTTCCGCTTCGATGCAACGCGCCAAACAGGCCGCTGCTGCGTCTGGTCCGGCGGTAAACCGGGGAACTGCTCGTTCGACTTGTTTCCGCAGCAGGTCATCTCCCGCGACTGCGCTGCTGCAAAGGGCCCGCATCAGTTGCTCGTAGAACTCGGCGGCGAACTGCATCACCAAGATCAAACGAGCACGGCGCGGAGGCGCCTCTTTCCCGGCGCGATCGACAAACTCGGCCGTCTCTTTCGCCAGCGGTACGCTCGGAAAATCAGGCGTTCCTAACCGCGGCAACAGCGCAGCGCGAAACTCGCGCAACTCTGGATCGGCTACCTGCATGGCGCGTTCGAGACTTCCGTGCCCTAGTTCCGCCAAGACGCGGGCCTCTGCCAATTCGGCGACGACTCCCTGTTCCACTAAGAGCGTTGCGATCAGTTCGTTGGGCAACGGGTCGAAGCGGATAATCTGCGAGCGCGAGCGGATCGTGGGCAATTGCCGTTGCAAACTGGTCGACAGCAAAATCATGACGGATTTTGGCGGAGGCTCTTCAAGCGTCTTCAGCAAACAGTTGGCGCCTTCGACGTTCAAATAGTCAGCGTCGTCGATGATCGCCACTTTGCGTCCGCCCCGATACGGGCGCAACGTGATGTCGTGACACAGCCCTGCTCGCATCCGATTTTGCGCGTCGCCGATCAGCAGATCCACCGGAATTCGCGTCCGGTTGGCCGGTCGCGAAACCAGGATCAAATCGGGATGGGATTGGGCCCGCACTTGCACGCAGCTTTCGCACTTGCCGCAAGGGTTCAAGTCGGCAGGCGGATTCACTTCGCACAGCAGCGCTTCGGCCAGTTTCAACGCAAACTTCCGCTTGCCGATCGCCGGCGGCCCAACAAACAGGAAGGTGCTCGCCAAGCGTCCGCGCGCGACGGCGGTGCGAAACTTTGCCTGAACGGCGTCATGTCCTTGAATCTCGTCCCAACTCATGCGCCGGTTTGTCGCTCCAACACGGTCAGGGCAATGCTGCGAATATCGGCCTGAATTTCTTCGACCTTACGACTCGCATCGATGACATGCACGTTTTCAAACTTCTTCGCTTCGGCAAGAAAGCCTTCACGAACGCGTTCAAAGTATTCGATTCCGCGGCTCTCGACTCGATCGAGCGTGCGTTGTAAGCGACCGAGCGCCGCTTTGGTCGGAAGATCCAGCAGGAAGGTCGCATCGGGCAGAACGCCGTCGGTCGCCGCGAGACCAACGTTGCGAATCGTATCGACGTCGACTCCGCCGCCGTAGCCTTGGTAGGCGATATTGGCGAGCAAATAGCGATCCGAGACAACCGCGGCGCCTGATTCCAGCGCCGGACGGATCGTTTCGGCGACCAGCTGCGCACGAGCGGTCATATACAACAGCATCTCGCTGCGCGGCGCGATTTCGAGATCGCTTTTGTCGAGCAAGATCGACCGCAGCCGTTCTCCGAGCGGAGTGCTGCCGGGATCACGGCACGAGACGACCTGGGCGTTCTGCATCTCGAGCCACGCGGTGAACAACGTCTGCTGCGTCGATTTGCCGACGCCGTCCAATCCGTCAAATACAAAGAACATGGTTGTAAGCTCACAGGCGCCGGAAACCGTTCCATTTTACGCACCCAGGGGGGAATCGAACAGTATGCGATCTGGTGACCAAGGTTTTGAAGTTGGGCAAATTCGCGCCGTGGTCCGACCGCTTTTTCTTCGAAGCCCTCACCTCGTCTGGTTGGCCTCTGATCGGTGGTTGGTTCAGTCGAGAAGGATTGAAAACCCCTATCCGCTGCGGATCCGCTAACAGAATCCGCCTATGGCTGCGCCGCCCCGATAGCGGAGCTATCGCGGCCAACCATACAAATAGCACAACTTCAAAACAAAACGCGCGTTTCGGGCTACGAAGGACCGCCGCCATTGTCCTGATACTTATCAATGATCGCCCGTGCGTGCGAGACGACGATCTGCTGCATCTCGGGGGGCTCTAGGACGGTCGCTTGTTCTCCATAGCCGAGAATCCACCATGACATTTCTCGCAATCCTGAAACGGTCACGCGGAAATCGATCGAGCCATCCTCGTTCCACGAGACTTGTTGCGTCTTGTGCCATTGCACTTCAGCGACGTTGGACGCGACCAGCTTATGAAAGCGGACGACAACCGCTTGATCCGGGCCTTCTTCGGGAATCATGTGCCAGGCGCTGCGCAGATAACGCTCGACGCGAAAGCCGGTGGGGATTTTGAATTCGTCTTCAAGCACGTCCAGCGACAAGATTCTCCCAACCTTGAAGGTGCGCGTCGAGCGATGCAACGACGATCGCCCGATCACGTACCAACTATGCCGACTGAAGAGAAGTTTGTAGGGGGAGAGCTTGGTGCTGATGTCAGCCTCATCGAAGAGACTTTTGTACTGGATGCGCACCGAACGTCGATTGCCGACGGCGTCAACCAGTTGCTGATAGACGGTCTCCGCTTCTTGCGGTTGCGGCGAGTGAGTCAGCTTAATTTCGACGGCGCCCGAAACACGTCGCAGACGACGACGCAGTCGATCCGGCAGACTGTTTTCCAGCTTGGTCGCCGCTTTGCGAGCGTTGGAGTAGTAAGGCAATCCCCCGCCGTCTCCTAGTTCGCTGCAGAGGACCATGACCGACAGAGCTTCTTCGGCGTTGAGATTGGTCGGGCTCAGAAAGTAGGTATCGGGAATGTGATACCGCTGTGACTCAGAATCAAAAGCGAGGGGCACGCTGGCCCCTCGCAATGTATCAAGATCTCGGAAGATGGTCCGCCGGCTCACGCCGCACTCGACCGCTAACGAATCAACGTTTTGGGGCCTGCCACTTTGCAGCAGTCCGAGAAGTTGCAGCAGACGTTGAATTCGCGACAGGTTCATGGCTGGCGGCTGCCGGTGCTTTCTTAGCGGGCGTGGGCTGCGGGGATGCGGACGAGCGAACGTCCATATCCTTCATGACTTCCGAGAGACCTAGTTTATTAAAATCGAGCTTCGCTTGCGACTTGGGCGAAACGGCTTTCACCGAGCCGCTGGGACGAGCCGCTTGGGTTGGCTGTTCCAACGAGACGCGGGCGACTTTCGATCCGTTTTGCGTCGGCTTCAAACCGATCGGACGCAGCGTGGCGCCGTCACCAGCGACTTGCTGTCGCTTAGCGGCGGGAACCATCGCTTGCGTGTCCAGCGCGGCCGGAGTCGGCTGAGCCGCCGGGGTCGGCACTTCTTCCAGGTAAGGCTGGCCCGGCATCGGAGCCTCTTCCCACATCACGCCTTCTTCGATGTGCTGCGAGCCGCTGGGGACGGCGCCGCGGCTGATGACGCCGGGACGAGTGTAGCCGTAGTTCATGTAATGGCTGGCCGCACGACGTCGAGCGTTACCCTTGGCGTCGAAGTAAGCCTTGTCTGGCCACGGGCCTTCCGCCAAGTAGACGCCGTTGTAGTCCAACAGCGAACCCTTGCGAAGATGAACGTCTTTGACGGCGATGTTGTACTCGACCAGAGCTTGGAAGTAAGCGATCTGAGCTTCGCTGCGACGACGCTGAGCTTCCAACAGCAAGTCGAGCGTGACCGTACCGGCGTCGTAGGCGGCTTGCACCGAGTCGACTTCTTTGTCGGCGGCGATCAGGCGATTCAGGTTCGACTGCACCAGGTTGTAGTTCGAGTCGAGATCGCGAACCGCATCGGTCAGCAGGTGCGACACTTCCAGTTCCATATCTTCCAGCACCGCTTTTTCGCGAGCGATGCGGAGTTGAGCGTTGCGTACTCCCGACAGAGCCTGACGGAAACCGATCGGCATGCTGTACTGAGCTCCCAAGGTCCATTCTTGATAGTTGCCGCCGGTCAGCTCTTGCCAAGCGGTCGAACCAACCGCCGGGAAGTCGCCGGCGCCGGGGTTGCCAGAGATCAACTTGTCGCCCACACCGAGGAAGCGGTACAAGCCGACCACGTCGAGTTGCGGCAACAGTTGGTTGCGAGCGGCGATCATTTCAATCTCACGCTGCTTCAGGCGCCAGCGCTGGCGACGCAGTTCGGCCGACATCGCAATCGCTTCTTCATGAATCTGGAACCAGTCAAACTTTACCCAAGCGTCGCTCGGTTCTGACGAAGGACGAATCAGGCGACCATCGTTGGCGGCGATTCCCATGAAGTAACGCAGCGCGTTCTCGGCTTTGTACAAGTCGCGAAGCGCGGCCTGCGTACGAGCACGGAATTCATAGTATTGCTGGCGAGCTTGCGCTTCTTTCTCGGCTTCGCCCCCTTCGGCGCCTTTTTGCATCAGAGTGAAGATGCGGCGCCAGGTAACCAACGCACTGTCGCGTCCGGTCTTGGCCGCTTCCAGGTTGTGATAGGCGAAGTAGGTTTGCCAATAGGCTTCTTCGACGTCGCTAACCAAGTTGCGAACGTTGGTTTCAAAGTCGGCCAGGCTGACGTCTTCTCGTACGCGAGCCAACATCACGTTGACACGATTGACCTGGACACCCGAACCGCGAAGCAACGGATGACGCGCTTCCAATTCGATGTTGGTTTGCCAGTCGCTGGGCAGCGGCCGCGTGAGCGGGCTACGATTGTTCCATTCGTACTGATAGTTGTTTCGCAGAAAGAACTGCGTACCGGTCGCCGACTTCTTGGTCAACTCAATGGCGCCGGTTCCCAGATTTTGCTGAAAGACCGACGGGAACAACGTGTTGGACGAATAGTTTTGCGGGCGATCGTTGTTCTGGTAATTGGCCGTCATGTTCAATTGCGCGTCAAACTCCGACAGGGCGCCTTCCACACCCAAGGTCGGATCCGATTCGACAATCGCCGGATCGTAGATCGTCGGCATGCCGTCGTTTCGCGTAATCAAACTGGTCGGAATCGCCTGGCTGGTCAGCGTGGTGCCGGGGATGACGCGGAAAACCGCGTTGCCGCCAGCGGTACGCAGCACCTTGCTATTTTTAAGCGTGATGCTGACCGCTTCTTCGAGCGAGAGTTCCCAGATCTGGTTCTTCTCTAGCGAGAAGGGATCGGAAAGGGTGAACGGCTCGGCAGCGTTCTCTACCTCGGCCAGACTTGGCTCGTTGACGTCCGGATACTCAATCTCGGTCGCTTTATCGAGGTAGGTCGAGAGATCGTTTCTCTCGGTAAAGTAGAACGGCTGCGTCGGATGACAACCCGTCAGTGCCGAAGCGCCGATCAGAATGATCGCCCAATACTTCGCGGTGTGCCGGCTCATGGAATTCCGTTTCCTGATTGAGCCGTACTCAAACGCAGCGCGTTTTTTTCGGCTCGGGAAGGTAATCAGTACGTTGGTTGGGCGCAGTTTCCTTGCGGAAACTAACGACAACAAAAGCACTGGATCCCCCCCCGGGACCGAACGCCCGCAGCATGTGCAGGGCGGCCGTAATCCAGCATGGAAGAGTTATCGGCCAACCTAACCGGCAAACTTTGAAGAATCCCTACAATCGTCAAAGTTTTCCAGCTGGGCCGCTAGCGAGTCATGGCTAGCGGCGGCATGCTGTTAGAGATACATGCCGACAAAACCGCCCGATTCGTCGCTTTCGGCCTGGATCTTTTGGATCCGCTGCTCCGTCGCAGAAAGGTCGCCAGCGGCGATATAGCGATCAAAATCGGCCAAAACGCTGCGCGAAACCGTCGATGCGAACCATTCCACGATCGGTTCCGACAGCCAAGAGCAGGTCTCGCGCGTCAGCGATACGTCAAGATCGGCCTGTCGCGCCTTAGTGTCGTCGGCGTTGGTCAATACGGTTCCCTCGAATCGAAATTCGAGCATCCCGTCGGTCTCATGATTCAGCAGATGGTAAACGCATTGGGCGTTGTACAGATAAAACGTGTTCAACGCTCCATGCTTTTCCAACGCCTGCTTCAGATTCATGCAGTGTTTTTGATACTTCGGCGACGCGTCGAGCGGGATATCCATCCGCCCAATCGACCGAAGCGGCAAGCAATCAAATTCAATCTCTACCCAGCGCTGCATAACGGGTGCTCTTAGAAAGTGAGGAGCCGCGTGTCGTTCGTTCGATAACTATTTTACCGAATTCGCGCCGCTAGCGAGATCCTTGTTTGCCGTTTTCTTGACCGGCATCACCCAACCGAGCGTTGCCCAACCGTCGCTAACGACCAATTCTTCCAACTGCAACGGTCCAGCGCCTTCCCAGCGTCCTTTCAATTTCAGGCCTTCACCCACGATCTCCGGCTCAAACAACGCTTCAAACTTCTTATGCAGAAAGGTCTTCAGCGTAATATCACGGATCCCTTGGCGTTCGCGGCTCAAATATTCGACGGTGACGTCTCCCTCACGGGTCAGTTTGGCGCCTTTTTCTCCGCGTTCGACCAGATAGACGGCGCTAATCCGGGCAGGATTGTTGAACTCGCTCTCACCGCGGGTGAACTGACGTCCGCGAATCGAAATTTCGATCCGATCTTGCCCAAACCGGACCTCAACTGGCCGCTGATAGTCAAAGGTGATCGACCAGGGATCCTTTTCCGGCGTGATCTGCAATTCCTCGGGAACCTCTGTTCCCCGCTCTTTGAGCAGTTCCACCAATTTCACATCGGTAAGCTTGATCCCTCCTAGCAGCACTTCCCCCATATTGGTCGGCATCGACTCATGCAGTTGGACGCCGATATCCGTTGACGACGGTGCAGGCGCCGGCGGCAGCGTTGGCGCGGCTAGCTGAAACCGATTCGCTTTCATCATGACGACATGGACAGCGTCGGTGGTCGACGAGATCTCGAAGATCTCCGGAAATTCGTCGCGGCTATCGAGCGGCTGACGAATTTCTTTGCGTAATCGCGTATTGGCGTCCCGTACGAGTTGGACGGTTTCTGCGTCCATGCGGCTGGCGACGCGCTGTTCGGCATGTTGCGAAGCGATCGCTTCAGCCTGCGACTTCTGTTGGTAAGCCTTATTGGTGGCGATATTTCGGACCAACCCCGAATTGGCGCGAATCGAGTTGAAAGTTGAGGATGTACGACAATCGGCTGTGGCTCTCGTATCACTCACGCCATTCGCATCGACCAACAACGATTTCTTGCCCAAGACCGAGGTGACTCCGCTAGAGTGAACGGTCACTGGACCGTTGCGGCCCACATTGTTGGTTCTTGTGACGGCGTCTAACACCAGCTGAACTTGGGCGGCGGCGGCGTTAGGAATCAAATTGATCTTCAAATCGCCGACGGTTCGCCCAGTGCCGTAAATACTGGTTCCCAAAATGTTGTCACGAACCGGCTTCGTGTCATCGACTTTACGGTCGATGCCATACCCAACGAATCGTTCCGACGCCGTTACGAACAGGTTCGGGTAGTTCAGCGAATCACGCGCACTTTTGACCAGTTCTGGTATTTGCCCGCCTTGCGCTAACCAACCGAGTTGGGCGCCGACCGCAGCCGCATCGTCGGCATTCGGATCCTCGGTATATTTCTTCAAGCTTTCGACAAGCAGCCCTAGCTGCATTTCGTACATCTCTTTGTATTGCTCGGTCGACGCGAAGAATTGCAGGTCGATATAGCGACGCAGCGCGCGGCGAACATTGGCGAACTGCGGATACTCCAAACCTTTGGCGCCTGAGTGGAAACGAAGATAGCAACGTTCGAGCATCCCCAGATCAGGCGACTCGGCAGCTAGCTGCTGCGTCAGATCGTCCCACCGCAGATAGCTCTTCCAACCTTGTTCGGTGGCGCTGCCGCTGTTGTGGATGTACTTCTCCAAGAGACCGATCGCCGCTTCGAGTTTGGACTTTGCAGCGGCCGCTTGCTCTGCTGTAACCGGCTGAAATTGACTCTGCGCGTCGGCAAAAATTTCTGCGACCGGTTTTTTCTCGACATCAATCGCTTCAATCCAATTTGCTAATTTTGTTTGGACCAAGACAAATTGCGGTAATTTTAATCCCGGTGCGTTGCTCTGATATTGGAGAAGAATTTTCTCGAGGACTTCCGGCGACGCTTTGTCCCCCAATTGGATTTGGGTGAGCAAAGTATCACTCTGCAAGTAATCGTCCCACCCTTGCCGCTTTTTGCCTTCGCCCAACCATTGGCCAAGAGATTGCTGAGCTTTGAAAACTTGCTGTGGGAGCGAATCTTGCCCCTGCACATGATCTGCGGTGCAAGAAAAGATCGCCGCCACCAAAAGTGCTATGGCCCAACTAGAGAATTTAGCAACCGTGCTGCGAAACATGAATCGTCCTTCAGGAGCAAACGCGAGGGGGTGTAGGTCGCTGCAAAAGTCCTAATCTTGATAACACGAATAGATAGCGAAAGCCACTACGTTTTCCCAACCGCCAACTATTGAATCCCACACAATTCCCACTTATCCTATTCTTCGGGATACACGCACACCAAGCTTTCTGCGCATTGTGCATGATCCGCCTAATCTGCGGCTTGGTAACCTCGTCACCCGATTGACTCGCATAATCGGCACGCGCTATTCTGAATCTCTTACGTAGCTCATGAATTCGGCAGAATCGGTCTATTCTGCACATGCTGCTTCGAATCACCCCCAGGGCAAAGTTGATGCTGAAGCGAACCCCCTTGGCAATCGCCGCGCTGCTCGCCATCACGATCACGCAAACGGTCCTCGCCGATACGCCGTATTGGTACGACGACTACTCTACTGCGGTACGAACAGCAACGAACGAAGGACGAATGCTGCTGATCTACTTCCGTGACGAAGATCAGACGAAGCAAGCAGAATTCCAACGCGTACTCGACGACCCCAAAGTCGCCGAGTTGCTCAACAACTATATCCTGGCCGAACTTCCCCTCGACGCGACCGTCGGAACCAATACCGGTAAGACCAAGTTAATGTCGCACGGCTCCTTCCAACATATGGCGGGTCAGCCGGGTATCGCGATTGTCGATTATGTCGATTCCAACGATGAAACCTACGGCTACGTCGTTAGCCAGTTCCCCTTCCGTGATCGCCGCGTTCGCAGCATTCAGCAAATGCAGACCATCCTGTCGCTTCCGCGCGGATCTCTGACGCAGCGAACCTTAATCTATGCGGTCCGCATGCATCCCGAACGTCCGCGCAGCACCAACGGCGCCTTCCGCCGGCTGCTGGCGGTTGCGACGTTCCAACACAGTCGTCTGCAAGCGCGGATGCAACTGCAAGGCCATCATTCGTGGGAGTCTCGCTTCCACCAACTCTCGGGCCAACTTCCCGGCCACATGCTGCCAACCGAAGTCTGCGCCGAAAGCTGGCCCGGCCAGAATCTGGAAGACGCCGCGATCGAATGCGTTCGTAGCTGGCGTCACTCGTCAGGTCACTGGTCAGCCGTTAGTGCTGATAACACTTATTACGCTTATGACATGAAGCGTGGTAATAACGGCATCTGGTACGCCACCGGCATCTTCGCCAAGAACCGCTAAAAGCGGCCGAAACTCCCTACCGCCGGTGCAATCGTCAGCACCGGCGCTGGGATGTTGATTTTCTACCACATGCGGTGAGGTAAATTCGCCGCATGTCCCCATTTCGCATGCTAGGTTTGCCTAGCCCGCATATTTTCTGTGCGCGGCGGCAAACCAATTCGGCGGCTAAGACAGCCCAAACCGAGTAGTAGCATGCGTCCAGTTCATCCTAACAACACGAATCGATTCGTTGTGATCGCACTGCTCGTTTCCCTAGGGGGAAGCGGCTGTTCGTCGGTCCGCGTTCCGTCCATCGATCCGACTGGCCGTCATATCTTTGCGTGCAATCAGTCGACGTCGCTCACGGGTCCCGCCGATTGCCTGCCGAAGCCGGCCTACGCCGCTCCTCCTGCTCCAGGTCCTTGTAACGCTCCCGGCGTAGCCGTCAGCACTCCGTTGCCGAAACCTCCCAAAGGCGCGGTCGAGCCGGAGAAATCGCTTAGTCTCTCACCGTCGCGCGTCGTTGCGCCGGTTGGCACCGAAGTAGTGTTGGTCGCCGGATTGAACGGCGATGAATGCTGCTTGACGCAAGGGGGACGTCCCATCAAATGGATGCTCTCGCAAGATAGCGTCGGCCACTTTTCGGAAGTCGGCGGCAGAGACACCACGACTCGGTTCGCTTCGCTCGGGGGCGAGCAAGGAATCATCAGCCCGGTCTACGCCGTAGGGCGTACGCAGTTGTGCGATCAAACGGTCGATCGCGGCACTGAGATCCCCGGCGATGATGTTCGCGTGCTGCGCGGCCAAAACTGGATCAGCGTCAGTTCTTCGTCGCCCGGCACGAGCCGCGTCACCGCGCTCGCCACCAAATTAGAGAACTGGCCCGCTCGTCAGCGTGTTGCGACTGTTGAGTGGATCGACGCCCAGTGGCAATTGCCAACTTCCGCCTTCCAGCGAGCCGGCGAACGCGCCTTCCTAACGACAACGGTCTCAAGCCAAACGACCAATTCGCCGCTCGACTCGTGGATCGTCAAATATGAATTGATCGACGGCGTCGCCGCCGGCTTCATTGTGAACGGCGTGGTCGCCACCACACCGGCCGTCGAAGTGACGACTGACTCCACGGGTCGCGCCACAGCCGAGATCGCTCCCGCCTCCCGAGATCAGCCAGGCGCCGCCCGCGTGCGGATTACGGTGATTCGTCCCGCGCATGCTCGCTTTGGCACTAGCGAACGGTTGACGCTTGCTTCTGGCGACGCAACGGTCACTTGGAGCGCACCGCAGCTATCGGCCGAAATCGCTGGTCCAGCCGTCGCCGAGATCGACTCGACGGCGACGTATGACCTGGTGATCTCGAACCAAGGGGATGTGCCGGCCAGCAATGTCGTCGCCTTCATTCCCCTGCCGCCCGGAATGCAGTACGCCGAGAGCAGTTTGCCGGCGACGCAGCGCGGCAATGACATCGAGTGGAGCATTGGCCAACTCGAAGCCCGCGGCTATCGACGCATCCAACTGGTCTGTGCCGTTCGCGGCCCCGGCGACCACCAGCTATGTCTTTCAGTCTCTGGCGACGGAGAACTGCGACATCGCAGTTGCGCCAACACCCAGGTCGCATCCAACAATATTTCGGTCCAGATCAATAGTCCGCAGTCGATCACCAACGGGTCCGAGTTCGACACGATCATCACCATTCGGAACAACGGGACCAATCCGCTGACCAACCTGGTGCTGCGTGACGAGTTCTCCACTGGCCTCGAGCATGTCAGCGGCGCCGGCAATATGATTGCGACCGATCCCGTTTCGCTGGCCCCTGGCCAGACGATCAACGAAACGCTCACCTTCCGCGCGGTTGGAACCGGTCGGCAGTGCCATCGTATGACGGTGACCGCCGATGGCGAAATGCCCGTCCTGCGGGAAGCGTGCGTCGAAATCACCCCTCCAGCCGCACAGCCCAACTACAACTTGACCTTTGTCGCCAGCGATCCCTTAGCGACGCCTGGACAAACGGTGCAATCGGTCCCGCAAGGCGCCGACGTCCTCTTCACGCTGCGGCTAGAAAACATCGGCAGCACGCGTCTGACGGCGGTCCGCGTTGACATCAACTACGACGCGAACCTAACCGGCCTGGAAGCGACTCAAAATTCCGACAACTCGGAACTACGAACCGTCAAATGGCGATTCGACGATGGCATCGCTCCGGGGCAAAGCGCCGAGCTTCGTCTGCTTTGCCGAGCCGACGAGCTCTCGCAAGCCGCGTGTGCCCGGGCTACGATCAGCACCGGCGAAACGCAACCGCGAACAGCCCAGTCTTGCGTGCAAATTACGCCCCCTACGACGCGACCGCCAGAACAACCCCCGGCGGTCAATCCCAACGGCGGCGGCAACAATACTCCGCCGGCGACGCAACAAGGGAAACTGACGGCCAAGATCGCTTCGCTGCAGGGAGACGTGCGGATTGGTCAGTCGATCAAGTATGTCCTGTATGTCAAGAACGAATCGCCGGTCGAGGATGGGAACGTGCAAATCACGCTTCGCTTCTCGCCGGGACTGAAGTCTCCTCAGGTGAACCTGCGGGATGGGGGAAATCTTGGCGCACCGCGGCTCAGCCCTGACGGCAGCGCCCTTGCTCTGCCGCAGATTAACTTGCTACGAGCCGGTGAGACGCTGGAGTTCGACGTCGAAGCTGTCGCCACGACGGCTGGGCAACAAACGATCGTCGTCGAAGCGACCAGCTCTCGGTCCCGCGAATTGGCGACCTCGCAAGAAACGACCAACGCGTTTCCGAATTAGATTTGTCGGGGCCGCGATGCGAATCCATTTCTTCGTAGCCCGAGACGCAAGTATCGAAATCAGCCGCACGGCGTTAGCCGCGGTTTTTTTGTCTCCCATTTTCCGTCGACAATCAGTTCCTGTCAGAAACCGCGGCTAACGCCGTGCGGCTGATTTTGGGAGAGAAGCCGGAGCGAAAGATTTTCCCTCGCTCGCGCTTCGGTCTACGAAGCAGTTGTAGGATACACAGTGCGGACCGATGCTTTCAAAAGCGTGCCCCACTCCGCTTCTTGGTCCTCACACAGCGGACCCTACGATGTTAAAATCCAAGCATGAAACGCTTTGTTCTGCTCTATCACCAGTTCCCTTCAGGCCATGCCGACGCGAGTCACTATGACTTGATGTTGGAAGCGGACGGAGAGCTGCGCACTTGGCGATTGGGCGCGAAGCCCGACATGCTGCGGCCCGTTCAGGGTCAGCCAATCGCCCCCCATCGTTTGGCCTACTTAGACTATGAGGGCGAAGTCTCCGGCGATCGGGGCTCGGTCACGCGCATGGATCGGGGCGAATATGAGATTGTCCGCGACGATGCGGCCGCACTGATCGTCGACCTTTACGGCAACGTATTGAGTGGTCGACTCGCGGTCTTAATCTCTTGATCGGCCGCCGCTTCTGGCGCCACCGGCGCGGCTGGTTCGACCATCTCTTCAGGCGCTTTCAGCGTTTCGCCGGCCAAAAAGATTTCTCCGTCACGCAGTTCCAACGTATCAATCCGGATGATTCCTTCGATCTGGTCCCCTTCGCTCGGCACGGTCACCAGCGCCACGGGATCTCCTTCGACTTGTTGCCAGCGCAGCGGGATCTTCGCTTCTTCGGCGCGGCGCGCCACTTCGTCTAGCAAACTGCCAAGCGGAAACGGCAAGGACCCGGCCGCAACGTTACGGATCTGAATCGCGACGACGTTTTCTTCGTCTTCCACGAGATAGGCGTCGATCGCCAAAGACATGACCGAATGGAACTGCTGTCCTTCAAAGCGACAGCCGAGCTTCACTTGTCGCTCTTGGATCGAGATCCGGGGATCGTGCATTCCGGCTGGCAGCAACTTCGGAAATTTTTCTTCCAGATCCGACGCCAACCAACCATTGATCTGGTCGTTCGTCAGTCGCAGTTGCCAGCGGGACGGTTTGCGGATTTCGTTGGAGAAAGCGAAGACCTGCTCTTCGAGGATCTCACCGGTCTCTCGCGCGGCGGCCGGCTCGATATCGAGAGCCGCCGTATAGAATTGCGGCACATGGCGCGTCGCCTGATACATGTAGATACCAACGCCGCTGATCACGACAATCAGCGTCACTACCGCACAGGTCGCGATCTTCCACGACAATTTCATTTTCGACAGAAATCCCGCTACATCGAACACGCCAAGTGGGGAGGGCTGTCGAAATATTACGGGCGCCGCGGCGACAGGTCAATTGAAACCTGCGACCGCTAGCGATGTCGGCGCCGGTCGCTCGAACTAGCTTTGGAAACGTAGCAGTGCGTATTTCTTCTTGCCGCTCCGCAAAACCATGACCGTTTCGCTCGCCAAATCACGCTCCGTCAGCGCCTGGTCGACCCCTTCGGCGCGCACATTATTGACATAGGCGCCCCCCTGGCTAACGGCACGCCGAGCCTCGCCTTTGCTTTTGGCCAGTCCGGCTTCGACAAATGCGTCGAGCAGGCTCAGCCCGTCACCGGTCAGCCGATCGCGTGCGAGCTCGCTACTGGGGACGTCGGCGAAGATCTGGCCCAACTGGGCGTCATTCATGTCTTCAATCGTGCCGCCGAAGAAAATCTCGGTCGCTCGCTTGGCGATCGACAATCCTTCGGCGCCATGGATCAACTGCGTCAGATGTTCAGCCAGGCCTTTTTGGCTGGCGCGCTGATGCGGTTCTTCTGCACGCGATTTGTCGAGAGTCTCGATTTCTTCGTGGGACAGTTCGGTTAAAAATCGCAAGCACTTGCCAGCATCTTCGTCAGCGACGTTAAACCAGTATTGATAAAACGCGTAGGGACTGGTTCGTTCGGCCGAGAGCCAGATGGCGCCCGACTCGGTCTTTCCCATCTTCGTACCGTCCGCTTTGGTCAGCAGCGGACAGGTCATACCAAACAACTGCTTCTGATGCATGCGGCGGCCCAACTCGGTGCCGGCGGTGATGTTGCCCCACTGATCGCTGCCGCCGATCTGCAGCTCGCAGTCGTACGCTTGATTCAAATGCACAAAGTCATACGCCTGCAGCAGCATGTAGCTGAATTCAGTGTAGCTAATCCCCGAGTCTTCTCGCTCCAACCGATTCCGAATGGAGTCCTTCGCCATCATCACGTTGACGGGAAAATGTTTACCGACATCCCGCAGGAATTCGAGATAGGTGAACTTGTTCATCCAATCAAAATTGTTAACCAACTGCGCGCCTTCCGGCGTCTCATCGAAGTCAACCAGCTTGGCGACCTGGGCTTTGATGCCGGCGACGTTTTTTTCGAGCTGGTCAACCGACAATAGATTGCGTTCGGCGCTTTTGCCGCTCGGATCGCCGATCATGCCGGTCGCTCCACCAACCAGCGCAATCGGTCGATGGCCCGCTTTTTGGAATCGCCGCAGTTGCATCAGCGGCAACAGACTTCCGACATGCAAACTATCGGCGGTCGGATCAAATCCGGCATAGACAGTCCGCGGCTTTTCGTTCAGCCATTTTTGCAGGTGATCGTCCGCCGTGGTTTGATAGACCAGTCCGCGCCACTTCAAATCGGCGAAAATATCGTTCATCAGAAGCTTCCAGCAAGTGAAACGTCGCAAGCGGCCCAGCAGAATTCAGAGCCAAGGGGCCATTTTAGGTTCGCAGAGGCTCCAGGAAAAGGCGAGCCAATCGCCGGCAATAGGCCTGGTCGGCAAGAGACCACAATCCAAAGCTAGAATTGTGCCGACCGAGTCACCATTTCTCTTCGTAGCCCGAAACGCGAGTTTTAAGGTTTCGCTATTTCGAATCCATCGAACACTAGCCCGCCAGCGCCAGCGAGGGAAAGCGGCTCGCCACTTCAATCCGTGTTAGGATCGCCAACTCTATTCCCTCGCTGGCGCTGGCGGGCTAGTGTGACGATTTGCGGTTGATTCTGGCCGTATTAACGTCTTTCATTCGTGTTCGATCGTTCGTGAATTGCAAATAGCGCAACTCCAAAACTTCAAAACTGGCGTGTCGGGCTACGAAGAGAACGTCAGATCATCCCCAACGTCGCTTCCGCAATCACCAGATCCTCCTGCGTCGTGATCTTCCGATTCAACTGCGAGCCGGGGACGATCAGCACGCGGCGTCCCATTTTTTCGAGCAATTGCGCATCATCCGTCACAGCTTCGGCCGTGCGGGTTTCGTACGCCGCGGAGAACCAATCGCGGCGAAAGACTTGCGGGGTCTGCGCTTCCCAGATTCCAGCCCGCGAGACGGTCTCTTGGATCGTGTGATCATCAAAAACCCGCTTGAGCGTTCCGGCGACCGGAGTCGCCAACATCGCCGCGCCATGTTCGATCGCCGCGGCGAACACGTCGTCGATCAGGCGATCGCTGAGGCATGGCCGAGCCGCATCGTGAACGGCGATCATCTCGATAGCTTCGTCGATCAGCGCCAATGCGTTGGCGATCGAATCGCTGCGCTCGGCGCCTCCCAGCGCGATCGAAAGATGCAACCGTTCGATATCCGCCGCATAGTCTTCGCGGAACGACGCTTCATCCTCGGGCGAGATAACGACGATTAACTGCCGCACATCGTCCCGCGCAGCGAAGCGTTCGGCGCTATGCAGCCAAACCGCTTTGCCCGCCAGAGGCGCGTAGACCTTCTTCTGTCGCGGATCGCCAAACCGCGTGCTGCGACCCGCCGCCGGCAAGATGACGCCCAAGTTTCTCACCGGCAATTCCCTTTGCTAATCGCTATTTCTCGTACTTCATCAAAATTTCGTCCGGCGCCCCTTCGACCCCGGGAAAACCGTTCTCGGCGATCGCCGAGCCCAGTGCGGTCACGCGGCGGAAGTGACGATCACTGACCGGTTTGTTCAGGATTTCGTTCGTCAAATCGCGGCAGATGATGTCGGCCGCGGTCCGGACCATTTCGTTCTCTTGCTGCGCGGCGTACAAACTGGTGCAAAGTATCGTAATCAATTTTTGCACCTGACCCGAGAGGAGCGACATCCGGCACTGGCGATCAGCCAGCTTCAACTGGTGCTTGCGCATCACGCCGGAGATCGTTAGCGGCATCGCCTGTAACCCTTCCGACGCAAACTGAGCATGGGCTTTCAGATCGCTCGGCATCTCCGGGTAGTGGGGACGCGGTTTCGGCGTGACGTATTCCTTCATCAGCCAACCGGCGTAGGGCGCAACAGCGCCCTTCAGCGCCCAGGCATGCGCCGGATTCAGCGGATTCGGCTTTTTGATTCCGGCGGCGGCCAGCGCTTTGCCAACCGCTTCAAAGTACTTCGTGCCATGCTGTTTGACGAGCGATTTGAAGAACGCCATCCCTAGCATCTCTCCTTCTCCTTCGTAAATGCAAGGAGCGAGATACTCGTGGACGTTATCTCCAAACATGTGACCATGCAGGAACGATCGACCGCCATGCGTTTTCATGTAGAGCTCAATCGCCGCTTCCTTCTGCGCTTCGCTGCCGAAGATTTTGGCGATAATGCATTCCATTTCGCCGCGATAGCCAGAGTCAATCAAGGTCGAGCACCAAGCGACCAGTGCGTCGGCGGCGACAATCAATCCGGCCATGCGACCAAGTCGGCGGCAGACCAGTTCGCGCCGGGCGATCGGTTCGCCGTACGTTTCACGGAACTTGGCCCACGGAATCATACTGCCCATCATCAATCGCATCGTTCCGGCGGCGTTCGCACAAAGGGAGATGCGACCGAGATTGAGCCCGTGATAAGCGATCGTCAGGCCGTTCCCCTTGATCGGCTCGAGCAGATTCTCCTTCGGAACGAGGAAATCCTTGAAGATGATGCCGCGATTGTAGGTATGTTTCAGCGCCCACAAGCCATATTTGCGCAGCTGAAAGTTTTCGTTCTCTTCATCCGGCAAATCGACCACCAGCACCGCCGGCTTGTTTTCGATCAGGCAAACCAGGCCGATCGTTCGTCCCGGGGTGATGTTGGTGATGAACAGCTTTTCGCCGTTGACCACATAGTGATCTCCCTGCAGCAGAGCCGTCGTACGCAGCGCCGTCAGGTCAGACCCGGCGCAAGGCTCGGTCAGCGCGAACGCCGACAAGCGCTCGCCGCTCGCCAACTTTGGCAGCCAACGCTGTTTTTGCGCTTCGTCGCCGAACGTTCCGACCGGATCGACCGCGCCGATGCAGCCATGCACCGAAGCGAGCCCGGCGATCGTGGGATCGGCCATCGCCATGCGAGTCAGAAAGGGAGCGAAACTGCGGAACGGCGTTCCGCTGCCCCCATATTTTTTGTCGACCAGCAGCCCCCAATAGCCGGCGGCGCCCAACGCGTCCATCACCTCGGCGGTGATCTTGCCTTCTTCGTTGTGCAGCTTTCCTTCAGCCTTGAAACGATTGACGACGGCGATCGAATCGTCCATCACCTTGCGAATCTCTGCCGGCGTTTCTTCCGGCTTCGGCAAAAAGAGATCGATGTCAAAGCCGCGATCCCACACCACGCGGTGCGCCGGACTGTTGACCGTTTGATACTGCGGCAGAAAGAGCTTTTCAACCTGATCGTCGGCGCTGTCGATCGCGCCGGTGCGTCGTGCTTCTTCCGCGCTTTTGCCGCCTAATTTGAGGGCGGTTTCGGCGAACGACTCTTGATCATTGGAGTCGGGGCGAGGGCTTTCAGGCATTTGGGTCGACATCGGGGATCTCCTTCCAGGGGTGAACTCCATTTTACCGTATAAACGACGTTCCGCCTGCTTTCTTTTCTGAACATCTGCCGCTTAAACCCTGTTTTACCATAGGGTTACAAACGACAGGAATCTCCTATTCGTTACGACACTGCTTCGTTTGCTATCGATACATCGCGTTGATTTCGGCCGCGCAGTTCTGCTGAATCAGTTCGCGGCGGAGTGATAATTTGGGGGTCATCTCGCCAGAATCCGGGGTAAACCCGCGTCCCATCAGCGTGAACCGGGCGATCTGCTCATGTTTCGGATGATCGGCCAACAAGTGATTGATCCGCTCGCGGTAAGTCGCCAATACTTTGCGATGCCGCAGCGCGCCGCGGCGCGAGAAGACCCACAGGTGCTGCCGGCGAATCTCCCGCCGCAGCTCGTCCGGATCCGGCACAATCAGCGCCGTCAAAAAGTTGCGACCTTCGCCGATCACAATCGCCTGGGCGATCAGCGGATCGGATGCCAACGCCGATTCAATCTGTCCCGGCGCCACCTTCTTGCCGGTAGCGGTGACGATCAACTCTTTTTTCCGGCCGGTGATGAACAAAAAATTGTCTTCATCCAGTCGCCCCAGATCGCCGGTATGCAGCCAACCGTCCGAGTCGATCACTGCCGCGGTCGCCGCTTCGTCTCGATAGTAACCCTGCATGATATGCGGTCCGCGCGTCAGCACTTCGCCATCGTCGGCGATTCTGACTTCGACGCGGGGGAGCGCTTTGCCAACACTGCCGCGGCGATAGACCTTTTTGGAGGATGCCGTAATGACCGGCGCCGATTCTGACAGTCCATAGCCGTTGCGGATCGGCGTCTCTTGCTGGGCGAAGATCTCGGCCGCATAGTCGGCCAGCGCCGCGCCGCCGCTGGCGCACATTTTGATGCGACCGCCGAGCATCGCTTGCAACGCGCCAGGTTCGTTGATCTTCCCCTGCGCCCGCACTGCGTCGGCCACTTTTTGATAGAAGTAGGGAACGCCGTTAATCAAGGTCGGCCGCATCAACTTGCAGTCGTCCAAAATCGTCTCGCGCGAGCGAGCCAGGACCAACTCGTTGCCTAAGATGATCCACGTATAAAGATCGCAAGTCCGCGCGTACAAATGACTGAACGGCAAAAAGGTGAGTCGCCGATCTGCCGCCGAATCTTCAAACGCTTCGACCAACGCCAGCGCGTCAAAGGCCAGGTTCGAATGCGATAGCATGACCCCCTTCGGTTCGCCGGTAGTCCCGCTGGTATAAACGATCGTCGCCAAAGAGGCGGGATCCGGCGGCGCAAAGTCGCAGAGATCCGCAGCGTCAACCGTCAGAAATTCCCACGACTCCAACTCGCTGCACTCGATCCAATCAATCAGACGGACGTTTTCGTTATCGCCGGCAGGCTGCGTCGGATCTCCCTCGGCCAGCGAACGAATCGATCGCTTTGCGCCGCTATGCTTCAGCAGACGATGTCGCTCTTCGGTCTTATACGTCACATGCAACGGCACGCTGACGGCGCCGACGGCGGCCAGCGCCAAGTCGGCGACGATCCACTCGTGACAGTTGGGCAACTCCACCGCCACTCGATCGCCCGGCGCGACGCCTAAGCGACGCAAGCTAGCAGCGACTGCAGCCACATCCGCCGCGAGATCTTTCCATGTGCAACTTCGAAATTCCCCTGCTTCGTACGTCCAGAGGGCCGGCGCCTCACCGCTCGCTGTAACGCGACGGACGAACAGTTCGAACATCGACTCGCCATGGATCGGGGCCGACATGCTAGTCGATCCGCTCAAAAATGGTCGCGATTCCCTGGCCGGCCCCGATGCACATCGTCGCCAGACCATACTTCGCGTTGCGGTCGACCATCGCATGAATCAACGTCGTCGCGATTCGAGCGCCGCTACAGCCGAGCGGATGGCCAATCGCGATCGCGCCGCCGCGAACGTTGACCTTGCTGACGTCGAGCTTGAGCGCTCGGATGCAGGCGAGCGCCTGCGATGCGAACGCTTCGTTCAACTCGATCAAGTCGATGTCCTCGATCTTCAGGCCAGCTCGCTTCAACGCCTTTTGGGTCGCGGGAATTGGTCCGGTCCCCATCACGCTGGGATCGACGCCGGCGACCGCCGTCGCGACGACGCGGACCAGTGGTTTCATGCCCAGCTCTTTTGCTTTCCCATCTGACATCAGCAGCAGCGCCGCGGCGCCATCATTGAGCGGTGAGCTATTGCCGGCGGTAACCGTCCCGGCGCCCGGCATGAAAGCCGGCTGCAAGCCCGCGAGCGCTTCGATACTCGCGTCGGTCCGGACGCACTGATCCATGGTGATCAGCGTACGCTGACCTTCTTCGTTACGGCCGTAGATCGGGACAATTTCATTTTTGAACTCTCCTTCGGCATGCGCGGCGGTCGCTTTTTTGTGGCTGGCCAACGCGAACTCGTCTTGATCGCTGCGCGTGATCTCTTGCGTTTGCGCCAGAAATTCGGCCGTGATTCCCATCATCAGCGCCGCTTTGGACGTTTGCTGAAAGAGTTTCGGGTTGATGTCGAGTCCATGGTCCATCGGCACATGCTGCATATGCTCGAGCCCGCCGGCGATCTGGACATCTTCGGCGCCGGCAAGAATACTGTGCGCGGCCTGGTTGAGCGCTTGCAGACTACTGCCGCACAGACGGTTCATCGTCGCGCCGCCGGCGGTATGCGGAACGCCCGACATCAGTCCGATCAGGCGACCGACGTTCAGTCCTTGTTCGAGCGTCTGCTGCGTATTGCCGAAGATCACATCTTCGATTTCATGCGGAGGAACGCCGGTGCGCGCCAGTAACGCTTCGACGCAGGCAACCGCCAGATCGTCGCTACGAACGTCACGAAAAACGCCCTTTTCGGCATGTGCGCGGCCAATCGCCGTGCGAACTCCATCAATCACTACGGCTTGTGTCATCGCCGTCATCCTTTTGTTGGGTTACCGCCTAGGCCGACGGAAATCGATCGTGATTACAGGTCGTAAAACTTCTTGCCGGTTTTGGCCATCTCTAACAGCAGTTCGGTCGGCTTGTACCGCGTGCCGAAATCTTCCCACGGTTTCAGACGCTCGACCAATTGCTTGGCGCCGATCGTATCGGCCCAGAACATCAAGCCTCCTTTGAACGGCGGAAAACCAAGCCCGAAAATCAACCCAAGGTCGATGTCGCGAACGTCGCGCACGATGTTCGCCTCCATCGCGCGAGTCGCTTCCAGCAGCATCGGCAGAAACAGGCGATCGATCACTTGGGCGTCCGTTTCGTCACGCGGCATCCCTTTGATGTAGGGATCGATATATTTGGCCACTCCCGGATCGGGCTGCGCTTTTCGTTTACGGTTCTCATAGCTGTAAAAGCCGATCCCCGACTTTTGTCCGAGTCGTCCTGCTTTGACCAGCGCCGGCAAAATCGGTGACGCCAGCGTCCGATCGGGAAATGCATCGTACATCGTCCGACCGGCGTAAAACGCGGTGTCGATGCCGACCATGTCGTAGAGCGTGATGGGGCCGAGCGGCATGCCGAACTTTTTCGCGCACTTGTCGACCCTCTCCATCGAAACTCCTTCCTGCAACAAGGCGAGCGCCTCGTTCATGTACGGAAAGAGGAGTCGATTGACCAGAAATCCGGGGCCATCGTTCACAACGATCGGAAACTTGCCGAGCCGCTTGGCGAAAGCGACCGCCGACGCGACCGTCGCATCGCTCGTTTGCTCGCCGCGGATTACTTCGACCAGCTTCATCTTGCGAACGGGATTGAAAAAGTGAATGCCGACAAACCGCTCTGGCTTCGCCAAATTGGCGGCCAATTGCGTGATCGGCAGCGTCGACGTGTTGGAAGCCAGGATCGCGTCATCGGCCAGTTGCGGTTCGAGTCGAGCGTAGATCTTACGTTTGACTTCCAAGTTCTCAACGATCGCTTCGATCACCAATTTTGACGCGGCGACTTCGCTGTCGCTGGTCGACGCGTTCAACAACGCGGCGCCTTCGACCGCTTTGGAGATTGTTTTTTTGCCGGCGTCGCGGTCGTAGGCCGCTTCATCCAACACCCCAGCGACTCCGCGGCGAAGCGCCTCGGCGTTGGCGTCAGACAACGTGGTGAGAATCCCGCGGCGAATGCTGGCGGCGGCGATTCCGGCGCCCATGATGCCGGCGCCGATCACGCTGACCGAGTCGATCTTCGTCTTTTCAACGTCGTCTTGGTCGACCCCTTCGTCTTTTTTGTTCCGATCCGTCAGAAAGAAGACGTTCATCAGCGCGGCGTTGACCGGCGTGCCGAACAGGCCGGCTAATCCCTCCGCTTCCATCGCCAGAGCCGACTCGGCGTCGACCATCGCGCCCCCGAGCAACGCTTCGAGCGCCGCCATCGGCGCCGGGTACTGTCCCTTGGTCTGGCCTTGAATGTAAGCCGACGCGGTCGCTCCCAGGAAACCCATTTCGGTTTCGCTCAACTCGATCGCGGCGGAACGAACTTCGCGATCCTGAAGATACGACTTGCTCTCTTGATCTTGCTCGATCATCCGAATCGCCGCCGCGACCAGATCGTCTGGCGAAGTGAAGTCGTCGGCCAATCCCATTTTCGCGGCCTCAGCCGCCGAGATCGAACCGCCGCCGGTAATCATTTCGACGGCGTTACTCAGGCCGACAATTCGCGGCAAACGGACTGTTCCGCCCCAGCCGGGGAAGATGCCCAGTTTCACCTCGGGAAATCCCAGTTCTGTTTTGGGTCCGGTCGAAAGAATTCGACAATCGCACCAGACGGCCAGTTCGGCGCCGCCGCCGACGCAGACTCCATCGATCGCGGCGACGCTCATGTAGCGGCTGCTCGAAAGTCGAGCAAAAATTTGTTGCCCGCGCTGGCTCATCGCGGCGATTTCTTCTTTCGAAGCGCCCACCGAAGCGACAAACTCGCGAATGTCGGCGCCGGCGATAAAGATGCCAGGCTTACCAGACGTGATCACCACGCCGTAGATGTCTTCGCAGCCATCGATCTCGTCGAGATGGGCCGCTAGTTCGTCCATCACCGAGCGGCTCAGAATATTGGCCCCTTTGCTGGGATCATTGAAGGTCAGCAGGGCTATACCGGCCTGGGGAAACGAGAGCGTAATCGTCGCGGTCGGTAACATCGAGCGGCGTCCTTCTGCGCGAGTAATCCATATCGTCGCCGGTCATAGCGACGTAAGGTAAATTCATCGAAGGAATTATAGCGTTTCGGGCAAGCCGCGGCAGCGTCACCAACTGTCTCGCGAGAGATCGCCGGACGAGCTAAAATAAAAGCCGGCCTTTGCCCCTCTATTTGGCAGGATTTTGACATGATCTCACGGCGTCTATTTTTCAGCCTCGGTATCGCACTAGCCGGACTCGCGGGCACTTCCTACTCGGCAGAACCCGAAAAAACGGTCGAAGTCGTGATTGATTTTGGCGACGGCAGCGAAATTCACTACACGCAGATACCCTGGAAGAAGGCGGAAAACGTCTTCACCGCAACCCAAACGGCCAGTCAACACCCGCGTGGTTTTGAGTTGCAAGCCCGCGGATCGGACGAAACGCGGTTCGTTTTTTCGATCGCTGACGTTAAAAACGAGGGAAATGGCCGGAATTGGATTTTCCGCGTCAACGACAAATTGGCGACACGTAGTTGCGAACTGGTCGAAATCGCCCCAGATGACGTCGTCTTGTGGCGTTTTCAGCGGTACGAATAACCGTGTAAGATGGTGGGAACAAATCATGTGTCAATGCAGAGAGACGATGAAAAAAGAAACCGTTGAACGATTGTTGCTAGTCCTGTCGCTAATCTCGATCGGCGTCGCTTTGCGCTGGATGCTCTGCAGCTATCCCAACGTCGCACCGACGGCCGCTTTGGCGATGTTCGCAGGCTATAAGCTCTCAAGCGTCCGCTGGGCGTTGATGGTTCCGATCTGGATCACCACGCTAAGTGACGTCTTGATCGGCGGCTATGCATGGCCGGTGATGTTGACGGTTTACGTCGCGCTGGCGTTGCCGGTGTTTCTGGGAGTCGCCGTCCGCCGTTTCCAACCGAAAATGGACAGCTGGCTCGGCAAACTAACCAGCGGTCTGCTGCTTGGCGGCGCTTCGGTCTGCGGCTCGGTTCTGTTCTTCGTGATTAGCAACTTCGCCGTCTGGGCGTCGACGGCGGCCGGATTCGGCCTGCCGATGTATGACGCAAGTTGGAGCGGCCTGGTCGAGTGCTACGCCGCCGCGCTCCCCTTCTTCCGCTACACGCTGACCGGGGACGCTTGTTTCAACGGCGCAATCTTTGGCGCATACGCGCTTGGCTGCTTGCTGGTCGCTTCGCCGCAAAAAGAGAAAGCGGCCGCCGCTAGAATGTCTAATGTCTAATGAAGTAAGAAACGACTTGGTCGTTCGGTCTTCATTAGACATTAGGATTTAGTCATTCGACATTTTCCCGACCGCATTTCCCTCGCTTGCGCTTCGGGCTACGAAGAAAAATGCTTCTTAGTACGTCGTCGGCGTGCTGCTGACTTTGGCGGCGTACCATGCTTGCCAGGCGGCGATCTGTGAGTTGGCGTCGTGGAATCCTTTTTCCTTGGCGGCGATGTCCTCGCCCACGACTTTCGGCAGCGCCTCGAGCGCCGCGCGCCGCACGCTTTGCGACTCTCCCAGCATCCGGATCAAGGTGGGCGCAAACGCTTCGTCGCCGCTGATTCCCATCGCTTCGACCGCCAAACGGCGCGTTCGTTCGATACGATGGCGAGAGAATCGATTCAGTGCGTCGATCCCTTCCTGGACATGCAGATACGCGAGCGAACCGGCTGCCGCGACCGCCAAGTCATCGTCGCTATCGCCGATCATTCCCAACAGCGCGGTGGTCGTCGACCGGCCTGGATAGTAGCGCAGCGCCACCGCGGTCGCCAAGCGAACGCCGCGGTCTTTGTCGGTTAACAACGTCGAGAGAATGCCTGCATACTCGTGGCTCGCATACCGCTCGCACCAGGCGACCGACTGCCGGCGTACGGTCGCCGCGCGATGATGCAGCGCCAACCCGACAATGCGGGCCGCAGCCGGTCGACTGTCTTGCTGGATGATCTCCAGAATCGCGTGCATCTCTTCTTCGGCCGCGTCCAGGCGACACGAATCGGCCACTTGTTGCAGCAAATATTGGTTCAGCAAATGCTTCCGGCTGGCCTGCGTCAGTTCGCGCAGAGCCGAGAGCCGCATCGTATCAGACGACTGCGTCGCGCGCCGCCAAGCAGCGAAGTCGGCGCTAATCTCCGGCAGTACATTTTCTCGCAATCGAGGAAGCGGCACTTCTTGCAGTTCGGGGGCAAGCTGGTCAAGCGTGGTCAGCAAAACCGTTTGTTTCGTCAACAACAACCGCTTGGCGGCGTCCGTTTCCTGCGGCGTTTTCGCCTGCTCGTATTGCTGCACCAACTGCAACAATTCGAGAGCCGTTTGGCGGGAAACTCGATCTTCGGAGACGGCGACGTTTTCTTCCGGCAGCGAGCCAAACTGGACGCGCCACGCTTCCTCGAGTCGGGCGAGCGCCTCCGCGACCGTTTCGTCGGCCGCGAGTGGAGGTTCCTGCAGACGCGCCGCCAATCGCTGGGCGATGACTTTACCGGTATAGGGAGATTCCGACTTCCGTAATGCGGTGAGCATGGCGGCGGTCGCCGGCTGTTTCGGCCAGCCTTCCAGCGAATCGAGCGCCCGATCACGAACTTGCGAACTAGGATCGTCAAGCAGCTTGGGTACAGCGGCGAGCAACTCTTGCTGAAGATCGATCGTCAACAGCTCGGCCACAGCGCTGCGGACGCGATGTTCGGGATGGGTCGCCAAGTCAGCGATGCGCTGAAAGTCTCCTCGAATGGCCCAAACGTCGGTCGCTGCGATCAGACAGACAATCGACGCGTTTTCGTCCAGTTTCGCCAACGCGTCGAGCGCTTCCGGCTGGCCAGAGCGCGCCATCCCGTAGATTGCATCTCGACGTAGGCTCATGACCGCCGACACCAGGGCGGAACGCAATTCATCGAGCGGAGCGGCGGTTCGTCGCGCGGCGGATGAAACCATCTCCGCGCGATCTTCCAGCAACTGCGCCGCTTCAGGCGGAAGTTCTCCGCTCCAATCTAGATACATCGCGTCGAGCGCGGCGGCTCGGACGTTGTCGTACTCGGAGGCGAGCGCTTCGATCACGCGCAGGTCGCTGCGAACATGTTCACGCAGCGCCAGCGCGTACATCAACTCCGCCTCCAACTTCTCGGCGCCGAGAAGTTGGGCCGGGGAAGGCTCTTCGGCCGCCATCCATGTTTCGCGTGAATCGTACAATTGATCCACCGCCGCCAGATCCTTGGCCAGCGCCAAGGCCTCTAGCGCCGCCGAGCGAGTCGACGTCGGCAAGTCTCGGTTTTCGACGGCAGCCATCAATAACGGCGAGTCCAATTGATCGCGTCGCGCCAGCCCGATCGCCGCGGTTGCACGAACCAGCAGATTTTCCGATTCGGTAGCCGCCAACAACATCGCGTCGGCGGTCTCTTCCTGCAGGACCGCTTCCAGCTCGCGATGCCTCCAATGCGTCTGGCGGAAATAGGGGGTCAAAAATCGTCGGTCGGCGCCGACCAGGCGCCAGCCGTCGGTCTCGACGATCTTGCCGCGCAGACCGCTGCGCGATGGTAGTTGAATCGTCGATTGCAAACGCCGCTCGGCGTTGGCGACGTCAAACTTATGAGTACGGTCGCCCGATGGGGGGGCGATCTCCTTCGCCGGAGGCTCGTCGGCAGCTTCCAAAAGCGCGTTAAATTCGGCGTGAGCATCGGCCGCAGCGCTGGTATCGACCGTTTCGCGCGCAACGAAACATCCTGCGGTCGAAAGGCCGACCGAGAGTAGTATCGCCAAATTGCGCAGTGCTAGCATAAAAAGAGCCGCTCGCGGGAAGAAACCTCGGCGGCTGTTGATAGCTATCTATCGGTGAGCGGACAAGAGCAATCCGCAATTACGGCTGTTCTGCAGGCGTCATCGGAGCTGCAGCGCCGGCGCCTGCGGCGCCAAACGGCATGTCGGCGCTCGGTGCGGCGGCAGCCGGGGGAGTTGCAGTTGCTGCAGCCCCAGCGGGTCGTTGGGGCGCGGCGGCGGGAGCCGTTCCCGGAACCGCTCCAAACGGCATGTCGGCACTTGGCGGCGCAGCTGCTTCGCCGGCGGCGTCAACAACCCCAGCATTGGCGGCTAGTTTGTTCGCGAGCCGCTCCAGCTTGGCGTGCTTCTCTTTGATGGTCCGCGCCAAATCCTCGTACGGCATATAGGGATCCATGGGAACAGGCCCCGTAGGCTGCCCGGTCGGATTGGTCGCCGCCGTCGGATCCACGTCGGATGCGTCAATCAGTTCATCCATCGCCTTCGATAGGTCAAGGATTGCGGCCTGCTCTTCTGCGGTCGGAACAAACCGGATCAACCCGCTATCCAACTGGCGGAGATCCGCAGGAACCCCCTTGGATCCAACCAGGCTGACTTTTAACGTGTCGACATCATTTTTCACGCGCCGACGGAAAGTCAGCTGCAGGCTATGCAGCGGCGGGTTGGTGTTAACGAATTCCTTCTTTTTCGGCTTCTTGCTTTTGCCGCCACCCTCGGCAGACATGTCGTCATAGCCATATTCAGGCGCCGCAGAATAGGATTCCATCCCGCCGTATTGCCGGCCTCCGGGTCCCCCCATGCGCATCTCTTTCAGTGCTTCGGTAAACCAAGTGATATCGGCGTCGACCGACTGCGAAGCGAGCTTGGCGACCAATCCGACCTGCAGATTGGGATCAAAGCTCTTCTTCACGGCATCGTCACTTGGCAACGCAGCCAGCGTCATCGCTGCGTCAACGCGCAGCGACTTGTCGGCCTCTTCGTTCTCCAACATCTGCCCCAGCGATTTGGCGATCCCTTCCAACGATTTTCGAATCGAGCTAGTGACGTTTTGATTGCTGCCGGAGGCCAACAGAGTTTTGAAGCCAGGCGAGAGCGTACGCACCATATCCATCGCACGACGCTGGGTCCATTGATGCGCGTCCACCGAATGCCCTTCAGCAGCTTCTGACGTGATCACCTGACTGGCGACTTTGGTCAAGCGATCAATTTCGGCCAGGGTCATCGCTTCGCCGGCCGGTTTCGGCGTGCTTTGGGCGTAGCGAGCATGTCGCACCGCGCCCAGCATCGCCGCAACGCGAACCACATCGTCTGATTTGGGATCTTCCAGCGTCTTGAGCAAAACATCGAGCGCCGCGTGATAAGGGCAGACCGGCAGTTTATCGAAGCTGTTAAACTCTTGGGAATTCAAATCGCCGATCGTCAGCATTGCATTGTAGCGCACCACCGGATGATAGTCGGGCTTCGACATCTCGGTCATTGCTTGCAGCGTCAGCTGATTCAGCTCTTTCTTGCTGGTCGCCTGGATATCTAGATTACCATTAAAACTTCGCATGAAGTCGTGCCGCTTCTCGTCGACGCTGGTCCAGTTCGCAGGCGTGGTCCAACTGGGAAAGTACGCTCCCATAAAAAATCGCGTCATCAGTTGCTTGCCGGCGTCATCGATCGGTTTGCGTTGCAGATACTCGCGCAACTCAAACTTTGCAGCGGTGACGCCAGCGCGCATCTTGGCGTCGTCCGGATTCAACTCCGGCGCGTTCATGGGGATCGTCTTGTATTGCTGCGCCTCAACCGCTCCACAAAGAAGTAGGGTGAACGCAAAGGCGATAGCCATTCTGGGCAATTTCATGATTTCCACCTAGGATCGGAAAACGGCGGCGAGTGCCAGAAAAGTTAGAGGAGGAGTTCTGCAAGATAAGCGTAAATTAACCGATTCGCGCCTCGCAGGTTAGTACCGCCAAGCTCTCGGCTTCTATTCAGACTACTTGCGGAATAGGGAGTCTGTCAATTTTAATGCAAGCGGTACGCCTTTTGCTCACCCCCTACGATTCGTATGACCCTACTCTACAGCGACCACGAATTCTTAGAGCACGACACCGGAAAGCACCCGGAGTCCGCCCAACGGCTGCTTGCCGTTATGGCCCGACTCGAGCAAACAGGCCTTTTGGACCAGTGCCAGCGGCCCCTATGGGCGCATGCGACCTCGCAGGACATCCAGCTAGTTCATACCGCCGCGATGCGGACGTCGGTCGAAGGTTTCTCTCTGAAAGGAGGGGGCAGAATCGAAGAAGACACCGTCGTCTCCCATGATTCGTACCATGTTGCGACCCTGGCGGTCGGCGCCGCCATGGACGCGACACGCCGCGTTTTGACGGGAGAGGCCCCAAACGCGTTGTGCCTGGTTCGGCCGCCGGGTCATCATGCGACGCCGACGATGCCGATGGGTTTTTGCCTGTTTAACAACGTCGCGATCGCCGCCCAGTACGCGCTGACCAAGCTCGATCTCGATCGCGTGCTGATCGTCGACTGGGACGTTCATCATGGCAACGGCACGCAGGACGCATTCTGGGAGAGTGAGCGAGCCGCGTTTCTGTCGGTACATCGCTACCCGTTTTACCCCGGAACCGGCGATACGCTCGAAATCGGACAACGCGCAGGTCTCGGCTACACGCGGAACCTTCCGCTGAAATTTGGGGTCTCGCGGCGTGATTTTATTGCGAGGTTCGAGCGAGCCCTGGAAGATATGGCCGCGAAGGTCCGTCCGCAACTGATCTTGCTTAGCGCCGGCTTCGATGCCCATGCGGCCGATCCGGTCGGCAATCTGGGTCTGGAAACGGAAGACTACGAGGAACTCTCGCAAATCGTTCTCGATGCGGCTTCCGTTTATGCGGGCGGAAAACTGGTTTCGATCCTCGAAGGGGGATACAACCCCGAAAAATTGGCAGAATCGGTCGAAGTCCACCTGCGGAAACTACGCAGTTGGACCTGAATCGCCTGATCGCTGGCGAATTCCTAACATATAGTTTCGTTAGCTACCGGCCGACGGAGCTTTTTGCCCACACCGTTCAAAGACCATCGAGAGACTTTCGCCATGATTCGAGCGTTCGTAAGTGTATCGCCACCTGGCCGCATATGAGTTGCCGCGATTCTATTTAGTCGATCACTTCCCACGGTCTTTCAGGAGCATCTCTCACCATGACATCTCAAAATCACGCCGAAGATTCATTTGCTAGTCCCTCGTCACGCCCGATGCGTTTTCTGGTGATCGACGATGATCGCTTGACCCGCGCCTTGCTCGCCGACATGCTGTCGCCGTTTGGCGAGTGTGATGAAGCGGCCGACGCCGACACTGGATTGCGAATGATTTTGGGAGCCGATGAACACCACCGTCGCTATGACGTCGCCTTCGTCGATCTGATCATGCCGGGCGCCGGCGGCAAAGATCTACTGCGAGCGTTGCGTTCGGCCGAAGACGAAATGGGACTTGCCGGCAGTGATGGAACCAAAGTGGTGATGATCACCTCGTCTCGCGATACGCGCAGTTGCGTGCAAGCTTTTATGCTGGGCTGCGAATCGTACCTGACCAAACCGTTCACCAGCGATCAGGTCGAAGAGAAGCTGCGCGAGATCGGTACGCTGGTCAGCGCCTAGCAGTCTGTTGACTTATTCAACAGACTGCCAGCCAAAATCGAAGACCTCGATTAGAAGACCTCGATTAGATGTCTTCGTCGCCGGTCGGATTAGTCGCCCAGCGATCGTAACGAACGGGAGGTGAAAACGTGGGAGTCGTCGTTTCCAGCGGCAGATCGGCTTCGTCCGCTTCTTCTCCGACAAGATATCCGCACTGTTCAATCTCATGCAGCGTCTTGAGCAGATAAACTACGTAGCGTGACGAATTGACCGCTCTACGCGGCGAAGTCATCCGATTGCCGACCAAGTCCCACGCATCGATATTCTTTACCATCGGGCTGCTCCACTAGAAAGTCGTCATTGAGCATTCGTTGCGTCTGACATTAGCAACCGCGGCGCCGAGATCAGCGACTTGAGCAAAAATCGCCGACATTCGCAAAAACGCCCGAACTTTCTAGAGATCTGCGCTCTGCGCCGAAAAGGGAACCCAACCAGCGCTATACGCATGGACGGTCAGGTCGCTAGGAAAATTTACAATCGCGTTTGTAAATGACTGGCAAGCTTTGCCATCTATCCGCAAAGTAAGGCAGGCCATGCCTGCCGAAATGCGTGGGCACGTTCATTTCTACTGGAGTTCTATCCAAGGGGGGCAGGCACGGCCTGCCCTACCGCGCCGCAACGTCGTCTTTCATTTGCGACTGAATAGATTCGATCGCCTTCTCCATCTGCGGATCGACAAAACCCTCCAGCTCGATTTCTTCCTCCGACTTTTCCCGCGCATCAATGGCCGCTTTATCTGCGATATTAGAACGGTCGACGTCTCGGAAACTGCGCGATCGCAGCATGTTCTTTAGATCTTCGTCGGACAACGGGATGTCGAATCCTTCGTTGGGCGAGACGCCCCAAGGATCGTCATCGCCATAATCGGGAAAGCGATGGATGTTCTGTTCACTGGGACGCCAATAGGTCGCGGTGGTGATCTTCAATGCTCGCTGCGCACGATCGAGCGGAAAGATGCTTTGCACCGTTCCTTTGCCGTACGAACGCTGACCAATGATGACCGCCCGATCATGATCCTGTAGACAAGCGGCGACAATTTCGCTGGCGCTGGCGCTATATTGATTGACCAAAACCACCACCGGCAAATCTTTGGGAATGATGGTGTCAGTTGATGTCGCTTCCGAGATTTCCTCAATACGGCCATCCCGACCACGCGTCGAAACGATGACTCCTTGATCCAAAAACATATCGCAAATTTCTTCGGCGGCAGTTAGATATCCGCCGGGATTATTGCGGACGTCAACAATCAATCCGTCGACCTTGCCATCGATGCTTTCCCAAGCTCCCCGAAACTCGTCCGCAGTCAAGTCGCCAAACGACTCGATCCGGATATAGCCAATCCGCGGGTACGCTTCGAGGTAGTAATTCCAATCTCCGGCGCCGTCGTGCGTATCTCCCAAGACCGACGCAACTTGAATCCGGGCACGCTCGACCTCAATCTCGGTCGGCTTGGTCTGCCCAATGTGCTGCACTTGAAGCTTGACCGTCGTGCCGACCACGCCGCGCAGTCGTTGCACCGCTTTTTCAAATCCATCGACAGCCACCTTTTTGCCGTCGATCGCCACGATCACGTCGCCGGCCTGGACGCCGGCAGCATAGGCAGGCGTTCCACTGACCGGAGTCACGACCAGCATCTGGTCGTTCTTCTCGTCATACATGACGTGAATACCGATGCCGCCAAACTCTTGATCCAGCTCTTCGCGAAAGTCTTCAAACTCGACCGGCGGTATGTAGGTCGAGTTTTGATCCAACTCCATTGTCATTCCGTTCATCGCCGAATTGAACAACGTCTCGGTATCGATCGAACGGACATATTCGTACGAGATGATATCGAGCGATTCGCCAAACAATCGCATGAACCGATTGCGACTCGCGGCGCCGTAGCAAATCAGCGACAGAAACGCGATGACAAAGATGATCGTAAGATTACGTCGCGGCATAGTTGGTCCCAGGGACGAAACAGGCGGCTTGGGGGAGCGTCATGTTTTATCGTAACTGCCACAGACCTATTGGGGTAGCAGCGAGCGCCGCTATAGCGGAAGGGAGCCGAGAAAAACAGGGGGATCCGCATCCATGCTAGCCGCCGACAAACGGCGCCGGCACCAGAAACGCATGTTGCTCGAGCAGGCTATAGGCGCCGCTCCAGGAGACGTACAAAGCCAGGTACATAATAAAGACATAGCTCACGACAACCGGAATCTCCCCCAATCGCGCGATGGACCGCAGGAAAAAATGACGGGGCTCGCCGCGCCGACGTGCGCACCCAAGCGCCCAGCCGCTTAATAATCTCGCAGGCAACATCAGCGCCACAAAAAACAGACTCGGCAACCAGGCGATCTCGCGATCGATCAATTCGATCTTCAACAGATAGAGCGGCGCCGCAAACAACAGCGTGATCAACAGCGCCAACCAAAACGCCAACGGAGCATGGCGAAACTGTTTGCGGACTTCTCGCCATTCAAACATCGCCCGCCAACGGTTCTCGGCGGCGAAATGGGCCTGCATGAACGGCAAATAAAGCAACACAAAGCAAAACGCCAACATTCCCGGCAAGCTAATCAAAAACGCCGCCGGCGGATTTTCGATACCGCGAGCCGCGATCATCCAACCGACCGGTAAGATCAGCCAAACCAAGGTCGTCAGGAATCCGCGCACGCCGAGCGAAAAATAGTAGCCCAAGCGGAGTGAAGCCAAAAAACCCAAGCACTTGTCGCGAGCCTCGGAGAACATGCCGCCGGTGCGGATACGTCGCCAGAGTCGCAACGGCGCCGGCCAAAGAAAGTGTCGGAACTTCCCGCCGCGGAACCAGGCCCACGCGATATGAAAGCCGACAGCCAGCGTCAACACGATCAAGATGATGGTCATCCGCCGCGCGACCGGTCCGCCCGGCTCGATCAGATTCGCACTGTCCCGCAGATCGGCGAAAAAGCGAAGCGGCCAGAAAAAGAGCCAAGTGCCGAGCGCGATCGAACCAATCCTCGCCGCCGAGCGAATCCCAATAAATCCCTCGCTGAACTGGCCGGTGCGGGCAATTCGCCCACTCACTTCCAGCAAATAGCCGAGACTTAGCATGTTGGCGATGGGAATCGTCGCCAAGATTGCGAGTAGAAAAATCAGCGAAACCAGCCCGAACATCCATTCGCCAGCGCTGCACGTCGCTTCAAAAATGTAGCGGCCCCAACCGCGTGGCGGGATCGCTGCGACCAAAGCTCCCCCCGTCTCCGGTGGAGAAGAAGCCACCAGATCGGCGTCGTTTCCGACAGCTTCAAGGGGATCTGAAATCGTCGCCATTGGTTCCAGCTGGTCCGAATCGGCAGAAAAGGTAGGCCCGTGGGAAACGGCGTCCCAGCAATAGGTTTACTCCCAGTGCGCCGGAATAGTTTTCGCGCCAAGTCGTTATTTCTGGGTCGAAACCATTTTCCCCCAACGCAGGTAATTAGTACAACGGAATTGTGGGAGGAAAAAAATCGTCATGTGGCTACGAAATCTGCTCTTTCTTGGCATCTGCGGAATCGCGGTCTCGGCCGTGGTCGGCGGACTTGTCGTGCCGCAGCGTCCTCCCCAAGTTGCGGAAATCGCCCATCCGCTGGATGAAAGTCAGCAAAACGAGATCCAGCTAGTCGCCGATCGCGTCGACGAGCAGTTTCAACAAGTCTGGTCGGACGCCGGTCTCGAGATCGCTCTCCCGGCGGATGAACTGACGCAAATTCGACGAATTTCCCTTGGATTGACCGGCACGGTCCCTTCCCTGGAAGAAATCCGCGTACTGGAAAGTCGCCCCGCTGGGGACCGGCTCTCTTGGTGGCTCTCCAAAACATTCGCCGATCGGCGCTATGGCGATTTCGTCGCCGAGCGACTTCGCCGCGCCTATGTCGGCGTCGAGAATGGACCGTTTCTTATCTATCGCGGACGCCGGTTTCTGACCTGGCTCAGTGATCAACTAATGGAGAACCGTCGTTACGACCAACTGACCCGCGAACTGATTTCTGACAATGGGCTGTGGACCGATGCCCCCGCGGTCAACTTTGTGACCGCGACCATCGATCAGGACGGAACCCAACGCCCCGATCCGGTGAAGTTGGCGGGGCGCGTCACGCGAGCCTTTCTAGCGACGCGACTCGACTGCGTGCAATGCCATGACGACAACATGGGGGGCGACCTGAAACAGAGCGATTTTCACGAGCTCGCTTCGTTCTTTCGCGAAGCGGAAAATTCGTTTGTCGGTATTCGTGACGATACCAAAGCTATCTACGAATATCAGTATCTCTACGACGACCAAACGACAACCGTCGCGTCCCAAGTCCCCTTCAATCAGGACCTGCTGCAAGAGGGCGCGACAGAGCGCGAACGTCTCGCCAACTGGGTGACCCATCCCGAAAACCGCCCCTTTGCCCGAGCGATCATCAATCGGATATGGGCGATCACCACCGGCAAGCCGCTGATTGAACCGGTCGACAGCATCCCGTTAAGCGGTTCGTTCGAAACCGGCGAATATCCGCCGGGCCTAGAACCGCTGGCCGATGACTTTATCGCGAATGGGTTTGATCTGCAGCGACTCATACGCGTGATTGTTGCGACCAAAGCGTTCCAACGCGATAGCCAGGCCAATTTTGAAATCACCGCTGCTCACGAAGAAACCTGGGCCGCCTATCCGGTCACTCGCTTGCGCCCCGAACAAGTGATCGGCGCGATCCAGCAAGCGGCCGCTTTGAAGACGCTCGACGCGGAAAGCCACATTCTGACGCAGCTGATCAACTTTGGCGAACACAACGATTTTCTCAAGCGTTACGGCGACGCCGGTGAAGATGAGTTCGCCGAGCAAGGAGGGACAATTCCCCAGCGCCTGTTGATGATGAACGGCAATTTGGTCAAAGAACGAACGAAAGACAATCTCCTCCGCAATTCCGCGACGCGACTGGCGATCCTTTCGCCTGATCCTGCCGCCGCTGTTGAGGTTGCATTTTTGACCACGTTAACGCGACGCCCTAACCAGGCGGAAGCAGATTACTTTGTCGAGCGATTGCGTGATGATTCGCTCAATCCTCGCCAAAAAGTAGAAGACTTGATCTGGGCATTACTGAACTCTTCCGAATTTGCCTGGAATCACTAAGCGATAAGGTTCAGCGATGACTATCCAACATTCCCAGTGCGGCGGAGCCGATCATTTTTCGCGGCGAACGCTGCTCAAAGCGGCCGGCGGATTGCCTTGGTTGACGCCGTTGGCCGCGCAGTTGGCGGCGGCCGCTGCAGCCGACAAGAGCGGCGCACCCGCCAAGTCGGTCATCGTCCTGTGGATGCAGGGAGGTCCAAGCCAGCTGGAAACGTTTGATCCGCATCCCGGCAAAATGATCGGCGGCGACACCCGGCGAATCTCGACCTCCGCCGCCGGCGTCGAGATCTCCCATCTCATGCCGAGCACCGCCGAAGTAATGAACCGCATCGCGCTGCTACGCGGCGTCACCAGCAAAGAAGGAGATCACGAGCGGGCGACCTACAACATGAAAACCGGATATCGCCCTGACCCGACTCTCCTACATCCGGCGATCGGCGCTGTCATGTGCCATGAACTCTTCAGCACAGGCGTCGAGATTCCCCGGCATGTCTCGATTTTCCCCAATCAATGGCCGGCTCACGGCGGGTTCCTGGGCAACAAGTACGACGCGTTCAAAATGGATGATCCGCTGGGCGACTTGCCCGATTTGCCGCGGCGCGTCGCCGACGAACGGTTCGCCCAACGCCGCAAAGACCTGGATATCCTCGAGCGCTCGTTTACCCGCGGACGACGCTCCGATCTTGAGCAAAACCGTACGCTCCATCTGTCGACGATCGACAAAGCGATCACGATGATGAACTCCGAGCAGATCCAAGCGTTCAACATTGAAGACGCACCGCAGTCGCTGCGGCAAGATTTTGGGGATACGCCGTTCGGCCGCGGATGCTTGTGCGCGGTGCAACTAATCGAAACCGGCGTTCGCTGCGTCGAAGTGACGCTCAGCGGCTGGGACTCGCACATCAACAATCATGAACTGCAGAGCGGGCGGGCCGCGGAACTCGACCCGGCTTTCTCGGCATTGGTGCGACTGCTGGAAGAGCGTAATCTGCTGAAAAGCACCGTCGTACTATGCGGTGGAGAATTTGGACGTACGCCCAAGATCAATCCAGCCGGCGGCCGCGATCATTGGCCCCATGGGTTTAGCGTCGCGCTGGCAGGCGGCGGCATCCGCGGCGGAGCCTGCATCGGCGAGACCGATCCCGCAGGCAGCAAAGTGACGCCTGACATCGCTGGCTCGGTCGGCATCGCCGACATCCACGCGACGATCTACCAGACGCTAGGGATTGACTATCACCACATGTACGACACCCCCATCGGCCGCCCGATGGCGATCAGCGAAGGCAAGCCGATCGCTGGGATCCTGGCGTAGAGAGAGAAAATGGGGTCAGGTCCCAATTCCGCAGCGGAATTGGGACCTGACCCCATTTTCTCGGCCTTCGGGCTACGAAGAATAAAAAAAGCTCGCCCAATGGGCGAGCTTCTTCTGTATCTGGAAAACCAAGTTCGAGCGATTAACGCTTCGAGAACTGAGTTCCGCGGCGAGCGCCACGCAGACCGTACTTTTTGCGTTCCTTCATGCGAGAATCGCGGGTCAGGTGACCATTTTCTCGCAGTGCCGGGAAAGCGTCGGCGTCCATCTTCGCCAGAGCACGACCAAGGCCCATGCGGCAAGCGCCAGCCTGGCCCGAGGTGCCGCCGCCGTTGACCAAGATCCGGATATCGATCTTGTCGACATAGTCGGTGTCATGCAGCGGGCCCATGAACGAAACCTGGTCTTGGAGGTTCGGGAAGAAATCTTCCAGCGAACGACCATTGATCGAGATCTTGCCGCTACCGCTTTTGATGCGGACGCGAGCTACGCTCGACTTGCGACGACCAGTCCCAAGAATAACCCCCTCAGCCGGCTTCGCTTTCTTAACAGGAGCTGGAGCCGGAACCGGATCGGCTTCTACGGGCGTTTCGACAGTTGTTTCGCCTGTTTCGTCGGTCGACATGATATTCCCTTAGTATCGCTTACTTGCGTTTCTTTTGTTTGACTTGACCCAGCCCCGTGAGCGGCTGCGGCTGCTGGGCTTGATGTTCATGCTCAGGACCGACGAAGATCTTCAGTTTGTCGAGCATCTTGGTCGCCAGCTTGTTTTTCGGCAGCATCCGACGGACCGCATCTCGCAAGATCCAGTCAGGGTGACGCTCCAGGCGCTTGCCAGCCGTTTCGGTACGCAGCCCCGGGTAACCGGTGTACCAATTGTATTCTTTTTTGTCCCATTTGCCGCCGGTGAACTTCACCTTCTCAGCATTCACGACAACGACATAATCGCCAGTGTCGACATGGGGGGTATAGGTGGGGCGGTGCTTCCCCATCAAAATCATGGCCAAATCGCTCGCCAAGCGACCGACGATCTGGTCTTCCGCATCGACCAGCCACCATTGCTGATCGACTTGACCGGTCTTCGCCATGAAAGTTGTAGTCGACATAATATCCTGGCTCTCAGTTTATCCTGGCACAACAGTCCACTCCGGCTCACTGATTTTGAACCGGATCTTTGATTTTCCCGCGTAAAACCGGACTTCAGCGCCACAGCAGGGCCCAGAACGGTCAGGGGAAACACGGATTTTACCGATCCAGGGGCTATTCCGCAAGTGAGCGCCGCTGCGATTGTAAGAAAGGGAGAAAACCCGCAACTACCTTGTCATAACTTCGCGGAAAAAGGGTTCACAGAGACGGCTGCGTGTGTAAGAATTTTCCACGATTTGAGTTGTGTTGCGCGGCCAAGTACCCCGCTCGCTACAGAAATCCCCAGTCGCCGCGCCCCACGACCTAGGGAAAAAACATGATTATTGCCGTCGTACGCGAAAATTTTCCGGGTGAACAGCGTGTCGCCCTGATACCCGCGTCCCTCGCCCCGTTACAAAAAGCTGGCGCCGAAATTCTCGTCGAAACCGGCGCTGGAGTCGCCGCCGGCTTTCTGGACGCCGATTATGAAGCCGCGGGAGCCAAAATTGTCTCCTCCCGAGCGGACGCCTTCGCACAGTCCGACATCGTCTTCCAGGTTCGCTCCCTCGGCGCCAACCCAGAAGCGGGGAGAGTCGACCTCGATTTGGTCAAACCGGGCCAAATCCTTGTCGGTGGATGCGATCCGCTCGGCAACCCTGCCGCGATCGGCGAAATGGCCGGCAAACAGGCCACTCAGTTCGCCCTGGAACTAATTCCCCGCATTACCCGTGCACAAAGCATGGATATGCTCTCATCCCAAGCGACGATCTCCGGCTATCGCGCCGTTTTGATCGCGGCGATCGAGTTGCCCAAGATCTTCCCGATGCTGATGACTGCGGCTGGCACGCTGAAGCCCGCCAAAGTCTTTGTGATCGGCGCCGGCGTCGCAGGCTTGCAAGCGATCGCCACGGCGAAGCGACTAGGCGCTGTTGTGCTAGGCTATGACGTTCGCAAAGAAGCGCAAGAGCAGATCGAAAGTCTCGGCGGTAAAGCGGTCGACTTTCACCTCGAATCGAGCGGAGCGCAAGACAAAGGAGGTTACGCCAAAGATTTGGGCGAAGACTTCTATAAGAAACAGCGCGAGTTCATGGCCGACACGGTTCGCGAGTGCGATATCGTCATCACCACCGCCGCAATCCCAGGCAAAAAATCGCCGCTGCTGGTGACCACAGATGCGGTCAACGGCATGCGGCCCGGCTCGGTCTTGGTCGATCTGGCCGCCGAGCGCGGAGGGAATATCGAGCCGAGTCAGGCCGACACGCGCGTCGAACACAACGGCGTGCTGATCCTGGGGCCAACTAATCTTCCCTCGGAAGTTCCCCAACACGCCAGCCAAATGTTCTCGAGCAACATCACCAAGTTCCTGCTCAACATGGTGAAAGATCGAGAGCTGAAGATGAACTCCGAGGACGAGATCATCGCTTCAACGCTGGTCGCTCGCGATGGTGAAGTCGTCCATCATCGGATTCGCGAGATGTTAGGCCTCGCGGCGAACGAACCGCCGCAATCGCCAGCGGAAAACGACAAAATACCGCTGGATGGTGATGATGAACCGGCGCCTCCCTCAGAAGGAAACGCAACATGAGATGGCTCTTGCTACTGCTGCTGATCTTGGGAAGCGCGGCGTCAGTGACGGCGCAGGATGCGGCGACGCCCCCAACCGACGACAAGCCGGCTGCGACAGAGCCCGCCCCAAAAGCGGAGCCTGCCAATGAAGCCGCACCCGCTGACAAAAATGCACCAAGCGAAACGTCCGCGTCGGAACCGGAAGCGAACAAGACGCCGGAACCTGTCGATGCAGCGCCGCAGGCCAAGGAGGCTGGATTTACCCGCTACCACGCGTTGGTCGCTAGTTTGACGATTTTCATTTTGGCGATCTTCATCGGCTTCGAGCTCATTACCAAAGTGCCGCCGACGCTGCATACGCCGCTGATGTCCGGCTCCAACGCGATCAGCGGAATCTCGATCGTCGGAGCCTTGATCGCCGCGAGCGCCGGCGATTCGTGGCTGGCCGCTTTCATCGGTCTGATCGCCGTCATCTTGGCGACGATCAACGTGGTGGGAGGTTATCTAGTGACGCATCGCATGCTGGAAATGTTCAAACCGAAACGATAACGCAAGTCAGCCTCAACGAAGGAACTTTTAGTGTACGACGCCTTGATCAATCTGGCTTACGTCGTTTCGGCGATCCTGTTCATCTTCGGGCTGAAGTTCATGTCCCATCCGCGGACGGCGGTCAAGGGAAACCTGGTCAGCGCCGGCGCGATGCTGCTGGCGGTGTTGCTAACGCTGCTCGTTACCGGGATCGGCGCCTATATCATTGCTGGTCTGGTGATCGGCAGCATCATCGGCGTCGTCCTAGCGGTCAAAATTCAAATGACCGAAATGCCGCAGTTGGTTGCGTTGTTTAACGGCTTTGGCGGAGCGGCCACCGTCTTTGTCGCCGGAGCCGAACTTTTGCGCCCTAACACGGCAACCACGCCTGACGTGTTGCTGGCGGCGGCGCTATCCGGCATGATCGGCGCCGTCACCTTTTGGGGCTCGCTGGTCGCCTATGGCAAGCTGCAAGAGTTGCCGATGTTCAAAAAGCCGATTGAGATCCCCTCGGGCCATCTCATCAACGCCATCATGGTGATGGTGCTGCTGCTATTGATCATTTTCATGACCGGCGCCGGCTACTCTGTTTTGCCCTATCTGTTGATTGTGATTATCGCGTCGGTATTGGGAGTGACTCTAGTTGCGCCAATTGGAGGCGCCGACATGCCGGTAGTGATCGCGCTGCTCAACTCTTACTCGGGCTTGGCCGCGGCGGCGACAGGGTTCGTCATCGAAAACAACGTGTTGATCATCTCCGGCTCGCTGGTCGGAGCTTCGGGAATCGTGCTGACGCAGATCATGTGCAAAGCGATGAATCGCTCGCTGCTCAACGTGGTGTTCGGCGGCCTGCAATCGGCCGCCGCTTCAACCGGTCCCGCCGCCGACGAGGTCTACGCCAACGTTCGCTCCACCTCCGCCGACGACGTCGCGATGATCCTGGATGCGGCCCAGCGCGTGGTGATTGTGCCCGGTTATGGTTTGGCCGTCGCCCAGGCGCAGCACGCGGTGCGAGACTTGGCGACGCTGTTGGAAGAGCAAGGAATCGAGGTTGAATATGCGATTCATCCCGTCGCTGGACGGATGCCGGGACACATGAACGTCCTGCTGGCCGAAGCCGATATTCCCTACGATAAGCTGCGTGAGATGGACGACATCAACCCCACAATGAGCCAGGTCGATGTGGCCATCGTGTTGGGCGCCAACGACGTGGTCAATCCGGTCGCCAGTACCGATCCCCATAGCCCCATCGCCGGGATGCCGATTATCCACGTCGACAAAGCGCGAACCGTCATCGTCATCAAACGCAGTCTCAGTCCCGGCTTTGCGGGGATTCCGAACCCGCTGTTCGCCGCCGATAACGCTTTGATGCTTTTTGCCGACGGCAAAAAAGCGATTCTCGATATTGTGACCGCGATCAAAGAAAACGCCTAACCTGCCAGGCGCGTTGCAACCGACGACGCCAACGACATCGCACACGCTTCGACCGGTTCCCAATCGCAGCCATTCCAGCGCTCGATCGCCGTCCATTGATCACGTTCAATCGAACGTAGCGAAGCGTACCAATGCAGTGGATTGCTCCCCAATCGGCGCGCCAGCGCTTCTATCTTCAAGCGATCCCCCGGCTGCATCCCGCACATCGCGGCCATCTCGCGCCACGACGCCAACGCACAGGCCGCACCGATCTCGATACGGAACAGCCCATCGCAAAACAGATCGGTTTGCGTCCGATCGCAGCGCAAGATAGAACCATCGATGCGCCGCACCGCTCGATTGGCGGTCGCTTCCCATTGGTCGTTGGCCGAAAACCAAACGGCCGGTCTCATGCGACTCGAATTACAGGAGATCGCTGGCTTCAATTCTCCACTCGCAAAGATCGCATCGATACGGCGACCGTTGGTGTAATGCCATCTCATTTTGTTCGGACCCTCGTTTCCCGCCTGGTGAACTTGGAACTGTCCTTTTGTCCACTACCCAACGGACACCTTTGGTCATTTCGAAATTCCAGCGGTGACGATTTCACGGGTTCTTCCTGTGAAAACTCCACGTAATAGGTACGAACTGCCGCCGCATCTGTGAAAATAGGAAAAGCAGTTAATGCGTGCTAGCTGTGACGCCGATTCCCTAACTGTTCGACGAAGGATGTCGACGCAGGCTTGTGGGTGCTATGGATCAGCGCCTCGAGTTTTTATCGCCACGGACGAGGCGGAAATGGAAAAATGCAGATTCCAATTGGCGTGCAACTATGGCTCGGCCCTTTCCCAGCTATCTCCGCATTCACCGTCACGAAGCGGCGCGACCGTCCTCGGGCGAGAAGGCGATCTTCCCAGGCCTTTCGTCCGCGAGTGCGGCCTTGGTCGAAGCGTTCGGCTGTCATTTAGAGTACCGCGCTGGTTCGGCCGGCGATGGCTACGCTGTGGTTGACCTGGACGGCAAAACGACCGGGCGATTGCTGGTCAAACCGGTGCTTGATGACTCCGAGTTTTCGCCTCCTCGCGAAGTGGCCCAAATCGCCGGCGCCATGGCTGAAATGATGTCGGAAGTGCAGCGGCTACGCACCGGCATGATCCGCGTCGAAGCGGAACTCGCCGCCAACATCCCGGTCTCGGCCGTGCAGTCGAAAAGCCATATCGCCGACAAACTGCAGGCCGTCATGCGAGGAGCGCTGGAAAACGTTCATGCATCGGCCGCCGCGATCTATATGCTGGACGATTCGACGAGCGAATTGAAGCTTCGCGCCGCGCTCAATCTGCCGCCTGATCGCTTCCTCGAACCGGCTCGTCCGCTCGCTGCGGCGATCGCCGACCTTGAGGCGCTTGCCGGCAACGCCGTCGTGCTCGAAGACACCGCGCTTTTGCCGCATTGGCGCTGCCCCGAGAACTATCCTTCGGCTTGCTGCATTCCCGTTTCGACCAGCACCAATCCGATCGGCACGCTTTGGATTTTCTCCGAAGAATATCGGGACTTCACGACGGCCGAAACGCAAACGCTGGAGATCATCGCGGGCCGCATCGCGTCCGAGTTGGAACTCGACGTACTACTGAAGGATAAGACAGATTCGCACGACCTGACGCATCAATTGACGGCGATCGCCGCTCAACAAGATCACCAACTGCCGCACGTCAAACCGCTGCTTGAAGGTTGGGACCTGGCCGGGTGGACCGAACAAGCCGAACAAGCCGGCGGCGACTTCCATGATTGGTCGATGCTGGATGATGGCGCGCTCGCGATCACCGTAGGAGATTCCGACGGCCGACAAATGGAAGCGGCGATGATGGCCGGGCAATTGGCTTCCGCCGTCAAATCTCACGGTCGTTATGCTCCGGACGCCCGCACGCTGGTCAATCGCGTGAATCACACCTTCTGGTCGACCTCGGCCGGAGATCGGTTTGCGTCTCTCTCCTATGGAGTGATTCATCCTGACACGGGCCTGATCGAGATCGCCAACGCCGGCGAGACCTGCGGCCTATTAATCACGCCGGATGGTTGGGAAGAACTGTGGGAAATGTCGTTCTTATTGGGCGCTAGAACCGACGTCGATCCCCGCTTTGTCGAACGCCGGCTGAAGCCTGGCTCGGCGATCACGATGATGTCGTCCGGCGTTCGCGAATACCTTTTCGACGAGGCTGGTCCAGCCGGGATCTCCCAATTTGCCGAAAAACTTCGTGAGCACCTGGAATTGCCAGCCGATCGAATTTTGACGGCAGGGCGTGAACTTCTCGCCAAACTGCACCGTCCTATCGCGTGTGACCAGACCATTTTTGTGGTAAAACGCCGGCCAGATCGGTAATCGCCCCCCGCTTGACCCGCAGGGTGGTTTTCCTAGACTATTGTGTTCCACTACGGTCGCCGCAAGCGACTGTAGTGGTAGCCACGGGCTAGTGGCGGAATTGGCAGACGCGCTAGGTTGAGGGCCTAGTGTCCGTAAAGGACGTGCTGGTTCGAATCCAGTCTAGCCCACTTTAAAGATCCCATTGTTTCGCCCGCTTCACCGCGCCGCGAGCAATGGGATTTTTCCTTTTCTTGCCGAGATTCGTAGCCTGGGCAATCTCTACGAACGACTCCCCTTCTGGCCGGGAGTCCAGCGCCCACGCTGATATGAACGAAGGCCCCGCGTAACCTGGCCATTTGGCTGGCATCTCTTTGGTAGGCGAGTAAACTATTTACGCATGAAGGAACTTTCCCATGTCCGCTCTCGCGATTTACACACTCATTCACGTCGCAATCAGCCTGGTTGGCATCGTTTCTGGCTTTGGATTCGCTTATTCCCTTGTCAGTTCACGGCCTCACCCGGCGTGGACCGCAACCTTTTTCATTTCGACGCTGTTGACCAGCGTGACCGGTTTTGGATTCCCGCACCTCCAACTCACCCCCGGCGTCATCATCGGGATTTTGTCGCTGATCGTTTTGGCGACCGCGGCGATCGCTCGGTATGTCGGCCACTTGCGATCAGGCTGGCGGATCACGTATGTCGTATCCGCTTTGGTCGCGTTCTACTTCAACTTTTTCGTGCTGGTGGTGCAGTCGTTTATGAAGATCCCGGCGCTTCACGCGTTAGCGCCGACAAACTCGGAACCGCCGTTCGCGATCGCCCAGTTGGTCGTCCTGGTCGCCTTTTTGGTCGTCGGCTACTTCGCCGTGCGACGTTTTCACGAAACGCCGACCATTCCCACCACCCCGGTGACCCCGGTCGTGTAGAGGATTTCGCCTTGTCGGCGAAAAATGATTTCGATCTACTGAATCACGCTCGGGCGCAGGGCCCCCGTCAAAGAGTCACGCTCGAGCGCAATAGAAACCGGGCTCGTTCTCACGACGAGTCCGGTTTTTTTCGTGTTTTCACCTCGAAATATTCGTAGACCGAGTCAAGGTCCAGCAACTTCGCACACTGCAACAAAGCAAAAGCGCGCCGTTTGAAGTTGCGCTATTTGCAATTCGCGAACGATCGAACACGAATAAAGGACGTTAATACGGCCAGAATCAACCGGAAATCGTCACACTAGCCCGCCAGCGCCAGCGAGGAAATAGAGTTGGCGATCCTAACACGGATTGAAGTGGCGAGCCGTATTCCCTCGCTGGCGCTGGCGGGCTAGTGTTCGATGGATTCGAAATAGCGCAACCTCAAAACTTCAACAGGCGCGTCCCAGCCTACGGATACTTATTCCCTACGTCACCGGCGTCCAACCATAGTCGACGTACTCATACTGGAAAGACCCGTTCGGGTTTAAATCGACCAAACCAAAACCTTCCTGCACGCCGCGATGCGGGCCGCGCCACCAACCGCCGGAGACGGCGCCGCCGCAGATATAGGTGACTCCTTGGTATTCGATCCGCTCCAACTGGTGATGATGTCCCGAGAGGGCCAACTTCACATTGTGCTTGGAAAATAAATTTCCCAGTTTCGCGGCGTCGCGGCACATGGCGCTAAATCCGACACGATAGGCGAGATCTTCTTCGCGGCCGTTATCGAACGTCGTAACCGTATAAATCGGAATATGACTAACGACCACCGCCGGAGTTTCGACGGGCTTCGCTTCTAGATCTTGTTTCAGCCACTCGAACTGCTCTTCTTCGAGATAGGCCTGATAGCGGTTGTTGGGCGCCATTTGAATGTCGTCCAAGATATAGAACCGCCAACCTCCTTGGTCAAACGTGTAGTAAGTCTTTTCGAGTCCCAGCTTTTCGCAAACCAGCCCTTTGCCAAACTCGGCGTCTTCCGGTTTCACATCTTGCTTGTGCGACCAGCCGAAAACATCGTGGTTGCCGATGCAGCTGCGAAACGGAATATCGGTTTCCCCTTGGATCACGTCGCCGTAAAGCGAAAACAGCTGGTCGGCCCGCTGACGATTGTGGGCGAAAATATCCATCACCATATCGCCGCCGGTGACAATCACTTCCGGCTTTTTCTCCAAGGCATTGACCGTCGCTAAGCACTTACGAAATCCTTCGCCGGCTGCAAGCTCTGGCTGAACATGAATGTCGGTCAAATGAGCGAAACGAAACGGCTTTGCCGCTTCCTCGGCGCCAGCCAGACGCGGCAACATACAGCCGCCGAGCGTTGCGCCGGCTAGTTGGAGAAAATGACGTCGTTGCATCGAATCGGCTCCTGCGTTTTGGTACCGGGTTTTCCAACTCTCAAGATAGCAATTCCAGGCTGTTTCGATTCTAGCCGATGCGAGTTGTTCACGGAAACTTTACGTGGCTCCGAAGATTGCCGGGTATCAGCGCACGAAAAAAAGCTCGTGATAGATATTTCTATCACGAGCTTGTTATAAAAATGGTTGTGACCTAGTTAAGCGGTATGAGACTGTCCCACCGTCCGATGTCTATTGAACAGACGCAGATCTTTCGATCCACGCCGCTTACCGAAGTAAGCGTCGCTAGAAGGAAGTGTGAGTCTTCCTGAATCATCGAACAGTTTTCCTTAGAAAGGAGGTGATCCAGCCGCAGGTTCCCCTACGGCTACCTTGTTACGACTTAGTCCCAATCGCGGAGTTCACGTTCGGCGCCTGCCTCTCTTGCGAGTTAGCTTAGCGACTTCGCGTGCACCCCACTTTCGTGGCTTGACGGGCGGTGTGTACAAGGCTCAGGAACATATTCACCGCGGTATGCTGACCCGCGATTACTAGCGATTCCGGCTTCATGCAGGCGAGTTGCAGCCTGCAATCCGAACTGAGGCGCGTTTTCTGGGATTTGCTTACTCTCGCGAGTTTGCGTCCCTTTGTTCGCACCATTGTAGGACGTGTGCAGCCCTAGTCATAAAGGCCATGAGGACTTGACGTCATCCCCGCCTTCCTCCGGTTTCACACCGGCAGTCTCTCTAGAGTCCCCGACATTACTCGCTGGCAACTAGAGATAGGGGTTTCGCTCGTTAAGGGACTTAACCCGACATCTCACGACACGAGCTGACGACAGCCATGCAGCACCTGTGCAAAAGCTCTCCGAAGAGCACTCTCCCCTTTCAGGGAGATTCTTAAACATGTCAAGACTAGGATAAGGTTCTTCGCGTAGCCTCGAATTAAGCCACATCCTCCACCGCTTGTGTGAGCCCCCGTCAATTTCTTTGAGTTTCAGCCTTGCGACCATACTCCCCAGGCGGAGCACTTAACACTTTCGCTACGACCGAGAAGATGTGGGAGTCCCCTCGATCCAGTGCTCATCGTTTACAGCTAGGACTACCGGGGTATCTAATCCCGTTCGCTCCCCTAGCTTTCGTGCCTCAGCGTCAGTAGAGACCCAGTGAGCCGCCTTCGCCGCCGGTGTTCCTGATGATATCAACGCATTTCACCGCTCCACCATCAGTTCCGCTCACCCCTATCTCCCTCAAGCCCTACAGTTTCAGGCGCAGTTCCACGGTTGAGCCGTGGGATTTCACACCTGACTTGTAAGGCCGCCTACGCACCCTTTAAGCCCAGTAATTCCGAATAACGTTCGGACGGTTCGTCTTACCGCGGCTGCTGGCACGAACTTAGCCCGTCCTTCCTCTGAGGATCAGTCAAAATTTCTTCCCCTCTGACAGCGGTTTACAACCCGAAGGCCTTAATCCCGCACGCGGCATCGCTTGGTCAGGCTTGCGCCCATTGCCAAAGATTCTCGACTGCAGCCACCCGTAGGTGTCTGGGCAGTATCTCAGTCCCAGTGAGACGGGCCACGCTCTCACGCCCGCTAACCATCGTCGCCTTGGTAGGCCATTACCCCACCAACAAGCTAATAGTGAGCAGTCTCATCCCCGGGCGCCGGAACTTTGATCCGTAGATGTTATTTGGTATTACTGCCAGTTTCCCGACACTATCCCAAACCCGAGGGTAGATAAACCACCTGTTACTCTCCCTTTCGCCGCTGTCCCCTCGAGAGCAAGCTCTCTCAGTTATCGCGCGACTTGCATGCCTAATCCATGCCGCCAACGTTCATTCTGAGCCAGAATCAAACCCTTCAATTGTTATATGCTTGTACGACTCGCCGAAGCGAATCGCTTATGAGCAACAGTTAAAGCGTTTGAACTGCTCTTTGCAAAACAATTCAAATACAGTTCATCGTGATTGTCTTCCCTGAAACTCCTTCCAACCCGAAGGCCTGAATCGGTCTCAGTGAAGTCCAGTCTCACGCCGAACTTAACAGAGGTCACAACCAAATTGTCAAAGATCAAAGCCCGAGAAACGTTGTCTCTCGGTTTTGGGTTTCCCCCTTGGCCGCGTCAGCAACCACTTGGGAAGGACAAAGATTACCAGAACAAACCGGGGCGTCAACGGGCCACCGTTACGGCGAACGTTTTTTTTGTCTGAAAACGCGTAAACACCGAGAAAACAGGACTCATTGTGATCTGAAAAAGTTCGCCGGATTCTGCAAAAACCTCTCCTAGAGGCCGCTTGGACCTTCGATTTTGCATCGCCTCGCGCCAAAATTGCCATCTGAAATCGAACTTTCACACGCTCCGATTCAGCCCGCGGCGCTACCGGTTTCTAACGACTGTTCGGATCAGGCGGATCGTCGCTCTGAGAAAGTCGCTCAATTGGGTATCGGTAGATCCCAATGAGCGGCAAGCGGGGAACGAAGTACTAGGGTTGAGGAACCGTTTTTCCCGCTTTTCGCATCGCCCCAGGTAATGATCCGATGCCCAAACCGGTCGTTTTGCTCATTGCGCTCGCCACGTTCATGCTGCCCATCGGCGTCGTCTTTGTGATGTACGCCGATCGCATCGAGCTGCCGCAGCCTCCCCAGCCGCACGAAGTCGAAGGGAAGGTCTACTTCTTCTCGGCCCCTTGGTGCGGAGCCTGCCGACGCGCGCAACCTGCCTATGAGCAACTGCGGGACGAGGGCTATCCGATCAAAAAGATCAACGTCGACAACGATCCGGAACTAGCGCAAAAGTACGGCATTCGCGGGATTCCGGCGTTTGTGTATGTCCGCGATGGGAAAGAAGTGGGACGAACTAGCTCGCCGGGGTCGGTGAAGTCGCTGTTTCCGTGGTGGTAGACGTCATCTCGCGATTCGGACGACACGCAGAGCGTTACTGAACCGGGATCTCTTCCCATAAAAAATATCGCCCGTCCGGGTCCGCTTGCCCCGCAAGGTTACGCCTCGTTGGCAGGGCGCCATCGAAGACGGCGACAGGGATCAGCCGCGAACCGTCTCCCGGCTTGCCGGGTTCATCCAGGAAGTGGAACGAATTGATAAATCGATCTCCCCCGGCACTCGCTTTTTTCCCTCGAACCATGACCAAGTAAACGCCAGTCGGGTGAAGAATAACCCGGTATCTTTCGAAAACCACCACCCCCGCAATGTCCGATTCGATGGCGGACGCCATATCGACGGCGATATAGCCTTCGTGCTGAGTTTCCTTCGCTTCCATCAGCACGCCCTGCGCAATGCCTCGTGACGCCGTGTCGATTAACGACTTTACAAGTTCTTCGTCCGTTTTGTCTTCCGGCCGCGGCCCCACTCTCACATCAACGACCGTGGCGAAAAATCGCGTTAAATCGTTGGTCAAGATGAATTCGCCATCGACCAATCCTGAGTCGAGCCGCTGCAGATAATGCACAGCCGTCTTCTTACCGTCCTCGTTCCGCGCCTTAGGAAAGGCGATGACCTTATTTGAAGGAAATTCAATTTCAAACGGATGAAGGCTAGAGCGCATTTTGACTCCTCCGCTCCAAAACGCCGCGACTTCCGCGGCGATTCCAGGTGAGTCAAGAATGGATCTCGTTCTACTTGCCGCCTTCGGCGGTTCCGGCATCGTCGGTTTCGGCTTCGGCGCCGCTGCAACCTTGGGAGGCTCCACTTTTACCGGGGGAACCTCTGCAACAACACGCGGAAATCGAATCGATTGAACGATCTCTTGCCACTTATATGGAGGCAAATTGGCGTCAGCCGTCGCCAACAAAATGCAAACCGCCTTTTGATCTGAAACGTAAACGCCGAAGTTCCGCGTGCGTCGCGACGGCATCTCAAACATCACCATGAAAGCGGGATGGCCGTTGATCATCGTATTGTGCTGGCGCGGATTTTTGACCTGGCTTTCGTCGGGGGGAAGTGGACGAACGCGCTGCTTGGCCGCTTCGATCGCCTCCTTGTCGGTGTCGTTCCCTGTCCGCGGCACGATGATCAATTTGACCTCGGTAAAGACGCCGCGTGAGACATCGTATTCCGTGGGAACTTCCCAGCGAAATTGCTCAAGCCCGGCGACTTGCTCCCGCTTGATCGGTCCTGCCGGAAACGTCAATTCGATCGGGTAATTTTTAGGGCGAAAACCCTGGCTCTGATTCGGATCGGTCATTCCCGAATCAGCGGCAAACGGAGCAGCACCCGTCGCAGAAACGCTTGAATCAGATCCCGCTTCGCCCTCTAACGCAACAGCCTCTGGCGTTGGCGGGGCTTGACGCGAACTCGACTGACTGGCGACATCCCAGGCGTACAGTCCGGCGATCGCCAGGCCGCCGATCAAAACAACAACCCCCAACAAACCGCCGCCAACCATCAATAGGGTCCGCATCGCTTGTTGACCGCTAGCGGAACTTCGTCGTTTCGGCGGCGGCGCTAACGTGATCTCGTCGGCGAACACGTCATCCAGCCCGCTAAGCAGATCTTCCGGGGGAGACGGCGCCGCAGATTCTGGCGCGACCGCAGCGATCTCGATCACTGCGGCTTTGCACTTCGGACAACGAATCTTGCGGCCGGCGAATTTATCGGCTACCTGAAACGCTCCGCGACATTGCGGACACTCGACCGGAATCGGCATTATTTGCCCCTGATTTGAAATTGACGAGAAATTTCGTGATATCCCGCCGCGGCGGGAAAATCAAGTCAAATCCAGGTGAATCAGGCCGCGGCGGCGGAGGCGAACTATTCGACCGTGACGCTCTTCGCCAGATTGCGCGGCTTATCCACATCGCAGCCGCGCAGCTGCGCGATGTGATAGGCCAACAGTTGCAGCGGGATGATCGAAACGATCGGTTGTAAAAATTCGTCGACCATCGGAATCCGGATCACGTCGTCGGCGATCTTAGCGACCTGGTCGTCATCTTCGCTGGCGATCGCGATCACCGGACCGCTGCGAGCCTTGATCTCTTCCAGGTTTGACATCACTTTATCGTAGACGACGCCGCGCGGCATGATAAAGACGCTCGGCGTTTGCTCGTCGACCAGCGCGATCGGTCCATGTTTCAGCTCGGCGGCAGGGTAGCCTTCGGCATGGATGTAGCTGATTTCTTTCAGCTTGAGCGCGCCTTCCAGCGCTGTCGGAAAATTAAAGTGCCGACCGAGATACAGAAAGTTAGTCGCCGATTGGTACTTCTCGGCGATTTTGCGTGCGGTGTCGTTCGACTCGAGCGCCTTCTCGACCGCGGCAGGCAATTTCTGCAGCGACTCGATGATGCGATACCCTTGGTCAAAGCTAAGATGCGTCAGCCGACCAAAATAGAGCCCCAGCATCGCCATCACGGCGAGTTGCGACGTGTAGGCCTTGGTCGACGCGACTCCGATCTCTGGACCCGCATGCAAATAGATGCCGCCGTCCGCTTCTTGCGCGATCGTGCTGCCGACCACGTTGCAGATCGCCAGCGTGGGATGTCCTTTGCGTTTCATTTCGCGCAGCGCGGCGAGCGTATCGGCCGTTTCGCCGCTTTGCGTGATCCCAAAGACCAGCGTCCGCCGCGGCGTCGGCGGATTGCGATACCGCAGCTCCGACGCGTATTCGACTTCGACCGGAATTCGGGCCATCTCTTCAATGATGTACTCGCCGACGAGCGCCGCGTGCCAACTGGTGCCGCAGGCGGTCAAAAGAATTCGATCGACGCCGCGCAGCTCTTGCGGCGAAAGATTCAATCCGCCGAACACCGCGGTCGCATCGTCGAGACTCAGCCGCCCGCGCATCGTATTTTCGATCGACTGCGGCTGCTCGAAAATCTCTTTCAGCATGTAATGTTCGTAGTCGCCCAGATCGACGTCGGACGCGTCGATCTCGATCACTTCGACGCTATGCTCGATCGCGCCATGATCGCGATGTCGCACTTGCAACGAGTCGGCTTTGAGCAGCGCGATTTGATGATCGGCCAAGTAAACAATCTTGTCGGTGAACCCGGCCAGCGGCGATGCATCGCTCGCCAAATAATGGACATCATCGGCGACGCCGACCACCAACGGACTTCCCAGACGCGCCGCGACAATCAAATCGGGACGCTGCTTGAACAAGATCGCCAAGCCATAGGTGCCGCGCAGTTGGACCAGCGCGTCTTGCACAATATCGATCAACTGCTGGTCAGTCGGAGCTGCCTGGGGTTTGGCGTTAGCCAGTCGACGGCGACGGCATTCTTCCAGCAGATGCGCGATGACTTCGCTATCGGTTTCGGTGGCGAACTCATAACCCCGAGCGATCAGCGTCTCTTTCAGCTTGGCGTAATTCTCGATCACGCCGTTATGCACTAGTACGACCTCGCCTCCTTGGCCGACGTGCGGATGGGCGTTGGTTTCCGTCGCCGGGCCATGCGTCGCCCAGCGGGTATGGCCAATTCCGGCGGCGCCTACGATGTGTTGCTTGGCGAGACGCGCGGCCAAGTTGTCAATTCGTCCGGCGGTTTTGCAAACGCTGATCTCGGCGTCACCCGGGTCCAAGGCGGCGATCCCGGCGCTGTCGTAACCCCGATATTCAAGCCGACGAAGCCCCTGCACGATAAAATCAACCGCTTGTCGATCTCCGACTACTCCAACGATGCCGCACATCGCACGCTCCCGATAAGACGAACCGAATGGGGGCAAAAACCCCGAAAAGGGTACCGCCCCGATCCTGGCAAACTAGCAAATATTGGCCAATCTCAGAACATCGAATAGGCGGATGGGAGAAATTGGTCTAGTTGTTTTATTTAATCCGAATTTACAATCCAGCGATCGAAATCTGTTTTCTTAGGCCAAGGAAGGTCGTTATGTCGCCCCAAGCTCCACTTCGTCTCCGTCTTCGTACTGCGGTTATTATCCCGGCTCGTCTGGCGTCGACCCGCTTGCCGCACAAGATGCTGCTGGCCGAAACCGGCAAACCGTTGATCCAACATACTTATGAAGCGGCGATCGAAGCGTTGCGCCCCGAAAAAGTGGTCATTGCGACTGACCACCCGTCAATCCGCGACGCCGTGCTGGCATTTGGCGGCGATGTGATCATGACCAGCGAGTCGTGCGCCAGCGGAACCGATCGTCTGGCCGAAGCGGCCCAGCAATTGCCTGAGTATGACCTGCTGTTAAACGTCCAAGGAGACGAACCCGAGATCGCATCGACCTCGATTGACGCATTGATCAAGCTGATGGAGGAAAACCCGGGCCATAATATGGGAACGCTGGCGACGCCGATCCGCGACAAAGCGCTGCTCGCCGACCCGGCCTGCGTCAAAGTGATCTGCGATGAAACAGGGAAAGCGCTCTATTTCAGCCGGAGCCAGATTCCGTTCGTGCGAGAATGGGATGACGCCATCCTCCAGGCCGAGCCCCCCCACTTTTTGATGCACCTGGGGATTTACGCCTACCGCCGTGATTTTCTGCTACGGATTGCCGCGGCGCCGCGGACCGAGGTCGAAAAGCTGGAAAGCCTGGAACAGCTTCGAGTTCTGTCGATGGGCGAGTCCATTCATGTCGGCGTCGTCAACGAAGCGTCCTCCGGCATTGATACTCCCGGCGACTATGCGGCATTTGTCAGCCGCAAGCTTGCTTGCTAAGATAAAGCCCCAGGGCTGACGGTCCTGGCCGATCCAGTCTCTTGCGTCTTTCACGCCCTTAAGCAACTGCCTAAGGGCGATTAGGGATTTCTGACGCAAATTATCGATCACTGCCGATCGTCTGGCGGTGACGTCTCTCGGTTTACGCTAGCAGCAGTAGTTCTGCACTTGCAGGGAAGGTTCATGACCAAGCATATTTTCGTGACCGGCGGCGTGGTCAGTTCACTCGGCAAAGGGTTGACCAGCGCTTCCATCGGCATGCTGCTCGAGCAACGCGGGCTGCGCGTGAAACTGCAAAAGCTCGACCCCTATATCAATGTCGACCCCGGCACGATGAGCCCCTATCAGCACGGCGAAGTCTATGTGCTGGACGACGGCAGCGAAACCGACTTGGACCTGGGACATTACGAGCGCTTCACCAATAGCCCTCTGACCCGCGACGCCAATTACACGACGGGCCAGATCTATCTTTCGGTCATCAACAAAGAACGCCGCGGCGAGTTCCTGGGCAAAACCGTCCAGGTGATCCCCCACATCACCAACGAAATCAAAAGCGTCATCGAGAAGCTCGGGGACGAAGAAACCGATGTCGTGATCACCGAGATCGGCGGCACGGTCGGCGATATCGAAAGCCAACCGTTTCTCGAAGCGATTCGGCAATTCTCGCTGACCGCCGGCAAAGAGAACTGTCTCTATATCCACCTGACGCTGGTCCCTTATCTCAAGGCGGCCGCCGAACTGAAGACCAAGCCGACCCAGCACTCCGTCGGTCAATTGCGCGAAATCGGTATCCAGCCCGACATCTTGATTTGCCGTACCGAACGCAATCTGAGTCATGACGATCGCGAAAAGATCGCCCTGTTCTGCAATGTGCCGATCGAAGCGGTCATCGAAGAGAAAGACAAAGACTTCTCGATCTATGAAGTCCCCTTGAGTCTGCACGAGAACCGGCTCGATCACCTGATCGCCAAAAAGTTTGGTTTTCCTCGCGGCGATATCGATCTGACGCAGTGGCAAGAGATCTTGCACACGCTCCGTAATCCGGAGACCGAAATCAGCATCGCCGTCGTCGGCAAATACGCCGAACACAAAGACGCCTACAAGTCGATCTACGAAGCGATCGATCACGCTGGAATCGCCCATCGCTCGCAAATCCGCATCGGCCGCATTCAAAGCGAAGCGATCGAATCGGAAGGCGCCGAACGTTTGCTCTCTGGATACGACGGCATTCTGGTTCCCGGCGGGTTTGGCGAACGCGGTATTGAAGGCAAAGTCGATGCGATCCGCTACGCTCGCGAGCGCGACATTCCGTTCCTGGGCATTTGCCTGGGGATGCAGTGCGCCGCGATCGAGTTCGCCCGCAATGTGGTTGGCCTGGAAGGAGCTCATTCGACCGAGTTCTCTAAAGACTCGCCGCACCCGGTGATTTGCTTGCTCGACGAGCAAAAGAACATCACCGACAAAGGGGGGACCATGCGACTGGGCGCCCAAGATTGCTCGTTGGTTCCCGGCACCCACGCGCACGAAGCGTACGGCCACGAATCGATCAACGAGCGGCATCGCCATCGCTATGAGTTCAACAACAAATATCGCGAGCAGTTCGCCAAGCACGGGCTGCGATTCTCGGGACTAAAACCGGATGGCTCGCTGGTCGAGATCATCGAGAACGAAAACCACCCCTGGTTTGTCGCGGTCCAGTTCCATCCCGAATTCAAATCGAAACCGATTAAGGCGCAGCCGCTCTTCGCCAGCTTTGTCGCCGCCGCAATTGTGCGCCGCAGCAAGTCGGCGCCCAACGCTTCACCGACCGAAGAAACAGCCGAAACGTAATCGACAGCAACAGAGGCGAACCCCATGAACGGCGACTCCGAAGCAGAAAAAAAGATCATCGTCGACTCGGACTGGAAAGAACAGGTCGAGCAAGAGAAGGAAAAACTACGCGCCGAAGATGCGCCCGAAGCGCCGCCAGCAGCGGAAGAACCGGCCGCCGCTGCTCCTTCCGACAACAGCGCCAAGTTTGATCCCAGCAAACTCCCGCCGCCCGATTTCCGGATGCTCATCTCGATGCTGGCCACCCAGGCCTTCGCCGCGCTGGGACAAATCCCTCATCCCGAAACAGGCCAAGCCATGGTCGAGTTGCCGCTGGCAAAACACATGATCGACCTGCTGGGCGTGATTGACGAAAAGACCAAAGGCAATCTCTCGCCCGACGAAGCGGAGATGCTAGAACACGCACTGCACGATCTACGCATGGGCTACTTTGCGATGTCGCAGCAAGCGCAGAAGTAAGATCCTTTGGGCCATCCAACCATCTTCGGGTGACATTGCCACGGCCTTGCGTGGCAATGAAAGAGGTGAGATCGGTGAAAAAGGCATTTTCCTACCTGGTCTTTGCGTTGCTGATTTGTCGTGCCGTCTCGGCGGCGCCGCCCAACATCGTCTTTATCTTGGTCGATGATTTGGCATGGGCCGATTTGGGATGCTACGGACACGCATGGCATCGCACCCCGAACATCGATCGCTTGTCTGAAACCGGCGTGCGGTTCACCAACGCTTATGCTTCGGCCCCGATCTGCTCCGCCTCGCGGGCAAGCATTTTGACGGGGAAAACGACTGCCCGACTCGGATTCGAGTTTGTCACGAAGAACGAGCCGGGAATTCAACAAGTCGATACGATCACGCAGCTTACAGCGCCGCCGCTGACCCTCAACCTTGCACTGGAAGAAGAGACCATCGCCGAGCGGATCGCTGCGTTGGGCTATGAGACCGCCTTCTTTGGAAAATGGCATCTCAATCAGCACCACCGTCGATATCTCGGCTGGAGCCCCAAGTTTGGCCCAGCCCAGCAAGGATTTGAAGTCGCCGAGGAAGACTTCGGAGCGCATCCCTATGCTTGGGGCAAATCGCCTCCCCAGGCTGTCGATCAATCAGGGAAATTCGTCGAAGATTCGATGGTCAAGCGGGTCTGTCGCTACATCGGCCAGCCCCATGAACGCCCTTACTTTGTGATGGCTTCGTCGTTTTACGTCCATACGCCGGTGAAGTCCCCCTATCGTTGGCTATTGAAGCAGTATGCCGAAACGATACCTGCGGATGCTCCGAACCGGCAAAAGCGAATTGCCTACGCCGCCTTCCTGGAAACGCTGGATCATCACGTCGGCCAGATTGTGAAAGCAGTCGAAGCGACCGAGGAAGCCGACAACACGCTCATCGTCTTCTTCTCCGACAATGGAGGCCATCCTGCGTACACCGCGAATGCGCCGCTTCGGGGTTCCAAGTGGAATCTCTACGAAGGGGGGATTCGCGCACCGTTGATCGCTCGCTGGGCCAAGAAAACCAAAGCCAATTCTCGCTGCGACGTTCCGGTCATCGGCTATGACTTGACGCCCACCTTTATCAACGCGGCAGGCGGAACGGCTACGCAAGCGGACGGCCGGGCAATCGATCTGGCGAACGTGGATTCACTCGCTTTGGAGCCGCGAAACCTACTGTGGCATTTTCCGTATTACCATCCAGAAACGGGATATGCGTCCGCATTGCCGGCCATCGGAATCGATGATTTTGCGGTCAGCCAAACGCGCCCTCAATCAGCGCTCCGCCGCGGGAAATACAAATTGCTATGGTTTGCCGAGGACAAGCATGTCGAGCTTTATGACCTGCAAGCCGACTTGTCTGAGCAAGTCGATCTAAGCCGACAACTGCCGGAGAAAACGTCCGAACTGCGGAAAGAACTGATGCGGACATTGCAGCAACAGCAGGCCCGCATGGCGACTCCGCGTCTTCAGACCAGCAATCCCAATCGGTAACGACTCCTTTTAACCGATGGGCGGCACGGCGCCAAACCCGAAAATTCAGATCTGACAAAACACTAGCCCGCCAGCGCGAGCGAGGGAACAGGGCTGGCGATCCTAATACGGATTGAAGCGATGGGCCGCATTCCCTTGCTGGCGCATTTTTGAAGTTAAGCTCCCCAACCATTCCAAAAAAGAAAAGCGTGCTCCTAACGAGCACGCGTCTTTTTGTTTTTCAGGTTCGAGACGTGTCGGTCTCACTTTTCTGAGACGTCGAAGTCGACTTCCGTGCCGTCGGCCGGGATGTTGATTTCCGTTCGGTAGGCCGGAAACAGGGCGTTGCCCGGACTGTTCGCTCCCGGTTCGGCCGTGGGGTCCACTTTGCCGTCGTAGCCACGAATCGTGACGGAGTATTCCCCCCCCACGATTCCCTTTCCCGCAGGCGTTACGAAGCGACCATCCGTGATTTTGCCAATGGTTCCCGGTCCCGAATTCCCTTTGGCGGAGTTCGGTTCCAAAATAATGTCCCCTCGCGGCACCGGCTGACCTTCGTAGGTCACGTTGCCCCGCAGTGGTTCGCCATAACCCGAACTTCCACCACACCCCACGGCGCCGACGATCAGCAAACTAGCAAGCAAGATATATCGCATGGTTCACTCTTTCGAAGAATTAAGGCGAATAACCTCCGATGGGAAGTCCATCGGAACGCTTGGAGAGGTTTTGCGAGATCGTTAGATCGGTCGTTTCGGCCAGAAAATGAACCGATCCGTCGTTGAACAAGAATTGCGCCCCGCCGGGATGATCGCTGCGAAACGCACTGGTGAAGCTCTCCCAACTGCCGGACGGGTTGGCGTTTAGTTGATAGCGGAATCCAGTCAGACAGACCGGCAGCCCATTGCTATCGTTCTTGCCGCTGGCCGCCCAGGAAAAGCCGACGGAGTCGTGCGGATGGTTGTTTTCGCCGATGACCATGACGTTCGACGTTCCGTCGGTAATGTCAGCAAAACGAGTCTTCGAATTCACATAGAGCGTGCCGTTGGTGTAAAAGCGGCGCACGTTCGACGAATGTCCCTGGCACGAGGAATCGCTATCGGGACCACCTCCTTGCACGCCGCGATAACTGGCTCGCAGCGCGTTCTCCCCAATCTTGGCGTCGGAAGGACATTGATAAGCTTCCATCGGAACCAGAACATCCTTGTTGGGACTCGGCACATCTTGGCCGCCTGGATCGAAGAAGCGATGCTCGTAGACATTCCCATCCCACGCGAATTGGTCATACATGTTCTGCTGTTCGATAAACGGCAGCAGCAGAACGGTCCAAGGAGCATGACCGCCGTGAACCGGCGTGCTCATACTGTCGCACCAATTACTTGCGCTGTAATTGATGTCGGTCTTGGCTGAGATATAGCCTGCGGGGAAGCTGCCGAGAGTATCGTGATAATTGTGCAGCGCGATACCCATTTGCTTCAAATTGTTGCTACAGCTCATGCGACGCGCCGCCTCACGCGCTTGTTGCACCGCTGGCAACAACAAGGCGATCAAAACGCCGATGATAGCGATCACTACCAAGAGTTCGACCAGCGTAAATCCCTGGTGAAAGCGAGTACGAAGTTTCATAAAACAACTCATGAATAGGGGGCAGATCCAGAAAGAAGTGGGGCGATATAAAAAGGCCCAGCCATTTCCATTTAAATTAATACATTATTCTATCCAGGACGAATACACTTCTAAGCGACATAATTGCGTTTTAATGCGGTTTTATGGAAACAATGACGCCGTTTCTCAATTCGATCATGTTTTATTTCGACATATTCAAATAACTACGCTTTTCAGGCTGCCAGAGGATTGTTTCGGACTACTTCGCCAAAAGGAAATCGACCGATTCAGAACGGTCTGTCGGGCCTGCGAGAGTTCGTCACCTTTCGCCAAGAGAAAGGTGACTTTGGGGGCGCGGATTCCCTCCCCAAAATTGTCTCTTGAGAAAACGTATGCAGTCGTGGTCGATTGCATGCGATGCGCGAGCAATTCAAAGGAGCGCAAAGAAAAAGCCGCTGAATCCAGGGGACTAATCTGGATTCAGCGGCCGCTTATCGGCGCCGCATCGACTAAAAGCTCGGCTTCCATGCCGAAAATGCCATCCTTGGATGTGTCTTGCCATCAATCTAAGGTGCGCTGTGGACTAGACAGCTTTCTCAGTTGACGTTCAGTCGATGCGTTTCACCGGGGGTACGTGTGTATGGTTTAGCTCGACAAGGTATCGAGAAGTCCGCCGAACTCAGGCATCTGTTGCTCTAGGTTCGCCAGCCAAGCGTCGGTTCGCCAAATCTCTACGCAAATAGCGGCGCCAACGATCAGCACTTCTCCGCCTGCTTCGACTCCTAAAAACTCGCGAAATCCTTCCGGAATCAACAGCCGCCCTTTGGCCGCCAACTGCACGTTGCGATGGCGAGTCGATAGCAGGCGACCCAGCATCTGGACGTCGGCGGTGCGACCTTCTAACCGTCCTGCGTCTATCTTGGCTTTCACCAAGTTGACCCCTGCATCGAGCTTGGCTTTCCAGTGGGTGGAGTTCCACAAACTGAGACAGCCCGGTCGCTCTTTGACCAGGATCAGGTCGGTCGAATTCTCACAAAGCGGATCCGCTAATTCGGTCGGAATCGACAAACGAAATCGTTCGTCAATCTTGCGATTGAATTCCCCCAGGATGAAGTCTGCGCTGGCCATGTCTGTCGCGGAGATCCCCAACAGTTGTGCGGGCGGAGCCTAAATCCGATTACGGGCTAATTTCCCACAAGATTGTCTAAAGTTTTCGCTGAGTGGGCTCAAATCCCACGACTCGAAGTTTAGCGGATCCCGCCTGAATCGCAAGCGCCGTGGGTAAACTTTTCCACAAATTGCGTCAGACCGCGGCAAAGTGGGTCGAAATCCCACATTGCCGCAGCGGCAGAAATTGGTGTGGAGGTGGATCGCGAAATTTCGTACTCTTCGCCCCGCTCCAACGTCCACCGCTATCCAGCCGTTGTCCTGTCCGGAATTCATCGCCCTTTTGGTTCACTCCGTGATTTCGCATCTCCCTACAGAACCTGTCGTCATTACCGGGATCGGCATGATCACTTCGGTCGGTCAGGATCGTGAGTCGACATGGCGCGCCGTACAGCGTGGAGAATGCGGCATCCGGCGCATGACTGGCCTGACGCCGATCCCAGACAACCTGGTCTTGGGAGCTCCGGTCGATCTGCCGAACATGAATCGCGACATCATGAAACCGATGTTGCTAAATAACATTACGGCGGAAGAAGCGATCCTCGATTCCAACGTGGACCTGACCGATGTCGATCTAGAACGCTTTGGTTGCGCCATCAGCGGTCACATGGGAGACGCCGCCGGACGCAGCATTATCGAAGATCGCCCCGTCAACTGGATCACCACCGGCGTAAACTGGTGGAATCAGCTTTACCCGAACACTTCCTGCGGTCAGATCGCCAATCGATATGGCTTGATGGGCCCTCGCATTTGCCATTCGACCGCATGCGCCAGCGGGCTAGTCGATATGATGAGCGCTGTCCGCGCCATTCGCGACAATCAATGCGACATCGCACTGGTCGGCAGCGGAGAATCGATTGATCCTCTCTTCGCCGCCGGATTCCGCAGCATGCGAGTACTCTCCGACAGCGACGATCCGAAAAACTCGTGCCGCCCTTTTGACAAGCAACGCAACGGCTTTGTAATGGGAGAAGGCTCGGCGATGTTCGTAATCGAACGTCTCAGCCATGCCGTCGCTCGCGGCGCCAAAATTTACGCTGAGATCCTCGGCTGCCGCTGTCTTTCGGAAGCGCATCACGTGACGGGGCTCGATATGGAAAGCGTGGCCCTCGAGCGCTTGATCACCGACACGATGCGCGTCAGTGATTTGAGCCCGCGTGACATTGAATACATCAACTGCCACGGAACCGGCACCAAACAAAACGACATCAACGAAATCCGCGGCATTCGCGCCGCATTTGGGATTCAAGCGCAGCGAACTTGCGTCAGCAGTTTGAAATCGATGCTCGGCCATCTGGTTAACGCATCAGGAAGCGTCGAGTTGGCGCTCACCACGCTCGCGCTGCGTGACGGCTTTGTGCCGCCGACGTCGAACCTGCGAAACCCAGATCCCGAGTGCGATCTCGACTGCATTCCGCAAGTCGGCCGGCACCTGAAAGCGCAGCATGCGATGAAACTTTCGGTCGCTTTTGGCGGGCATCTGGTTGCGGTTGCGATTCGCCGCTGGAACGACGCCGCCTCGGGCTACGGTTATCCCGAACTTCGCCGCGCGGCGTAAAGCCAGCTTACTGGTCGTCTTTCGACCAGCTTGGGCGTGATCAGGTCGCAATACGCTCTTTGTCTCGGTCGAACTTACCGAGTTACGACATTTCTGGATGTTGGCATGCTGTCTGCACTTATCGCTTAGATACTACGGGCAATTAATTTTGCGTCTTCGGCAAAAAGCCGATAGCGACGCCCATGGAAAGGCCAATCGAATGGAGAGGCGACATGTCCGACTCGTTGAAGGGAAAACGAATCGCAATTCTCGCAACCGACGGTTTCGAACAAGTGGAATTGACCCAGCCGATGGAAGCCCTCCGCGCTGCGGGAGCCGATGTCGAATTGATTTCGCCGACCTTGGACAATATTCAAGGGATGCATCACGATCAGCCGGGGGAGAAGTTCTCGGTCGATTACGCGATCAATCAAGTTGATTCGGGCCGCTATGATGGGCTAGTTCTGCCGGGTGGAGTCGCCAACCCTGACTCCCTGCGTACCGATCCGCGCTGCATTGAGTTCATTCGTGACTTCTTTGAGCAGCACAAACCGGTGGCGGCGATCTGTCATGGTCCCTGGACGCTGATCGAAGCCGATGTGGTGCGAGGGCGAAAGATGACCTCCTGGCCTAGCCTGCGAACTGATCTGCTGAACGCCGGCGCCGAATGGCTCGATCAAGAATGCGTGGTCGACGACGGTCTGATCACCAGTCGCAAACCAGACGACCTGCCGGCCTTCTGCGGCAAGCTGATCGAAGAGTTCATCGGCGGTCATCCTGTCGGGCAGACCACGTAGGCACGAGATCGATTCGGCATGAAACTGCAGCTGACTGGCGGCCCAAAATGGCCCTGTCAAATGAATGCCAAGTGGATCTAGGCTAGGGCCAGACAGGGTCTACAATCAGGGCTCGCTGCAATGGCGGCGTCATTCCTAATCGATAGCCCCTGTGAAGCATTCTCCCTCGTGACTCCATCCGCATCTCGTTTCCTGACGGTCGCCGCTCTCTTTGTTCGCGTTGCGCTAGCGGCTTCCTTTTTGTCTGCAGTCGCCGATCGTTTTGGGATCTGGACCCAACTGGGCTCAGGCGAAGTCGCCTGGGGAAACATGGACAACTTTCTCGCTTACACGCAGATGTTGCTGTGGTACCTGCCGTCGAGCGTGGTGACCATCGCCGGTTGGACGGCGACCATACTTGAAATCGTGATCGCGGCAGCGCTGCTGTTGGGCGTAGCGATTCGCCCCACGGCGATCGCCAGCGGTGCTCTGCTGTTGGTATTCGCAGTCAGTATGACCTTTGGCACTGGCCCTGAAGGACCGCTTTCGTTCTCGGTGTGGACGGCCGCGGCGGCTTCGCTGTTGCTCGCAGCGATCGATCCCCAAGCGACCGGGCCCGGCCTCCGGCCCTCCTAAATTCGCCCAAGGGATTCAAACGGCGTCTGATCAAGTAGCGGTCATTTCCGCGACTTCGGCGGAGATGAGCGTGCCGTCATGAGCCAGACAGCGGTCGCGGCCACTATTTTTAGCGACGTAGAGCGCTTCGTCGGCTCGATTCAAAAGAGAACGCAGATCATCGCCAGGCGCTACTTCCGCTACGCCGCCGCTAATGGTCAGTTGCATTTCATCCTGAATCCGAGCGCCGCACTGCTGGCCGATTTTGGCCCGGGCTCGATGCGAAACCTTCAGCGCTTCGGCTAGTTGCGTCGCCACAAAAATGACGGCGAATTCTTCGCCCCCCAGTCGCGTCACCATATCGGTGGCGCGGACTTCGTTGTAAAGACTTTCGGCGAGGACGCGCAACGTCTTGTCGCCGATGTCATGCCCCCATTGGTCATTGATCTTTTTGAAGTGATCAATGTCAAAAATCGTCAAACAGAAGGGGACGTCGTGTCGCTGATATTCATGAATCCGACGAGCCATTTCTCGTTCGAACGCACGACGATTTCCGATGCCGGTCAACGCGTCTGTCATCGCTTGCGATTGTGCGGTGAGCAAATGCTGCTGGCGCGTGAGCGAATGGCGAATGGCGCGAGTCAACAGCGGCCCGCGCAACTGTTGTTTCGAGAGATACTCTTGTGCGCCGTGGCGAATCGCCTCGAGCGCGTCTTCATCATCGTCATCGGCGGTCAGCACGATAATCGTCGCCGTCGGAGCCGCTTCTCTCAAGCGGGTCACATTCGCCAGACCGCTGCAATCGGGCAGTCCCATGTCAACGATCAGCACGTCGTAGCTGTGGTCATGCGTCGCCGCGATCGCATCGCTGAGCGTGCCCACGCGATCGACCAAAGCCCGAATATCCGAGCAAGTTTCTAGATGAAATTGAATAATTCGGGCATCGGCATCGTTGTCTTCGACCAATAGCAATCGAATAAAATCGTTCATAAGAATCCTCTGCCCCTTAAACAGCGTCGACGGCGACCGAGGTCGAAGCCGATTCTCGAAACGTACTAACGTTTCAAAATTTACGTTAATGCGAGGGAGATTCGCCGTTTTCTCGTCGATTGCCCCTATTCGCATCCCTGAATAGCAACTCGCTTTCGCTACAACCGCTACGAGCCCATTCATTGGAACCAGAATCGCTACGACTGCTACGCCGCGTCGTGAAAGATGATTCCCAAAGTATGTCGGCGACCGGACCGCAATCGACTGACGCCGTGCCGCATCAGGACCGGGTCAAAACCGTTGGCGCTCGGCACGGGACGTTCTCGAACGGGGAAGATGACTCCTTGCCCTAGCTGCAGCGGAACGACCTCGGCTCGCGACTGTTCCGGCGCGCGCTGCTCGGTGATGACAAACTCGCCGCCTTCGAAATCGACGCCGACGCGATTTAAGAGAATCGCAACTTGCAGCGGAAAAACATGCTCGCCATAAACATCCTGGTGCAAGCAATTAAAGTCATCGGTCTCGTAACGCAGCAACAACGGCGTCGGCTTTAACTGGCCAGCTTGATGACAGCGTTCTAAGAATTGGGCGTGCGTTGCGGGAAATTGAACGTCACTTTTCAAAGCGTCGTTCCAACGATTTGCGATCGCAGACAAGCCGGGATAGAGCGTCGATCGCAGTTGGGCAATCCGTGCCGGCAAGGGATCGGCGAAATATTTGTACTCCCCTCGGCCATATCCATGCTGCTCCATGATCACATGCTTGCGAAACAGCGTATCATCCTCGAATGAAGCGATTTGCGCCGTACATTCGTCCGGCGACAACAAATCAACGATCGCACAGCCATAGGCGTCAAGTTGGTCGCCGATGGAAGTCCAATCGAGTTGCAGTCTGTCGGTGGTCATCGTGAATTCGCGCGCGATCCAAGATCATCATAGGTCCGCCGTGCGGACCCTACGATAATTCTACCGCAAGATGTCCTTCACCACGTTGCCGGCGATATCGGTCAAACGAAAGTCTCGGCCTTGGTAGCGATAGGTCAGATCCAAATGATTGACCCCCAACTGATGCAGGATGGTCGCGTTCAGGTCATGGATATGGACCGGGTTCTCGACAACGTTGTAGCCAAATTCGTCGGTCTTCCCGTATTGAATTCCAGAACGAACGCCGCCGCCTGCCATCCAGATAGTGAAGCAGCGCGGATGATGATCGCGACCATAGTCGTCGGCGGTCAACTCACCCTGGCAGTAGGCGGTGCGGCCAAACTCGCCTGCCCAGACGACCAGCGTGTCTTCGAGTAGGCCTCGATTTTTCAAGTCGGTCACCAGCGCTGCGGATGCCTGATCGACATCGCGACATTGACGTGACAAATCGCGCGGCAAATGAAGATGCTGATCCCAACCGCGATGGTACAGCTGAATGAAGCGAACATCCCGCTCCGCCAACCGGCGGGCCAGTAAACAGTTCGCGGCGAACGTCCCCGGCTTCCGCGCCTCATCTCCGTACATCGCGAAGGTTGACTCCGGTTCATCACGAAAGTCGACCAGTTCCGGCGCTGAGGCCTGCATGCGATAGGCGAGTTCATACTGGGCGATGCGGGCCTCGATCTCGGGATCAGGAATCGATTTCGCTTCCAGACGATTCAATTGTGCGACGGCATCGATCATCTGACGTCGGGATTGCCGCGAGACGCCGGCAGGATCGCCCAAGTAGAGGATCGGATCTCCATCGCCGCGAAATTTGCCCCCTTGTTGCTCGGCCGGCAGAAAGGCGCTTCCCCACAACTTGTCGGCCAGCGGTTGCTGATTGCCCAAGCTGCTGCCGCGTGAGATAAGGACGACAAACGCCGGCAAGTCGACGTTTTCGCTTCCCAATCCATAGCTGACCCAGGAACCGAGACTTGGCCGACCTGGCTGTTGCGTGCCGGTCTGCAGCAACGTCATCGCCGGATCGTGATTGATCGCTTCGGTATGCAGCGAATGAATAAAGCAGACGTCATCAGCGATCTTGGCCATGTGCGGCACAACCGAACTAAGCCAGGCGCCGCTTTCCCCATATTGGGCGAAAGGGAACTTGCTGGGAGTCAGCGGGAAGGTGGTTTGATCGGCCGTCATCCCGGTCAGTCGCTGTCCGTCGCGAATCGACGCCGGCAGTTCTTCTCCCTGACGCTCGGTCAGCAACGGCTTGTAGTCGAACAAATCGTGCTGGGATGGCGCGCCCGACTGACAGAGATAAATCACTCGCTTCGCTTTGGCGGCCGATTGTCGCGCCGCGGCTTGCAGCGGCGTTTCCCCCATCGAAACGAGCGCGGCCGCGCCGAGCGCCGAACCGGCCTGGCCGAAAAACATTCGGCGGCTGAGCAAGTGGGCGAGTTGTCGTTGCGGGTCGTGCATTGGTTTAGTTGGCGTGAATCGCCTCGTCCAGATTCATGATCGTACTAACCACCATCGTCATCGCAGCCCGCGGAATCACCGGCAAGTCAGCCACCGGCGATTCGCCGACGGACAGCAGCTCGGTCGCTGCCGATGCGTGAGCTTGATAGTGCGCCAACTGCGTCTGATAGAGCTGTTGCAGCAGCGGCAATTCGTCCTTGGTCGGTCGGCGTGAAATCACGTCGACAAACGCGCCGACGATTTGCTGATCAACATCTTCGCTCGCTTGCATCACCTTCGCAGCCAACACCCGGGCGGCTTCGACAAACGTCGGATCATTCATCAGCACCAGCGCCTGTTGCGGCGTGTTGGTCTGACTGCGAGTCAGCGTGCAGAACTCGCGATTCGGCGCGTCAAACGCCGACAGATTCGGCGGCGGCGAAGATCGCTTCCAGAAAGTGTAGAGACTGCGGCGATACAATCGATCCCCATGATCTTGGGCGTAGCGCTGCGCGGTAAAGTCGCGACCGTACGAGATCGCTTCCCACAGACCAGGCGGCTGATAGGGACGAACGCTCGGTCCTCCCAATTGCTCGTTTAACAGGCCGCTCGACGCCAGCGCGGCGTCACGCAGTTGTTCGGCGGTCAGTCGCATTCGCGGACCGCGGGCGAGCCATTGATTCGTCGGATCAGCCTGCCATTTGGCGGAACTGACCGCACTCGTCTGTCGATAAGTTGCAGACATCACGATCTGCTTCAGCAGCCGTTTAACATCCCAACCGTTATCACGAAAATCGGCGGCCAGATAGTCGAGCAATTCGGGATGCGTCGGCGGTTGGCTCCGCAGGCCAAAGTCTTCCGGCGTAGAGACCAGCGGCAAGCCGAACAACCGTTGCCAATACCGATTCACCGCAACGCGAGCCGTCAACGGCTGACGCTTATCCACTAACCAGTTCGCCAAAGCCAAGCGATCTGGCGTCTCGTCGGTCGAAAGGGGAGGCAAACAAGTCAGGACGTCTGCAGTGACTCGTTCTCCCGGCAGATCGTAGCGACCACGTTGCAAAACATGCGTCGGCCGGCGATCTGCGCGCTCGCGCATCACCATGGTTTCAGGAAAGCTCTCGATCAAGCGTCGGCGCTGGCGAGCCAACGATTCGTGCTGTTCGACTTGATCGGCGTACTTCAGGTCTGATTTGCGCAAGTAGTAGTCGAGCAGCGTCACCTGCTCGGCCTTGCTACGCTGGTCAGACGGTTTGGCCAAGATCTCGCCGATCGGATCTCCCCCGCCGAGACGCTTCGCTTCGAGTCGATCGAGCGCCCGAGCGTAGATCCGCACGTCATCCAACAAGCCCCGAAAACCATCAGACGCGCCGGCTCGTGCGATTTGCAGGCCAGAAACGTCGGGACGCTCGTCGGCGACTTCCATCGAATCGACCAACTTGCTGGGAGTAAGCGGCAGCGCAGCGCCGTCACGAAAGATCGTAACGCTCTTGCCGTCGACCACCAGAGTCACTTGCTGCCATTGGTTCTTCGCGGCGACCTCCGCCGTGTGAAGACGGCGCTCTCTTGTTTCGTAAACCAACGCGCCGTGATCGAGCGAAAGCGTAAAGTCGGGGGACGCCACCAAAATGGTTCGGCTTGAAGTGGTGGGATAGATCCAGAGCCCAATCGAGAACGCATCCCCCAGGAGGATCGGCTTGCTGGGCGTGATCAATGTTCGACCGTCGCACAGCAGCGATTGATCCAACTTGCCCGCCAAAAAGAGCGCTTCCTCGTCATTCTCGCGTTGGATGCGCACCGAGTCATCAGCGCCATCCAAGGAGAAGCGGGCCAGGCTATCCGCTGGTGGTTGCGCAGCGGCGGCGCCTTGTTCGGCCGAAGTTTCCCAAGCGGCCAACGCCGCAGTCGACCGGTCGCGCGTATCCGCTAAGACGGCGTCGAGAGCGCCGATCTGCGCATCCAACTGCGCCAACTGCTGACGCTGCGCCCGCGTCGGACTGATCAACAACGGCGCGGCGTTGCCGCGGCGACCGTCGAGCCCCAGATCGTCAACATTGTTAAAGAAAGCGTAAAGCTGATAGTAGTCGCGCTGCGAAATCGGATCGTACTTGTGATCATGACACTCGGCGCAGGCGAGCGTCAGCCCCAACCAGACAGTCGCGGTCGTGTTGGTTCGATCGGCCGCGTAAAAGTGCAGGTACTCTGCCGGGATGGCGCCCATCTCGTCGTTGATCGGATGATTGCGATTGAATCCAGTCGCCGTAATCTGATCGACGCTGGCGCTGGGCAGCAGATCGCCGGCAAGCTGTTCGATCGTGAACTGATCAAACGGCATGTTGGCGTTATAGGCGTCGATCACCCAATCGCGCCAGCGCCACATGCTGCGGTAACTATCGATGTTGAATCCATGCGTATCGGCGTAACGCGCCAAGTCGAGCCAATGCCGCGCCATCTGCTCTCCGTAATGGGGCGAAGCGAGCAAGCGATCCACTACCCGCTCGTAGGCGTCAGGCTGGTCATCAGCGAGAAAGCGGGCGATCTCTTCCGCCGTCGGCGGAAGACCGGTCAGGGCGAAGCTCACGCGGCGCAGCAGCATCTCACGATCAGCGGGCACGGCCGGCGCAAGATCATGCTCGAGCCACGTCTTCGCGACCAAGCGATCGATTGGCTGATCGCTCCAGCCGGGGTAAGCGGCAGGCAGCGGCGGTTTGGCGATCGGCTGAAACGCCCAATGCCCGCGCCACTGGGCGCCGGTATCGATCCAGCGTTTGATGGTCGTAATCTCGTCGAGCGACAGCGGACCGCCATGCTCAGGAGGAGGCATCTGCACATCCGGTTCGCTCGAAACCAGACGACGATACAGTTCGCTGCCGGCGGCGTCGCCCGGTTGGACGATCGCCGGTTGATCTTTGCGGCGCTGAAAGAGCTGGGCCGGCTGGTCCAATCGCAAGTCGGCCTGACGCTGTTTGGCGTCTGGCCCGTGACACGCGAAACAATGCTGCGTCAGGATCGGCAGCACCTGGGTGCTAAAGTCAGCGCGTACGTCCGCTGGACTGTCGGCCAGGACGTAATTCGTCCCGCACGCCGAAAGGGCGACGAAGGCAAGCTGGAAAAGCGACAGCTTCAACGGCAAACGCACATTTGGGGGAGAGAAGGTTGTGTCACCTTCTATCATATCGCCTGGGGGGAGAAGGCAAATGCGCAAAAAAAGAGCGCGACCGGAGCCGCGCCCTGTTGTAGCGATTTTGCCGACAAAATGTGCCGATTAGCCGAGATTGGTCAAGCGACCGTTCGAATCGCCGAAGCGATCGGTTTTGGCGCCCATGATCTCGAGCATCGACACATAGAGATTGGTCAGCGGCGTATTTTTGTCGTACGTCAGGTGACGATTCGTCTTGATCGCTCCGCCGCCGCGGCCCGCCATGATGATCGGCAGGTCGTCATGGTTATGGCGATCGCCGTCGCCGATGCCGCTGCCATACATCACCATGCAGTTGTCCAGCAGCGTGCCGTCCCCTTCGCGAACCTTCTGCAACTCTTTGACCAGGTAGGCGTATTGCGAGACGTGATAGGCGTCGATCTTGGCGATTTTTTCGAGCTTCTCTTTGTTGCGACCATGATGCGAGAGCCCATGGTGACTATCTGGAACGCCAATATTGTTGTAGGTGCGGTTGCTGCCGGCGTTGGTGAACATGAAGGTCGAAACTCGGGTCATGTCCGTCCGGAAAGCCAGCACCATCATGTCCATCATCAAACGGACATGCTCGCCATAATCGGCCGGAACCCCTTTCGGACGAGGATAGTCAGGCACGTCGACTTCCGTTCCGTCCAGTTTGATCGACTGCTGCACGCGGCGTTCGATCTCGCGTACGGCGTACAGGTATTCGTCCATCTTCCGCTGATCCGCTTGGCCCAGCTTTTGATTCAAGCGTTTCGCATCATCCATCACAAAGTCGAGAATGCTCTTCTTCCGCTTGTGACGCAGCGCGCGGTTTTCGGCCGATTCCTTGGCGTTCTCGTTGCCGAACAAGCGATCGAAAGCGGCCTGCGGGTTGATTTCTTTACCAACGTGCGACGATGAATTGCGCCAGGCCATGTTCGACGTATAAACGCAGCTATAGCCAGAGTCGCACTTGCCGGCTTGGGCGCTCGGTTCGCAGCCAAGTTCGAGCGAAGGAAACTTTGTCGCGAAGCCAATTTGCGACGCGGCGAACTGGTCGACCGAGACGTCATTGCTGATATCGGCGCCATCGGTCTTCTTCGGATGCGATCCGGTCAGAAACGAGGCGACGCTGCGAGCGTGATCGCCGCCGCCGTCACCCAGCGCGAACGCACCGCGGAGGGTGAGCCCGGTGAATGCGGTCATCTCGGACTTGACGTCTTTTAGCGATGATAAAGTGGGAGATAATTGCCAATCGGCGCCTTCGCCTTGGGGGCGCCATTGTTCGACGTTGACGCCGTTCGGAACGTAGAGGAACGCCATGCGCACGGGAGGTTTGCCGGTCGACGCGGCGGCCGAAGCGATCGGCGCCATCTGTTCGAGCCACGGCAGCGCCAGTGCGGCGCCAAAGCCGCGAAGCATCGTACGGCGTGAAATGCTGGTGTTCATGTCGGACTCCCTCTCCGTTATTGCGTACGGCGCTTTTGGAAAGGATCGCTATGGACGATCGCTTTCACTAGCGCGGAGAAACGGTAATCGTTACGTTCCAATTCAGCTTGAATCGCATCGACCGCACACATGTCGTAGTATTCAACACCGCGACCCAATGCGTAGGTCAGCATTTTTTCTGAAAACGTGCGAACGAATTCGTCACGATGATCTTTCAGAATAATCTCTCGCAGCCCTTTGGCGCCTTCAAATTGTACGCCGCCGGGCAACTCTCCCTTGGCGTCGATCTTTTGACCTTCATCTTTGGTGCGGAAAGCGCCGACCGCGTCATAGTTCTCAAGGGAGAACCCAATGGGATCCATTCGCGAATGGCAAGACGCGCAACTTGGATTGGCCATATGCTGAGCCATCCGCTGACGGAGCGTCCCTGTCAACTCTTTTTGCCCTTCCAGGGTCGGCACATCGGCCGGGGGATCTGGCGGCGGCGTTCCCAGAATGTTTTCCAACACCCATTTGCCACGTTTCACCGGAGACGTACGTGTCGGATGGGACGTCACCGTCAAAATACTGGCCTGGGTCAAAAGGCCGCCGCGCCCCTTGTCGGCGAGCGAAACCTTGCGGAATTCGTTCCCTTGGATGTCTTTGACGCCGTAGTGTTTGGCGAGCGATTCGTTGAGGTAGGAATAATCGGCGGCGATCAAATCTAAGATGCTGCGATCATCCTGCATAATCGACGCGACGAAGAGCTCGGTCTCGCGGCGCATGTCTTGCGCCAACTGCGATGTGAACGAGCGAAATTGGCGTCGATCCGGTTTCGCGGATTCCAAATTGCGGAGCTGCAGCCATTGGCCGGCGAAGTTTTCGACCAGGGCCGAACTCTTCGGCGATTTCATCATCCGCTCGATTTGTGGATCCAGCTGCGATCGTAACTTCCCTTCGTAGGCCAGCGTCAGCAACTGTTGGTCAGGTGCGCTGCTCCAGAGGAAATAGGACAATCGCGATGCAAGCTCATACTCGGTAATCGCACGAACCGGCTGTTTGCTTTCATCCATTTCAACCCGGTACAAGAAGTTGGGCGAACAAAGGATGGCGATCACGCCGTCGCGGATCGATTCTTCAAATTTCGCCCCATCGGCCTGCGAACTGCTGACGAGCGCGTACAAGCGATTCACTTCGTCGGCCGTCGCAGGACGGCGGAAGGCGCGGGATGCGAAGCGAGTCAAGATGCGGCGAGCGGCGACTTCGGCGGTGATCCCCTCTTGGCCGGGATAGGCGACGAAGATCACACGATGCGACTCGGGAAAGTCTTCCGGCTTCACCCCAGGCGGTCCAACCAGTTTGACGCTGTTGACCATCAAGTTGCGATCGCGACGCTGCGGATTGGAATTGTTGGGATCGTAAAAGTCATTGGTGAACGAGATCTCAAGCCGATGCTTGCCTTTGCTAAACCGCTTGGTGATCTCGTAGTTCTTTTCTTTGCCCCGTTCCGCGTCGACCGAAAAGTCCTTTTTTTCGTCATCCACTTTGACATGCATGTTGGGCAAATCATCGCCGGCCCGCGTGCCGAAAGCGCGAATTGAAACCTTGTATTCGCCAGGCGTCTCGACATGAAAATCAGTCCCCGCCACGTTGTGCGAAGCGAAGCTGATCCGATCGTCGCTCTTCGAGCCATCCTTCAGCTTGAAGTCTTTCAGCCGGTCGCTGCGAATCAGTCGCTCGGGATCGGTCACAATCGCTTTGTTGGCGATCGTCTCGGCGGCGTCGTAATATTTTTCTAGCAGCAGCGGCGAGAGCGAAAGAACGTCGCCGATATTGTCAAAACCATAACCGACGTCATCCGCCGGAAACTCTTCGGTCGCTTTGAATTCGATCCCCAGCAAGTCACGAATCGTGTTTTCATATTCGACACGGTTCAGACGGCGAATCGTCTCGCGACCGGGATCGACCGGACCATCGCACGAATAGTCGGCCAGCGCGTTGCGAATCCATTCCAGGGTCTGGGTCAATTCTTCCGCCGAGGGCTGCGTTTCCTCTTTGGGCGGCATCGTCCCCGCCGCGAGCATATCGAGCGTCTTTTGCCAGGTCTTGCGACCGCTGGTCATCACCTGCTCCGCCGTATTGAACGAGGCCAGATCAACGCCTGACTCGGCGAAATCACCAGAATGGCAATCGGCGCAATACTTCTTCAGAAACGGTTTGACGTGCTTCTCGAATTCCGCTTGATGACGTGCAGGCTCGGCCCAGAGCGACGAACTAGCCGCTAGCAAGAGCGCAATCGACATGAAGAGCGAAGAAATTCGCAACGGTGGAATCCAATTGAAAGGCGGGAATCAGGCGTGGGAGCTGCGAGAAGCCGGAAGGTAGGCAGGAAAAGGCTTAACTCAGCTGTAGATTATACAAATCGGCGCTTGTTGCGTCCAACAAATATGCCGAATTGCCCATCATTTCCGATTTCCGCGCATCCGACTGCAAAAATGCGCGGGATCAGGCGAACTTTGCGGGAAGTCGCCGCCAAAAGCGGGGGCGACTTTATCCATTGGTTTTCGCCAGCGTTGCTTAGGCGACCGCTTTCTTTTGAATCGTCGAATAAAACTTATCGACCGCTTCCACCACATAGCGCTGTTCGGCGGCGGTCAATTCGGGGAAGATCGGCAGGCTCAGCACTTCCAACGCCGCCTTTTCGGTTTCGACCAAGCTGGCGTGCTCCCCCATGCTGGCGAAACAGGCTTGTTGATGCAGCGGGACCGGATAGTAAATCTCGCTACCAATTTTGTGATCGGCCAAGTGTTTGCGCAACGCGTCACGACGTCCTTGCGGAACCCGGATCGTGTACTGATTCCAGGCATGTTTGTGTTCTGGATATTCGGCCGGCAGGATCACGCACTCATCCATGCCTGCCGTTTGGAACAGTTCGCCGTAGCGAGCCGCGTTTTCACGACGCATGTCGGTCCATTGGGCCAGCTTCGGCATCTTCACCAACAACGTGGCGGCCTGGAACGTATCCAAGCGACTGTTGACGCCGACCACCGAGTGGTAATAGCGGGGCTCCATGCCGTGACCACGATAAAGTCGCAGTTTCGCCGCGAATTCTTCGTCGTTGGTCGTCATCATGCCGCCGTCTCCCATGCCGCCCAAGTTTTTGGTCGGGTAGAAGCTAAAGCAGCCGACATCGCCGATCGAACCGACCGGCTGGCCGTCGTACTCGGCCAAAATCGCCTGGCAAGCATCTTCAATCACCCACAGATCGTGGGCGGCGGCGATCGCGTTGATCGAGGTCATGTCGGCCGCCTGACCAAACAAATGAACCGGGATGATCGCTTTGGTGTTCGGAGTCACAACCGCGGCGATCGCGGCCGGATCGATATTAAACGTGACCGGGTCAATATCAGCGAAGACCGGCTTGGCGCCCAAACGCCAGACGGCGCTAGCCGTAGCGAAGAAGGTGAAGCTAGGGACGATCACTTCGTCGCCGGGGCCGATATCGTAGGCCATCAGCGCCAGCAACAGCGCATCGCTCCCCGAGGCGCAGCTAACGCCGTATTTGGCGTGCGACGCGGCGGCGATCTGCTTTTCCAGTTCAAAGACTTCAGGGCCGAACACAAATCGCCCGGAGTCGAGGACGGTTTCTAGCGCCGCGACAAATTCGGTCTGCAAAGGGGCATTGCCGCGGGCGACATCCAACAGCGGAACCGAGGCGGGACGGCCCGCCGATTCTTGAGCGCTCATCCTTGATTCTCCGTGCTTCCTTACTGCGGCCGCTTATTCGTCCAGTGAACAAGCGGACCTGTCGCGAAAAGCTAGATGGAACCGGACGAAAGGTCAAGATCAAGCAAACGTCTCGCTAGCAAATGCATTTTAAACCGCGGAGGCGAACTCTCGACGGTACTTCGCGATTCCGCCATCGCCGATCGCGTCCTCGTTGTAGACGATCACCATAAACGCCTCGTCGGGCACACCGGCTAGTTCTGAACGGACGTTCCACTGGGACGCCGGCTGAAAACCAAATTTTGGATAGTAGTTGGAATCCCCCAGCACGATGACGAACAACGCGCCCGAGTCACGCAGTTGAGCGAGTCCAGTTTCGATCAGTTGGGCGCCAACGCCGCGGCGCTGCGCTTGCGGTAAGACCGACACCGGCGCAAGTCCCCAACCAGAGACGACGCGTCCCGCTTTTTCGATCGTCGCAGGAGTAAACAATATCTGGCCGGTAATCTGGCCATCCTCTTCGGCGAGAAGTGACAATTGGTCGCAGCCGCTGTCGCGAAGTTGATCGACGATTTCATTTTCGATCGCGGTCGGAAATGCGGCCAGCAGCAATGCGCGAATCGCCGGAACATCGTCCGGCGTTTCAGGGCGAATAATCATCGGGAGAAGGCTCCGAGTTGAGATCGCGGAGATCAGATTTTAATGGTTGCCTGCAATTGATCGTGTAGCTCTGGAGTCGCCGCAGCGACAACGTGAGGGCGATTCCAGTCGAGCGGCTCACCGCCGACGCCGCGGAGGACGCCGCCGGCTTCTTCCACCAACAAAACGCCGGCGGCTACATCCCAAATTTTAACGCTCGACGCCCAGTAGGCGTCAAGATTTCCGGCGGCGACATAGGCAAGATTCAGCGCCGCCGAACCAAGCCGCCGTACTGCCTGACAACGGACCAGGACCTCGATGAACTGTTCGATTTCAGGAGAGTCGCGTTCGATCCCGGGTGCAAAGCTGACGGCGACCAGCGCACCTTCCAGATCGGTGATCTCGCTGACCTGCAACTTTGCGCCATTCAGCGTCGCGCCTTGGCCGCGCTCAGCCGCAAAACATTGGTCATGGACCGGGTCGTAAACGACTCCGACGATCACTTCGCCGTGATGCTGTAAAGCAAGGGATACCGAATAATTTGCTAGCCCATGAACGTAGTTGGTCGTCCCATCCAGGGGATCGGCGATCCAGCGAAATTCGTATTGCGCAGAAGCGGCATTTGCGGGGTCTTCCTCTTCTCCCAAGAATCCGTGTTCGGGAAAATCGCCGAGGACAATTTTCTGGATCGCTTTTTGGGCTTCGATATCGGCCTCGGTAACTAGGTCCGCGCGCCCCTTCTCGCGAACCCGAAATTTCCCTTGCCAGTCGAGCAACACTTGTCCTGCAGCTCGGGCTGCCGTTTCGCAAGTCGTTAAATAATCAGGCATTTGGCTCTCATGGCTCGTGGCTATTTTTGTCGCCTTTGCGGGCTCCGCCAGCGTCAATGATAGAAGATGCGGCCGAATTGCGAACTACCTACCGCCGCGAGATGCGGAGATCGAAAATTTTCGCCCAAGATTTTGGGAACCGAAAGGTGGACAAGTGCGACTACTTTGGTATCATGACGAGTGGAAGAGCAGCCAACTAAGGCATCATAATTTTCATACGCCTCGCCCAATGGGCGCCATTCCGGCCTCTTCTCTGTTCCGGCCCCGTCACTCACCTTGGTGAGCGACGGGGTTTTTTTATTTCCCTCTCCCTATCGATCTCCACCCCCTATGCCCTCCGCATCTACTTGGTCGACGTCGGCTTCTTCAACCTTTGAATATGAAGCCCCTTCCTTGCTGTTGGGAGTCACACTCACGGAACTAGTCGTTGTCGGGCTCTGCGATCTCGACTCAGGTCGCAATCAAACGATAAAGATCGACTTGGGAGACGCGACTCTCTCTGAGTCTTATGTGCGCGAAGATGATCTCGTTTTCACGGGTGAAGATACGCTAGAGTCTCCAGTTCGCACGCAAGTCTATATCCGTGGGCTGCCCGAAGAGTCTGCTTGCGAGCTGATTCTTTCGCGGCAAACGTCATTGTTGGATCATGCGGCGCCGATCGCGCTGCAACTATCGGGGCAGCAGATATTTCGGCTGGCTGCTGGTCATCTGGTCGCCGCGCAGTCGAATCTTGAGCCGCCAGAGGAGTTGGCGCTGGCTCTCTACGTGGATGAGGAGACCGCTTGCTGCGTCTTTTTCTTTCCGGGTGACGCCGATGAAATCGAAGTCGAACAAACGCACCTGACGATCCGCACATGTACCCAATCGCTCGAAAAAGGGGTGATTCGCCGAGTTCGCGTGCGACTTTTCTTTTGCCCGATTTCCGAGCTGGAAACGACGCTGGCGGTGCGATACGCCGATTTCCGCCGGTCCGAGCTACCGCTAACGACTTAGCCCATCCCCCCATCCCCGGTTTTTCTGGGGGATGAAATGTACGTCTCTTTCAGTTACGCTGAGATTTTTGTCTCCCCATTCCTCAGCGAGCCGGCGCACCCATGTCGATCGAGTTGCGAAAACAGCTTTTTGAACAACTAGACCAAATCGTCCTTGTTGATCCCCATTCGCACATCAATCCGCTGAGTGCGGCGTCGACAACGCTGGCCGATATCTTGGGGTATCACTACTACACCGAGCTATCGCATTCGGCCGGCATGCCGAAAGACCAAATCGAAGAGCCAGGTCTCGATCCGAAAGAAAAAGTGCGTCGGTTGGTCGAGAACTTCGGCCCGATCGAAAACACAATCCAATACAGTTGGTTCATCGAGTTCGCTCAGAAGATGTTTGGGTTCGCCGACGATCGTCTGACGACCGACAACTGGGAAGCGCTTTACGACGCCGCCGCCGACAAAATGGCTGGCGACGATTGGGAAGAAACGGTGCTGCGCGAGAGCAAGTTGGAAGGGGTCTTTCTGACCAACGACTTTGACGACGCGCTGGAAGGCTTTGACACGTCGCGTTATATCCCTTGTCTGCGAACCGATGACCTGGTCTTTCATTTATCAAAATTGACGGTTGCTGAGCGACTAGAAAATGCGACCGGCATCTCGGTCAATGGTCGCGCTACGCTGGAAAGCGCCCTCGACAAACTGTTCGATCACTTCGTCAGCAAAAATGCGAAAGCCTGTGCGATCTCGCTGCCGCCTGACTTTGCTCCGCACTTTGTCAGCGAAAGCCGCGCCGACAAAGCGATCCAAAACATTCTGGGAAAAGGGCTGGAAGCCGATCCCAACGATCGCCATGCCGCGGCGAACTTTGTCTTTTGGTCGCTGGCCGAACGTTGCCGTCAACACAAGCTGCCGTTCGATCTGATGATCGGCGTCAATCGCGGCGTCTACGAAACCGGCGTCTATCAAGGGCAAGATCTGTACGACAGCCGCGTGTCACTGATTCAGTATCGCCAACTCTTCAACGCATTCAGTGACGTTACTTTCCCGGTGTCGGTCTTGGCCAGCGTCACCAATCAAGAACTGGTCAGCTATAGCTGGATCTTCCCCAACGTCGTCGCCAACGGTCACTGGTGGTACAGCAACACGCCGGCCTACATCGAGCAAGACCTGGCAGCGCGGCTCGAAGCGATCCCGCAAACCAAGGTGATCGGCTACTACAGCGATATGTACAAGCTGGAATTCGGCATGCCGAAGTTCGCGATGTTCAAACGGATCTTGGCCAAAGTCCTCGCCGAACGCTTTGTGATCGATCGCGGCTGGAGCGAACAGCGTGCTGTTGAACTGGGCCGCATCGTGTTGCGCGGCAACGTCGAAACGATCTTCGGCGTCGGCGGCTAAGAAGAAGAATCGAACACGGCAAGAAGCATCGCGTCTTGCCGACCCATTTACGCCCGATTCTCTCAGGCCCGACGGGCCGTTCTAAAGCAGCCTATAGGGCGCAATCGCTGCAAGCGGCGCAGCCCTAAGTTTGTGGTTCTTTGAATGTGTTGACGTTTGACTGGACGCCCTGATCGTTCTATCCAACGTCCTGTTTCGTCTACTTGCGCGGCCTCTGTCGCGAACAGCCCGGATAGGTATTCTATCGCGGCCAACCATGAAAATAGAGCAACTTCAAAAATGGAGTCGCTCCCTATCTGACAGCCATTTGTCCGTTGACAAACCGCACGCAATCCTGGTCGATTTCAGGTGGAGCGAAGACAACTCAAATCGCGATCCCTCGTCCGCTGAGTAAGTTGACGCGATGGAGGGATACTGCGCGGCGGCGTTTTCTGTTTGCAGCGAGGTGATCTACCCCACCTTCCGACACCGCGACGGAATCCCTCTTCGATCCAACTGGTTGGCCATCACGTCTAAATCACGCAATCCCAGGTGCTTGGATGAAAAAAACGCAGCGATCCAGTCCGGTCCCACCTTTCGAGCGAGAAAACGCCGCGATCCAGTCCGGTCCCACCTTTCGAACGAGAAAATGCCGCGATCCAGTCCGGTCCCACCTTTCGAACGAGAAAATGCAGCGATCCAGTCCGGTCCCACCTTTCGAGCGAGAAAACGCCGCGATCCAGTCCGGTCCCACCTTTCGAACGAGAAAATGCCGCGATCCAGTCCGGTCCCACCTTTCGAACGAGAAAATGCCGCGATCCAGTCCGGTCCAACCTCTCGAGCGAGAAAACGCGGCGATCCAGTCCGGTCCCACCTTTCGGGCGAGAAAACGGGGCAGTCCAGTCCGGCGATAACCAATGGATTTTCCGCTAGTTCGGTCGCAGTGCGCTATACGCGTAGATCAACGTGAAACAAACAAACATCAAAGTCAGCGTGTGATAGCCCAGTTTCAACCACCACTTGGTGAGATGCTCTTTCACGTCGAACACTGCCTGGAGCGGAAGGCGAAGCCCCCAAAAGATCGCGACATACAGACAAAACGAGCGGGCCAGAAAATCTCCGCCGGCTAACTGACCTGCGTTCAGCAGACTGATCAAACCAAAAGCGACGATCGACAGCACGACGTAACCGGCGTAGACCCAGTACATCTGACGATGGAGTTTCGACAGACAGGCCAACTCTTGCTTCCAGTTCAATTGAAACGGTACCTGGGCCGAAGCGATCAGCACGCACAATTGCATCGCACCGACGATTCGCAACAACGTTTCTAGATCAAGATTCATCCGATTTCTTTCAGTGTGAGTAGCATCGGCACGATGATGTTCTCGACAAACGGGCGGTGAAACAGCCAAGTGAGCGGTGTGATCAACACCACCGCGGCGAACATTTTTCCGCGCCAACCGTGATGTAGCGAAACCTGTTTTCCCCAGCGACTACGCTCGAGCAAGATCGCACAGCCTTGCAATAAAAAATAAGCGGTGGGCCAGCCATATCCGTCGCCGGCTGGATACGAAATCACAAAGTCATGCACGACGCCGCTAAACGCAAAGCCCAGCATGACGGCCCACTGCGGACCCAAGCGAGCAGCCAATGGACGGAACAAAAAACGATGCGTCAGATCACGGAAGGCGATGTTCCAGCGTCGGCCCCAAAAGTCTGAGATCGAAGTCGCCGCCAAGGGAGCGTTCATCAGCCGCGGCGCATCAACGCCGCGACTTCGCCACCAACAGGAGAGCCCATGAAATAGTCCAAAGTGGAGCGAGAAAATTAGCCCCAACATTCCGAGCCATCCAACTGCCAGCGGCGGCAACCGGTCTGACCAGGCGATCGCGGCAACCAATAGCGTTCCGCCGAACACCGTTTTGAGCGCGGCGAAGAACCATTCACTTTTCTGAGGAACGGCGATCGGCGATTGGGTTTCAAGCCTCAAAAATGCTGGTGCGTCGAGTCCCGGCCAGGCCAACCAATAGGCGAGATTGCGTCCCATGGTCGACGGGACCGAAGTGGTGCTGTACGCGAGCCACTTGCAGCCCAGATAAATACTCACCGCCAGCAGCCACATCAGCAGCCAACCCGACAGTTGTGGGGGCGCCAAAACGGTGATCAGCGCCGGCAATAGCGGCAACAGGCTGACGCGCCATCCCCAACGTGTCGTATCGCCCGAAGCTGGCGAGCTCTGGCGAATTGGGTTAGCGGAGATGGTCATCGGACGTTCGGTCACGGAGTCAGGGGAAGTCATTCTGCTGTTAACAACCGCAAGCATGGCGTTGGTGGTAACAAGTCATCCCCCGCAAATTGCCGTCCTGCGACGCCGCTTAAGTTTGTAGAATGCTCCCTACTCCTGCGGAATACCGCAGGAATTTGCCCATTGCATCCATGGGGTGCAATGATTGGAGGATTGATAGCAACATTACCCAACGGAAGCCCCGTTGCTTTCGTACAGCAGGTAGCGGCTGGAACCTGCGGTACAACCGGGCAATCTCGGTGGTTGCTGCAACTTCCAAAAATCGAAAATTCACTCACCACGCGTCCGGTTCTGTAGGGAGCTCCGAACGATTGCGGCTGGCGCTCCCATGAATACGGCAGAAACTCCCGATCTTCCGCGAAGAAAACCCAACCTTGCTGCATCCAACAGGGTGAAAGAGGACACGTTTCCGTCGGGAATCGATCCTCTGGCCGAAATCGCAGCGGCTTGCCGGCAAGGAAACATGGCGGCTCGGCGTCAGTTGTATGACGCTTGTGGTCAACATGTATACCGCGTAGCAGCTCGCGTCGCAGGCGAACAAGACGCCGCCGACGTGACGCAGCAGGTTTTCTTGCAGGCGTTCCGCTCGATCGACAAATTTGATGGTCGGTCGCGGGTCGAAACATGGCTCCACCGAATCGCCGTTAACGAGGCGCTGCAACATCTGCGGCGCAATCGTCGACATAAGCACAGCGATCTCGACTGGGAACCGATGGATCAGGTCGACTCGGGCCGGCAGACCGAACAAAAAGAGGCGCTCGAGCAAGCGTTGGCGAATATCGATCCCGAATTAAAATCGATATTTCTGCTGCGTGAGGTCGAGGACTATTCGTACCACGATATCGCGGAGTCGCTGCACATTCCGGAAGGAACGGTCGGGTCTCGGCTCAATCGTGCGCGGCGCGATTTGAAGCAACAGCTTCAAGAAATGGGTTTTTCCCCTACCTAAACGAACTTGAGCCGAAAAGGCGGATCGGCTCCCGCAACAGAGATGAAACGCGAAATGGATTGCACTGAAGCACGAGAACGTTTGTCCGACTATTTCGACGGCGAAATGCCGGCCGAACAACAACAAGCGATGACCGACCATCTGGCCGACTGCGAATCTTGCGCACTGGAGTTGGCCGACTATGAAGATCTTTCGGCGTTGACCGCGTCGCTCGATCATCCGCTGCCGCCAGCGGGTCTATGGGGTGAAATTGAATCGCAACTGCAAACGGAGGACTCACTGTCGCCAGAAAGTTTGGCTACCGCGCAGCCCTTTCGTTGGACGACAGGGCGCTACGTGCCGTTGGTGATGGCGCTGGCGGCCAGCGTGGTGTTTGCAATCGGCTGGTTTGGCTATCAATCCAATCTCCGCACGATCGGCAATCTGGCGATTGCTACGGTGTTTGATCAATACTTCGACACGCTGCATCAAGACCCCGTCGCCGCTCAGCAGATTTTGTTGACGAAATACGAAGGGCAAACGGTCGACGCTGAACACGCCGTTCATTTGGTCGGATATCGCCCGGCTGTCGCCGATGGCGTTCCAGAAGGTTATTCCCTGCACACGACCAACGTCATCAAGATGCCGCAAGGGGATTGCGTCCACACTCAATTTCAACGTGCCGACGGAAGTACCTTGGCGATCTTCGAGCATGATGGAGAGCGGCCCGCCTGGTTTGGCAAACGCGCGGCGACTCAAGCCGTACACGGCGAAAGGAAGCTGAATGTGGTCGATCTCGACCAGCGCGTCGCGGCGACATGGCGCGAAGGGGATCGACATCTGACCGTCGTGGGCGCCCATAATGCGGAAGAACTAGGGCAATTGGCCGGCTGGTTCGGCAAGCGAACCAATCTGCTGCGGGAGTAGTGGACACCTTAACGAGCAATCGTCAAGACCAGCGATTGCGGCGCTTTCGGCCCCATCTTCCAGGCATACTTACGCCAGCGTCGCTCCAGATCTTCAATCCCCTCGATCTGATAGATATCGCGGAGTGCGCGATCATAACCGCGTTCGATCGCCGCTTCGGCAAAGTCAATCAAATTGGCAGGTTCGCCCTGGTCGGCCAAAAAGTGGACCAACGACAAACTCTGGCCGTAAAATGCGGGTACTTGTTTCGCGGAGGTGAACTGTTCGAGACGAAGTAGTTGGACGACCCGCAACGCTTCGCCGGTGCGAAGCGCATTGTGACAATCTCGGTGATGGAGCGTTCGTTTCTCGGGCGAATCGGCCATCGTCGCGATTCCTTCGTCTAACCAACGAGGCGGACGCCCGTCGTCAAAGCGATCGGCCAAGACCACATGCGTCAGCTCGTGAGGCAAGGCGCTGGCCCCTTTCTGAACGTCGTAGAGCAAATCGATGCGGCGACTAACGATTTTTCCGCCGCTCGCTTGAATCAAGCTGCTGCCAGAAGTCTGAGCGGCGCCGCGCCCTACGGCCGTTTGGTAACTGGACTTAGTCGAGTGCACGAAAACCTGGCAACGGGGACTCCAATCACGCCGATCCGCGGCGGTGAACCAAACCTGCTGCAAGTCGGCACGTAGCGATTCGCATCGCTGCAGCAATTGCACGGCGCTGGGACCGCCGACAAACGTGCGAATCTGAAAATTGTCAGACTCGATATCCCAGGCGGACGCTTGTGCTGAGTCAGCCAGAGAGGCGACTGCGACCAGACCGAGGATCGCGAAAAACCGGCATAAACAAAACAGCATGCGATCGTATCCGTCCGAGAAGTTCCAGAGAAAGGAGAAGCAATTTCACTTCTTCGCGTCATCCGCGACGCGTCCTCGACTCGTGAGACTCTCCCTAAGGTCAAATTGCATGCCCAAGCTCAAAAAATCGCCTACGGATAGTCGCAGCAGACAACTTAACCCTTTATATACAGGTCACTTACAGGCTTTTGCATCAAGCCGACATCCCAAGCATTGCGTCGTCCAATGCACCGGTTGTGAGCAGCTCTGCTAACGATCTGGGCATGCGTTTCGGGGAAGTCTGAACCGGGGGAGAGAACCCCTCGGAGGCAAAATATCTGGAGACGCCGTGAAGAAACGAGAAGGTCATCGCATCTGACTTAGTAATGGATCGATGACCGCGACATGTGGCGCAGCCGAAATGAGAATCGATTCAACATTCGAGTTTTTGATTGGAGGAGGTGTGCGATGAAAAAGATGTTTTTAATGGCCCTGACGGTTGCGATGATGGCTGGATTGTCGGCAACTACCGCATTTGCACAACGCGATGCGGGCGCCAAAGTTCGTGGTGACTTCGGTCACGGGTTCTGGCATCACAACTCGACGATGATGTCCCGAGCAACTTTCAATTACCAAGCCGCTCCGGTGTTGGAAAGCAACCGCAGCTTCTCGTATGAACCGACGACCAACGCTCCAGCCCCAAAACCAACAGTCCAAACGGACAATACCGCGAAGGCGACGAACCCAGCTCCCGTCGTCAACAACCGTACGACGCGGCGATTCTCGTACGAACCAACCCCGATGGTTCGCTCGTACAACTCGGTCCAAAGCCACAAGAGCCCGTGGCAGTACCCGAAGACCGACCCGCGTCGTTACCACCACTAAACGGAGGCACCCCTCCGCTCTCGTGAGCTTTTTCACGAGACGAAGTCGACGCATGGTCGCCCATCCTCCAGCCGGGCGATTATGCGTCGTTTTTCGCTTCTTGCCGCCCAAACCGGAGTCGATGGCCAAGTTTCTATCGAGAAAAACGTCGCCGCAAGCCTTTTCAGGAAAAGGCGTTACAACGAATTGTTAGCAGTCGCACGATCACGGGAAAAGATTTTTGGAAAATATAACCGTAGCGTGTGAACCAATCCGACGAAGTATCGTCTTACTGGTGTGCCAAGTTGACTGCACGTTGTGGTCAGAGAACCGACTTCGGTAATTATTTCACAAAGTTGCTGTTGTTCCGGCGGCACGTTATATTTCAATGTTCCCCACCAGGGTAGGTCGGGGAAAGAACTTCTATTCACTCTCTCACTGCGCAAACCGCGTAGGAGGAACTCACAATGCGTAACGACATTATCAACATCCGCGAAAACATTGTTGTCGCTGCAGTCGCCCGCGTCGCCGTGGTCGCCGTTGATGTCGCTCGTGAAGGTTTCTCCACGTGTATGCGCCTCTATGGTCACGCCATGACGCATCTGACCCCGCCCACAAAACAGGGCGGCGGTATGAAACCGTCATGGCTCGGCGGCGAGAGTTGGCTACTAGGTTCATTGCAACCAAGCCAACTACAGCCGGCGTTTCGTTGGGGATCCGTGCGACCAGAAGTGTCGCCGGCCTGGATAGGCAGAAGCTAAGACGCATCCGCGTCAGACAATTCGTCTCGCTTCTCGTCTGCAAGGCTCGCCCCGACGGCGCCTGAGCTAGTCGCTCTCGGCTCGCGTTGAAAGCAACCTATGGGTCTGTTTTCGCGCTCTCCGAAACGCCTCTTGCTCTTTGGCCGAACCGCGGTCGCACGCACCTTCGCCTGCCGCCGCCTCTGCGTCCTCAGCAGTTCCGTACAAAACCATACGAGAGAGAGTTTCCGATGACTGACTACACGCAACTCGACGAAAAAGAGCGGATGATCACCCTGGTCGCGGCTTCGCAAACCGGCGACCGTGACGCGTTCGGCCAGTTGGTCGAGCAGTTCCAGGGAGTCGTCTTCGCGATCGCCCTGAAGCGACTGCGGGACTACGCCGAGGCGCAAGAGCTGTGTCAGGACGTATTCATCCAAGCGATGCAGAAGATCGATCAACTGCGTGAGCCGGCGGCGTTCCCCGGTTGGCTGCGGTCGATCACCGTTCGCATGGCGATCAACCGCGCCGTGCGACGTCCTCCTGACATCGCGACCGAGCCGGATACCCTGGCGGCGACTTGCGTCGATCGCCGGACTCCGCTCCACGCGTTGATCGACGGCGAACGCGCCGAGACGCTGCACTCGGGCCTGGCCCAGCTGCGTGATCTCGACCGCGAAACGCTGCGAGCGTTTTACGTCGAAGGTCAGTCGCTGCGTGAGATGAGCGACGAGTTTGATGCGCCGATCGGCACCATCAAGCGTCGTCTGCACGTCGCTCGTAAGCGTCTGGCCAAGGAGATGGAAGATCAGATCGCCGTCTAACGACGATCGTTCGACCTGACGACGTTGGCAAAGAGAAACCGCCTGAGATGCGATCCGCACTCAGGCGGTTTTGTTGTTTCTTTTCGGCCCAATCACCAGCGTCACTCGTCAATATCGTTTGTCGTTAATTGATCTTGGCTCGGCCCTCGAATACGAAGAACTCTGACTTCCTCGCCGACAATCGTAAAGACCATTCGATAAACTCGGCCCTTTCGGGTCTTGAAAAGCGCTTATCTGATTTCGAAATCAAACGAAGCGTTTTCCTCGGCAAGCGACAACTCATCCGCAACTTGGGATATTCGTCGGACCGCCGCTTCGAGTGCATTGAGCCAAGCCGCGGCGCCACGCGGCGACTTTGGTGCTAGGAATTCGAGAATGGATCGTTGATCCGCGATCGCTCGTCGTAAGAAACGAACTTGAAAACTCGTTCAGGCGCTTTCAGATGAAACTCACGCCGCAACTCTGCAATTACGTCTTCAGCCGGCACGCCAGTATCTCCGGCTTTCATATTGGCCATCGTCTCGTTATCAGAGGGATGCGAAAGGCGCCATGATTCGAAAAGTTCATCGATCGATTCCGCTGTGGACGACCGTTGCAAACGATCTTGGGCGAAGCGGTAAAAATCATCGAGCTGAATGCGGACTGGATTCATTAATTTTGCTCCGCGGGTTGTGTCCATGAAAGAATAATTTGGCGTCAAAAAGGGAGCGAATGCGATGCGATCCGCTCGCAGGCAGTTTTGATTCTCAGAACTCCAGCATGGTTCAATGATCCGCGGTCGCTTGCCGCAAGCAGCAAACCTGGAAGCTTATTGCGGCGTTTCCTGTTCGTCGTCCGATGACTGGTTCAACGCTGAAGCCGGTTCTCCTGTAGGCTCTATTGTAGCCGGTTCTTCCGTTTCGGTATTCTCGACCGTTGGAGCCGGGCTCACGACCGGAACTTTCGGCGCTGATGCGGGAAGGCTTAGCACCACGCCGCCGATGACGATCAGCGTAAACAAGATGACGCCGATCATGATGACGACGAACCAGGGAAACTTCGACGATTCCGGCTTCTCGACCGACATCGCCAGCGGCGGCTCGGCCGCTTCGGCTACGATCGGCTCTTCTTCGCTGGGAGGAGTCAGGGAACGAAGATGAGAAAGATCGTCCGCGATCGAAAAGGTCTCGCCGCATTTCGGACAGGGGTAAGTTTTGCCCGCCAGCTTGCGAGGGATACCCAGCGATTTGCTGCAACAAGGACAACGCAGCTTGGTGAGATTGGCGCTCATGGTGAGACACGCGAGAGAGGAGGATGAAAGAATTATGCGAGCCGGAAAGCTGGGCTTCGCCCGATCTCGCATCCCCTATGGTACTTGCCGGATAGCGTCAGGGTCAAAATTGCTCGCCGCTTCTGCGCAGCGCATGCAAAAGCCTGGCGAAGTTTTTTTCCGCCAGGCTTCGCCAAACGCTCTCGGCATTCGCTAGTTCGCCGGTATCACTTCGCCCCCGTTGCGCGTCGCCATATAGCGCCAGGTGGCCAAGTCGATCGTTTCGGCGACGCTTGAGACCGATCCATCGACACGAGCGACCTGAACAACCCCGGGATGCCAACTGCGCGACGTGATGATGGCATAGGTCGGATCCAGCGTTTTGCCTTCTTGATTGGAATTGTAATCCGCATCGAAGTCGGTCGTACCGTCGTTGTAATTGACATAGGTATTGGGAGTCATTGCGGCAGTGAACCCTGTGTGATGTACGCGACCGTCTGGCCATTCGGTGTGGCCCGTAGGCGGATCGCCCTTAAAATCAGCTGCAGCGGCGGCGACTGCGTCTTCCGCATCGTCTACATCAACCGGAATGGTTGTCGCCGGCGGTTGCGTATTGCGCGTGTAGGGGGTCCACGCTTTTACCTCGGCCGCCAAGAGCGTATTGCTCGTGCCATCAGTCGCTGCTGCAAAGGTGAGATGGCTGTTGGGATAGAACATGCCGTCCCCCCCTTTTTTTGTAGCGGGATCATAGACGAACCAGGTTCCCAGGTTAAAACCATAAGTCGTTGGATAGATGGATGGTTTCGTCGATGTTCCTTCACGAATGACATTCGAGCCCGGGTCGCTGGGGCAGCCGAAAACCGGGATTTTCACTTCGTTGATCCCCATCTGGGAATCCCATCCGACGTTCAGATCAACAAGATTTTCCAAATTCCCTTGCTCCAGGTAGTTCAGAATTCGCCCATGAACGCCCCAGGAGCCGTTGTTGGAGCCGCCAAACGTTCCCGATGAACCAATGATAATACTGGCGGGAAACCTCTTGAACGAACTCTCATAGTTGTGGATCGCCAGACCGAGCTGTTTCAGGTTGTTGCTGCATTGCATGCGGCGAGCCGCTTCGCGAGCTTGCTGGACTGCCGGCAGCAGTAATGCGATTAAGACGCCGATGATGGCGATCACCACCAACAACTCGACTAGGGTAAAGCCTTTTCTCTGCACCGCGCTGATTTTCAAGGGTCGCTCCTAGGATTCTGCAGGGTTGGAATGGGAGTTCGGATCCTCACTAAGTGCACGTCAAGTGCCAAAACATTAAAAACCGTTAAGGCTGGCAAATACGACTCCCGTCATCTTTCCTGAATCCAATGCCAATATTCCATGTCGAACAGAACGACACGATTGACGAAAAAAACGACACGCCACAGCCTCGTATGCTTTCGATTACCATGAACAAATGCGTCCCCTCCCGAATTTGGCGTCTCTACTAACATGCGCTGGCCGTTACGTATCCAACTTCTGCTTCCGTTCGCCGCTGTGCTGCTGGCGATCATGGTCGGCGTGACGCTGGTGACGGCCCAGATCTCGGTCGCCAACGCCAAAGCTCGAATCGAAACCCGCCTGCGCGACGTGGCGACCGTCTTGCAATCGGCGACCTTCCCGCTCAGCGAAGCGGTGCTGGAGCAAATGAAAGGGCTCTCTGGCGCCCAATATGCCGTAACGCTAGAGGGGCAACTGCTGCGGTCGACCTTGGGCGGACTGCAATCAGACCAACTCACGTCGCTGCAGGTGACCGACTCGATTGAGCATCTGGCGTTGACCGAGGAAATGTCGATCGACGAGCAAGAATACTTCCATGCCGCGGTAGCGCTGCAAGGTCGAGCCCAGCAGGGTCAGGTCCTCCATATGTTCTATCCGGTCGACTCGTATCGCAAAGCTTGGGCGGCCGCAGCAGGTCCGCCGTTTTGGATCGGTTTGGCGGGGTTTCTCGTGCTGGGAATCGTGGCTTTCGCCCTCGCGCGAAATGTCACCGCGCCAATCGCCCAGTTGCGCAAACAAGTCGAGCGGATCGCTGCCGGCGACGCTTCCCCCATTCCCGCGCGCGTCACCAATGACGAAGTCCGCGACTTGGTGGACGCCGTCAATCAACTGGCCGAACAGCTGACCGCCTATGACGAAAAGATTCGGACGCTGGAGCGAACTCGCGTGCTTGGTCAATTAGGCGCAGGATTCGCACATCAGGTCCGCAATGCCGCGACTGGGTGCCGCCTGGCTCTCGATATCCATGCGCTGCAATGCCCCCAAGCACATGACGAAAGCATGGCGATCGCCAACCAACAGCTGGCGCTGATCTCGACTCACTTGCGGGCCATTGTCAATTTTGGCAAAGAAGAACGCCGTGACTTTGAGCCGCTCGACTTGCGTCAGATTGTCCTGGAGACGTTGCCGCTGGTCCGACCATTGGCGCAACACCATCACGTCAACATGACATTTATCGGCGACGGAGTCTTTCCGATGATGGGAGAAGCGACGCTATTGCAGACCGTGATTGTAAATTTGCTGACCAACGCCGTCGAAGCGATTGCAGGCCATCCGCGCAGCGACCAATCCGCAACCGGCGAAGTCCGGGTAGAATTGAACCGAGAACCAGGAGGCGTTCGTTTGACGGTCACCGACAACGGCCCTGGCTTGCCGCCTGAGATCGCAGCGGTCGCATTTGATCCGCTGATTACTTCCAAGCATGAAGGGGTCGGACTGGGCTTAACGATCGTTCGTGAAGTAGCGCGCGTTCATCATGGCGATGCGACCTATCGTCGTGAGAATGGCGAAACGCGATTTGAAATTCACTTGACTGATACGAGAAACGACTAAGCGATGGCGGATGTTCTTATCGTTGACGACGAACCCAGCGTCTGCTGGGCAGTCAGCTCACTTGCCGAAGCGAAAGGGCACCGCGCGGAAATCGCCGCCTCTGCTGAAGAAGCGCTGCAGAAGCTCAACACGTTTCAGCCGGCTGCGATTGTGCTCGACGTTCGCTTGCCCGGCAAATCGGGACTGGAAGCGATCGAAGCGATCCGAGGCGCATCTCAGAACGTTCCGATCATTCTGATCACGGCGTTCGGCGACTTAGAAACTGCGGTCGCCGCCGTACGCAGCGGCGCGTTTGAATATATTGTCAAACCGTTTGACGCCGCGACCATCACCGGCGCGTTAGAAAGAGCACTGACGCCGCGCGAAACGACCATTGCGACGTCGCCCGGCGAATCGATGCTTCCCCCAGACGGAATGGTCGGCAAGTCGCTTTCGATTCAAACGGTCTTTAAAAAAATCGCGCAAGCCTCGGCTGCCGACGCCTGCGTCTTGATCGAAGGGGAAAGCGGCTCTGGCAAAGAACTCGCGGCCCGAGCGATTCACCAACATAGCGCCCGATCAGCGGGACCATTCGTAGCGGTCAACCTGGCGTCACTAAGCCCCTCGTTGGTCGAGAGCGAATTGTTCGGACATACCCGCGGCGCGTTCACCGACGCGCACGACGCCAAGCCGGGCTTCTTGCAACTTGCCAACGGCGGGACGCTGTTTCTCGACGAAGTCGCCGATATCCCGGCCGCCGCACAGGTCAAGCTGCTGCGAGCGCTGGAACATGGTGAAGTTACGCCGGTCGGCGGCGGACAACCGGTGCCAACCCGCTTTCGCGTCGTTTCGGCGACGCATCGTCACTTGCTCTCGCAGGTCGAAGAAGGAGACTTCCGGCACGATCTCTATTTTCGCTTGAGCGCGTTTCGCTTACAGCTTCCCCCGCTGCGCGAACGGGTTGATGACATTCCGGAACTGGCGAAATTCTTTCTCTCGCAACTCGGCGTAGAGGGCCAAAGTGCGGCGATTACTACGGCGGCCCTGACCGAACTCAAACGTCGTCCGTGGTACGGCAACGTGCGTGAGTTTCGCAACGCGCTGGAACACGCGCAGATCGTCAGCATGGGAGATGCGATTCGTGTCGAACATTTGCCTGCCGCGGCGCCCCCGCTCAACACGACGGGACAAGTCGATCTGGCCGAGTTGGTCCGCTCTTGGGCGCAGCAGCAACTAGCGACCGACGAGTCGATTGACGACTTGCACGCCCGATTGCTGGCGCTGGTCGAACCGCCGCTGCTCCGCGCCGCGTTGGAAAAGCACCAGGGGCAATTTGTCGCGGCGGCCAAAACGCTCGGCATGCACCGGACGACGGTCAAGAAGAAGGCGGACGATTATGGGATTTCGAGCGACTAATTGACGCCTGCTTGGATCACTGGCACTTAATAGACCGGCGCCATCTCCGTCGCCCGACGCCGATCAAAATCTCCGCCAGAGACGATCTGCGCCTCCAGGAACAGCTTTAGCGGCTGCGCCAGTTGCCGGAAGGCGGTGGTCGGCATTGCGATGGTCCGCCACTTGGGCGAGATTCGCCGGGCCCATGCCGCATAGAGATCAATTCGCACGCCGACAAACGCATAGATCTCTCCCTTGAACGGGAAGAGAAAATTGTGCGGCAGCGGCGCCATGTCTCCGGTTACGCAGTAGGCGAAGACGAACAATCCCCGAAACTGCGGCCCAAACAACAACTCCCATTGGGCCATCGCCTGCAAGTCATCAATGGTCGCCCAGTTCTTCCAGTAGCGATTTTTGCGCCCCGATGGGAACTGTCGTCCCTTCACATCGACCAACCAAGACATCTCGCTCCCAGACGGCGAGACGATGAAGTCGACGTTTTTGATCGAGCCATCGGGCGTCAGCGAGCGACGTGATTCATCAACCGCCACATAGGGGGTTTGTAGTTGGCGAAGATAGGCCTCGAAAGCAGCTTCATAGTGATTGGTGCGAATCGTCATCGGTTGTCTCCTCGGCGGCGAGCTTACGCCCACAGTTTGCCAACCGAGAGTGACAACAGTTTGTCACCATGATTTATGGAGCCGCAAGAATCTCTTCAATTCGTGCAATCACGGCCGCTGCGCCATCGGCCAATGACTCATCGGTCGCTTCCCCAGCGGCCAGGTTTTTGACCTGGCATTTCCCTTCGGCCAGTTCGCGGTCGCCGGCGATGATCGCGATCTTGAATCCACGGCGATCGGCGTATTTGAGTTGCTGCCCCAGCTTCTTCGCTTCGGGATAGATCTCGACGCCGATCCCGGCGGCGCGAAGCTGTGACGCCAGCACCAGGTAGGCGTTCAGGCTCTTCGCGTCAAAATACGGAATAAAGACGGGCGCCGGCGTGCTGACCTTTTCGATCAGCCCCAACTCTTCCATCGCCGCCAGCAATCGATCGAGCCCAAGCGACGCTCCCACACCGGGAAGCTGCTCTTTGGTATAGAGACTCGCGAGGTTGTCGTAGCGTCCGCCGGAGCAAACGCTGCCGATCCCTGGCAACTGGTCTAGGAAGGTCTCGAAGATCGTGCCGGTGTAATAGTCCAAACCGCGAGCAATCGAAACATCGATCGCCAATCGCGTGTCGGTCACGCCGACCGCCGAAGTCGCGTCGAGAAGTTCACGCAGTTGCGATAAACCTTCTTCCCCTTTTTCGGATCCGGCGACCAGCGGCTCTAACTGATTTAAAATCTCCGCATTAGAACCGGAGACCTCGGCCAGCTTTAACACCTGATCGGCTTGCTCGGCGGTTGCTCCGGCCGCGGCGATCATCTCGGCGGCGACTTTCTCGCGGCCGATCTTGGTCAGCTTGTCGAGAGCGCGCAGCACTTCGGTCGACTTCTCCGCCAGATCGAGTTTCTCTAGGACGCCGCTCAACACTTTGCGGTTGTTGACGCGCATCTGAAAACCTTCGAAGCCAATGGCCCGCATCAGGTCATGAATGACTAGCGCCGTCTCAATGTCGGAAACTAGCGACTTGGTTCCGATCGTGTCGAAGTCGCACTGCATGAACTCACGATAGCGGCCGCGCTGCGTATTTTCTCCGCGCCAGACCGAAGCGACATGATAGCGTTTGAACGGCGTTCCTAGCGTGCCGACATGTTGCGCGGCGAATCGCGCCAGCGGCACCGTCAAATCAAAGCGGAGCCCGACGTCCCGTCCCCCATGATCCTGAAAGCGATACATTTGACGATCGGTCTCGTCGCTTCCTTTGCCGCTGAGAACTTCGGCGTACTCCAGAGCCGGAGTATCGATGGGGGCGAAACCGTACGAACGATAAACCTGCTTTGCGGCGTCAATCAGCCGCTCGCGCGGCATCATCGCTTCCGGCAGGTAATCGCGAAATCCCTTCAGCGTACGGGGCTGAATCAGCTTTGTTTTTTCAGACATCGGTTTTCTAGGAACAAAAAGACGGGCGGTGTGACCGCCCGTGTTGGTTCGATGGAAGGGGATTTTGGCGACGCGCTAGTTGAGGATCGGCAACAGCGGCGGCTTGCGACTACGAATGCTTTGTCCCGCGCCGCGCGGAGCGATCGCCTCGGCGTACTCCCAGATTTGCTCAGGAGTCTCAAAATACATGTCGTAGACCCAGTCATCTTCGTATTCGCAATTCTCGGTCGTGTAGTCGCGGCAAATTTGCGGACGGGTCTCGTAAATGCCGCACATGTTGTCGTCACGCAAATGTTTGCATGTCGTATGAACCAGCAAATACCATGACTCGCCGTCGACGAACACCGAGGCTCGATCGTGCAGCAGGTACCAACGAATGAACTCGAAATCGGCCATTTCGTCCGGCGTATCAATCGGCAACGCAAAGTAACGACAGCACTTGGCGGTGCAATGTTCGCAGAGGACTTCGCCTGGCTTTAGATCTTCGCGATATGGTTTGGTTCGTTTGGCGAGGGACATGGCCGCGATCCTTTTCCCCATGGGGGGAGCTGAAAATTAGCGAATTTGCGCTGTTGGCGTGCCAGCTAAATCTAGCAAAACCGGCAGATTACGACCAGTCTCCCGGACTTCCCAGCGGCAGGCCAGAAAATTTGTGGCATATTAGATGGGTCGTCGGGCCAAACTCCCGGCGGCCATTCCCCGTTTGCTCCCTTGCCCCCCTGCAATTCGCGATGCGCATCGTCATTACTGCGGTTGGTCCTGACAACGTCGGTTTGGCTGACCCGATCATTCATTACGTCACCAGCCTGGGCGCCAACATCGCCGAAATCCAGATGTACGATCATGACGAAGAAGCGGTCTTCGCCATGCTGCTGCGGATTGAACTGGAAAACGCCCCCATCGACCAACTACGGATGGCGCTTACCGAAATTGGCCGCCTGAAAAATCTGTCGATACGAGTTTGGACGCCCGACGAGCGCAAAGACCGCCCCCGCTTGGCGATTTGCACCACATACCGCCCCGAACCTGCGCTAGCGTTGTTGCGGGCGATGCGTGACGATCAGATCAAAGCGGAACCGGCGATTATGATCGGCAATCGCGACGCTTGTCGCGGCCTGGCCGAACAATTTGGCGTCGAGTGGCGCAACGTCGGCGATCACGAGGGGAAAACCGACGACGATAAGATGATCGACGTGCTCGACGAATTTGATGTCGACTATGTCATTTTGGCTCGGTATATGCGGGTCTTGCCGGCCAGCAGTTGCTGGAAATACGCAGGCGGGCGAATTATTAACCTGCATCATGGTCTGCTCCCCAGCTTTCCCGGCATTCGTCCCTATCACGATGCTTTCGCCGTCCGCATGCTTACCTATGGAGCAACCTGTCACTTTATCGTGCCAGAACTGGACGCAGGCAATCAAATCATCCATCAGTCGACGTTCACCACGCCGCCCGGGATGAAACTGGACGACATTATCCGACTTGGCCAGGAAGACAATGAGCCTCGTTGTCTGGTGGAAGGGGTTCGCCGCGTCGTCGACGGCGAGGTGCAATTGCATTTCCATCGCGTGATTGCGGTCGAGTCCTAACGCTCGTAGCGATTCTTCCCCCCAGAAAATGGAATTCCTCTCCCCAAGCAGTCTGCTTCGGATTGCCGCAAGCGTGCTGCGCCCTATCGTTTTCATACGCTCGACATGTGTATGAGCCGATGGCTTTCGCGACACGCGTTTGAATCCAGGGGGCTGGATTGGATTTCCCATGCAACATCGCATCTTAGTTGTCGACGATTCTCCGCTTGTTCAGGAGGAACTACGAGACTTGCTCGATTCGACTTACGAAGTCGCCGTTGCATCCAACGTGCATGAATGCCGCGAAATAGTCGAGAGCTTTCTGCCACATTTGATCTTGCTTGACTTGCAATTGCCCGATGGCGACGGCCACGATCTTTGCGAAGAGTTGCGTCGCATGAAATGCTGCGACTTGGCGCAAATTCTTATCTTCAGCAGCACAGATGACTCGGCGAAACGGCTTGCTCTCTTCAATAGCGGAGCGGTCGACTTCCTCCTGAAGACGATCAACCGCCACGAGTTGCTCGCCAAAATCCAGGTCCACTTGCGACTGCAAGATGCGATCTATCGTGCCGAAAGCGCTGAAGACAAGCTGCAAAAATATTCCCACGAGCTGGAACGAATCGTCGATTCGCGCGCTCAAGCGATTGAAGCGACGCAAGATATCGCCGTGTTCGCCCTGGCGAAGCTCGCCGACTCGCGTGATGTGGAGACCGGCGAACACCTGGTCCGCATGCGCGCATATTCGCAGATCCTAGCCGAACAACTGCATTGCAATAGTGAATACAGCGACGAAATTGACGAAGCTTTTCTGTCCGATCTCTATCGTTCCAGTCCGTTGCATGATATCGGAAAAGTCGGCATCAGTGACGCAATTTTGTTAAAACCGGGTCGCCTGACTCCGGACGAATACGAAGTGATGAAAGGGCATGCCGAAATCGGAGCCCAAACGTTGGATGAAGTCGCTCGCAGCAGTTCCAAGGGAGACTTCTTTCGCATGGCGGCCCAGGTCGCTCGCCATCATCATGAACGCTGGGATGGCGCCGGATATCCTGAGGGCCTCAAAGGCCGCGACATTCCGCTGTGCGCTCGAATTGTCGCGGTCGCCGACGTCTTTGACGCGCTGACATCTAAACGGGTCTACAAAGAAGCGTTTGAGGTTCAGAACGCCTACGAGATGATCGTTTCGGAAAGCGGTAAACACTTTGATCCAACCGTCGTCCAGGCGTTCGTCGCTTGCTTTGACAAGTTCTCGATGATCGCACGACGAACATCGAATGCTAACAACTCGAACTCCGATCGCCGTCTGGCGACGCCCCGTTTTCGTCAGACGCTGGAATACGCCGCTTCGCCGATCTCGACCAACCCGAAGGTGTTGGTCATTGAAGACGATTTGAACATGGGACAGTTGATTGAATCATGGCTGTCCGAAGCTGGATATGAAGTCACGACCTGCGGCGACGCCGCCTCTGCGTTGCGTGTGATTCAGACCAACCAACCCCAGTACGTCATTACCGACTGGATGATGCCGACCATCGATGGCGAAACGGTCTGCCGCTGGACGCGGGATGCGCTGTTGACTCATTATATCTATACGATCGTCATTACTGCGGACACGCGCCCCGAGACAAGACTACGCGCCTTCCACGCCGGCGCTGATGACTTTATGCCCAAACCATTGGATCGTAACGAACTGCTGGCCCGCTTGCACGCTGCATCGCGCGTGGTCGCGCTCGAAAATCGTCCGGCTGGGCTGTCCCGCAATGATCCGCTCACCGGGCTGGCGACGCGTCGTCAATTAGACGAACAACTTGAACGTGAATGGTTTCGAGCGATTCGCTATCATCTGCCGCTGTCGTGCATCGTGCTCGACGTGGATGGATTCGAAGAAATCAATGACCGATATGGCTATGAAGCAGGCGACCAGGTAATCCAACGCATCGCCCAGGTCGTGCAAGGTCATACGCGATTGACCGACTATGTCTGTCGTTTGGCAGGCGATCGCTTTTTGATCGCCATGGTCGAATCAAACGAATCCCAAGCTGCGCAGTTTGCGGAGCGTCTTTGCAAAGTGCTCGCAGGCAGCGCTGTCACCATCGATGGACAAACACTGACAACGACCGCCAGTTTTGGGGTCGCGCAGACCCATGCCGATACGACCAACTTAGATAAGTTAATTCAATTAGCCGAAGAAGCGATTGTGATCGCAAAACAGCTAGGGCGCAATCGAGTCGTTCGTCGTTCTGCGACCATCCAATCGGCTGAATTGCCGAACCCGGTGAAGGAGTGGGGCACGCCGCTGGCGAATGCTTTGGCTCATGATGTGATGACCTCTCCGATTGTGACGCTGCAAGAAAGCGATACGGCGCGCAGCGCTCTACGCTTCCTGCTGCGTTATCGGATCAACTCGGCGCCGGTCGTCGATCGCAACGGCATGCTGTGCGGCGTGCTGTCGGAAAAAGACCTGATGAGTCATATGACCGACGTCGCCCGTTGGGATCAGCCAATTCGCTCGTCGATGAGTTCCGACGTCGTTTACTTTGAAGAAGACGACACGGCCGAAACAATCTACAACTTCTTGAACCGCGCATCGATTCGTCGTGTGGTTGTTGTGCGCGAAGGTCGCCCGACCGGAGTGATCAGCCGCGGTTCGCTATTGCGTTGGTTCAATCGCCTGCAAGACTTGGAGAGCGATAATCAAGCGAACGAATCGCTGGAAAATCGCCCCGACGCCGAACTTGCCGAGAGCGTCAGCAATCTGTTGAAAGAGCTCGAGCAATCGATTTCGCTGGAACTAGCTCATGGGACGTCGAACGCCCGTTAAAAATGTTTGCGCCAGATCGGCGATCAACGTTCGCCATGCGTCCGTATCTGCGACCAATCGCTGATTGACCTCCAGTTCGACGCCAACATATTGATCGACCGTATATTTCTGTCGCAGCGAAGTTGTCAGCCCGTCCGCTTTTCCCAGGTAAGGATAGTTCAGACGGACTCGCATATCGGTTCGCAAGGCCACCAACCGCGCTCGCCAAGCGGCGCAAAACGACTTTTCGCCGGGTCGCCGCGGATCGTACAACAACCCAATCTCGGCGGTTCGCACTTCGCCGTTCAGCTCTGGCGTAAACGTGTGCAGCGACAGATGAATCACACGTCGCCCGGCATCGTAGAAATCAGCGATCGCCTTTTCGACTTCGGTTCGATAAGGCGTATAGTACTGAGCCAGGATCGCCTGCTTTTCATCAGCAGACAGATCCCGCGTGAACTCGGAAAAGAGGCTTGCATGACCAAGAGAACGATTCAGTTCGACCACCAACCGTGATACCGTCGCCGTAATGAGCGGCGCTCCGGTCGAACGTTGAAATGCGCCCGCCATCTCCAGCGATCCGGGATCCCAGCCGCGATGCGACGCCAAGACCTGCTCGGCGTCGCGAAAATAGGGTTGATACTCTGCCGGCACATCGTTGCCGCCATGCTCACACGAAAGAACAACCGCATCCATACGCTGGTTACTTTCCGACTAGGCGCCGCTGACGACGGTGTACTCGGCATGCGAATCAGCAGGCCGATCGACCGTCACACGCAACGTTTTCGCGGGGAACAACGCCGGATCAACGCGTAAATAGATCGCATGCTTGCCGGGTTCCAACTCGACCGCTTCCGGCTTTCCTTCCGGCAGCAGATCATCACCGACCCAAACGCAAACTCCAGTCGTCTCGTTCAGTCCAACTTGAACTTTACCGCCGACAACCACGTCGACTTCGGCCATTAGGTAAAGGACCGGTCGCTCGTCCGCCGTCAATTCAGCCAGCGGCAGCGCCCCTGCAAGCATTGCGTACGCCGGAGTCCAGGCATCCTCCGGCGCCTGGATGAGCAACTCTTCCAGTTCGCCGATCGTCGGCACGCCGGCGGCTAGTTCGGCCGGGGTTTCCGTCAACACGCGCCACCGCTGCACGGTCGGCTCGGTACGAATCTTGTATTCACCAGGCTTGCCGAGTTCCGAGATGAATCGCGCCAAATCGAGAAATTCGTCATGGGTCAGGAACTTCGCCAGCCCTTTCGGCATCAGCGAGCCGCCTTCTTTTTCGTCTTCGATATCGTCAACCGGAATCACGACCGCTTGGCCGCTCGCCTGTTTCATGATGACGCGATCATCATCCTCTTCCGCGACGATGCCGGTGTAGACCTTGCCGTCAATCGTCAAAATGGTCCGCGTCGTGTAGGCCTCTTTGACCGCTTGTTCGGGATACAAGATCGACGTGACGACATAATCAGCCGGACTGCTCCCCCCCACGGCGCTCAAATCGGGACCAATCTGGCCGCCGGCGCCGCTTAGCGAGTGACACTTGAAGCAGTTCAAATCGGCGCGGCGGAAGAGCGTTTCTCCGCGATGCGCGTCCCCTTTTTGCAAGACTTCAGCGGCGACCGCTTTGATTTCGTCGGCGGTCATAGTCGGCGCGTCGTCATCAATACCGGCCGCTTTTGAAAGTACAGTCACCAGTTCTGGATCGCTCCGACCTACGGCGAACATTTGCCGCAAGCACATCTTTGCGACATCCGGCGTCAATTTGGTTTCGGCCAGAACGGCGCCCAATTTGGTCGGCCCTGATTGCTGGGCGAGAAAAGCGTCGATCATCACCGCCGGATCGGTCGAAGTATCGGCGCCAGCCAGAATTTTCCCGGCGATCATCGCTGCGTTGTCGACATCGACGTCGACCAATGCCGACGCGCCTAGATAGCGAACCGCCAACGGCTGATTCGGCTGGGTCAATTTCTCCAACGTCTCGACCGCTTTCGGTCCGCCGATCATCGCCAGGCTGTTGACCGCCGCTTTTTTCAGTTTAGCGCCGGTCTTCTTTTCGGTCGCTAGTTTCGAGAGCGCGTCGAGCGAACCTTCCACTTTCCACAGACCGGCCAGTTCGACCGCGAGAGTTTGCGTTTTTCGATCGTCACTTTTCAGCAGCTCTCCGATCGCCGACAGATCGCCGGTAGGAACCGCATTACGACTCACGGCCGCTTCGTGCAGCGACTTCAGCGCGTCAGGTCGAACCGCCGCCGGAAAGCCATCCGGCTTGATCGCCATTTGAAAGACGAAAGCCAGGTTCTCGTCGTTGGCCCGTTTGCAAATCATATCGAGGACTTGCGGTAGACGCTGCTCGGTGATGCGACCGCTGTCGATCATCTTTACCATCGCGTCGACGCTCCCTTGCGCCGAGACCGAGGAAACCATTAGCAAGAGAGCGAAACTCGCCGTCGTCAGCAAGCTGAAGTGACGGAAACTCATAGATCGAACCTTTTGAGGGTATTCGTTGCGTAATTGAAAAGAGCCACCCGAACCAGGTCCGGGTGACTCCGTCATGATCACCAAGCGTTTGCGGCAACTAGTTTTTGGCGCCAACGCGACCTTCAAGCGTCTTGATCGTTTCGCCCAACGTGTACTCCAGGTAATAGTCCTGGTCGTAGGCGAGCGATTCCAAGGCGATATCGAGAGCTTCCTGCGTATCAAAGAAACTCAACGCACGAACTGCTTCCAAGCGAACGCGAGGGTTCTCGTCGTTCACTTGCGATTGCAACATCGCGAGCGGTTCCTCGACCTGATCTCGCCAATAGCACAGGACGCGCGTCGCAGCAGCGCGGGCTCGCGGATCAGAGGCACGCAGCAACTTGGCCAGCAGGTCCTGGTCGACCATGTCAAGATTCTGCTTTACCCAGAGCGCTTCCAACAAGTTGTGTTCGTACAACTTATCATTCGCGTCCAATCCAGCGATCCACTTGGCCAATTCGGCGTCGACCTGTTGAGCGTCACGCTCACGCAATTCGCGACGAACGCGATAACGCGTGCGGTACTCGTACGACTTCAGCAATTCCAACAAATTCGGAATCGACTCGCCGGCGATCTTGGCCGGTTTGACCAAGTCATTGCCGGTGTAGGTGATGCGCCAGATACGGCCATGCGTGTTGTCTCGTTTCGGGTCGCGAACCGAGTGCTGCATATGACCAACCAGCGGGTTGTACCAGTCAACGATGTACAACGCGCCATCCGGACCAAACTGCAAATCGACCGGGCGGAAGTTGAGGTCCGAAGACTGCAACAGCGGTTCGACCGGGTCGGCGGCGAAGCCCGAACCATCCTCTTTCATCTTGTACTGCAACACGCCTTGGAAGCCGATGCAGTTGTTCAGCAGGTAATTGCCTTGGGCCGACTCTGGGAAGTTGCGGCTTGAAACAAATTCGCAACCCGAAGTAGGACGCCACTGCTTTTTCAAAAATTGCTTCATCCCCGGGTGCTTGTTGGGGTAATCGACATCGCCGCTAAAGCCGGCGGCAAAGTAGTTGGCTCCGCCCGATGCGTCGGCGACAAAGTCTTGTCCCCAATCATCAAACGTATGCCCCCACGGATTGGCGAATGAATAGGAAACGAAGATGTCGACCTTGGCGGTCAACGGTTCGTAGCGAAAAACGCCTGCGTTTTTAACACGCGATGGACCGTACGGAGTTTCGATTTGCGTGTGGTGGAATGTTCCTTCCTGGAAGTACAACGCGCCGCCGGGTCCCCACGTGAAGGCGCTCAGCGAGTGGTGCGAGTCGGCCGAGTCAAAACCGTGCAGCAGATAGGTTTTGACGTCCGCTTTGTCGTCACCGTCGGTATCCTTCAAAAAGATCAAGTTCGGCTGAGCAGCGACGTAGGCGCCGCCATCCCCCAACTCCAAACCGGTCGGCAGATGCAGACCATCGGCGAACACCGTCTTCTTGTCCGCTTTGCCGTCACCGTTGGTGTCTTCAAAGATCAAGATCTTGTCATCGACCGGAGTTCCCGGCAGATACATCGGATAGCTTTCCATCGTTGCGACCCACAAACGCCCCTTCGCGTCGAAAGCGAACTGAACGGGGTTACGCAGTTCCGGAAAGTCTTGCTCCGAAGCGAACAGATTGATCTCGTAGCCTTCCGGCAACTTGAAGCTTTTCAGCGCTTCTTCGGGCGTGTCAAATGAGATCGGACGATCGACATTGGATTCGATTTTGGTGAACTCACCGGTACCCGAATCTTCGATCTTCGCCGGAACATCTTTGCCGGCGGCGACCGCCCAGATACGTTGATCGCGCACTGCGATCATCTTGCGGAGCTTTTCAAATTCGGCCGGAAAGTTGACGACGCCAAACGGATTCTTCCGTCCGCCGTAAATGTAAAAGCCGTTGACCGCGCGATGGTCGTAATAGAATTGCAGATCTTTTTCAAAGACCTCGGCGTGCAGCTTCTCCAGATCGCATTTGTATTTGGGCGCCGCGCCAAACAAACCGGCGTCCAGAACTTCGGCGAACGCTTTGTAACCGTCATCGTTCAGATGAACGGTGTTGATCGTCAGATCGGTGTCGGCCGCCAGCTTTTCTTTCATCGGAGCGTAAACGTCGACAAACACGACGTTGTTCGCTGCGGCGATCTTCTTCATCGCGGCGGCGTACAGTTCAATGTTCTTATTGTTCACTTGGCCGTTGGGCAACGTGCGGCTATGCAGATCTTCGTTCGGGATCGGCGAGACAATCACCAATTGCGGCGCTGATTCGCCGTTGTACTTGGTGGTCGAAGTCGTTTTGACGAACTTGGTGAAATCTTCTTCAAACTTCGGCAGTCCTCCCGGTCCGGCGAACGATTCGTTGAATCCGAAGAAGGCCAAGATCACGTCAGGCTTGTGATCTTCAAGATTGTGGCCATGATCTTGGAAATCTTTGCTGCGGGGACGCAGTTCGATTTCGTCCGCCGACCAGCCCAAGTTGCGAACCTGCAACTCTAATTCTGGAAAGCGAGCCTGCAACAAGGTTTCAAATCGCGGATAATACTGCATCCGCTCGGCTAGGGTGTTGCCGATATAGACGATCTTGTCCCTTTTTTTCAGCTCAAGCTTCGATTCGGCTCGAACCGCGCCGGCCAGCGAAATCGCAGCGGCGAACAGGGTCAGGGCAAATAACTTCGACGCCATCTTCATGAAATACTCTGCTCCGGCAATGTAGAAAAAAGGACGAATCGCACGGCGGCGAGGTCGTCGGGAGGGGGGGCCAAGTGTTGGCAGGAACGATGCGACCTGCGAACCCTCTCCATTGGGGTGGGGGACACAATTCTTCTATAATAACCTACCGCGCCAGCACGGGGGAAGCGTCGGCGACCAATTTCGGGCGGCTGGACGGCGGACATTTTCAAGGCGATGTCTGAATCAGCCGTAAAATTGCCGCAAAACAACAAAGTCCGCCGTCGGCTTGATAGCGCACCATCGTACTTTTCCGATCGAAGGCGACTCTTACCACGAGTTCGCGTTTAGAGCGCCAGATCATTCCCCGAAATTGGGACAAGAAGCACAAACAGCGGCTCCACGCCGATCTGTGCGAAAGAAATCATGCAAATTGGTTAATTCGTCGCCGCTTGCCCCACTAGATGCGGCTGGACCCAAGGAAGTTGATCGGCGTGCTGCTGCAAAATGCGCAGCACTTCGCATATGGTTCCGGGATGCTTATTGAGATGCGTATGCGTTGCAGAAACCATCACTTCGGTATCGACGCCTGGCAAACGCGCACTGGTTACCGGCACCACGCCATCCGAGGCGCCGTCATGAATGGACCACCAGCCTCGTCCGATGATCGAATGTTCACGCACTTCCGGCGCGACGTCCAAGTCATAGATTCCCTTCAAGATCAAACTATCGGGCTCCAACAAGTCAATGCTGGTTGGCGGTCGGCGGCGCAGCTCTTCGCGAAATGCGGCCGGATTCGCATTCACTATTTTCTTATGCTCTTCTTCCCGATGCTCTACCCCTTCAATCACCAAGGAGGTCGCTTGCCCCAAACAGCGCCGCGCCCACGAAGAGCCTTGGTGCGGCGTCGCGATATAGACGACTTCTTTGACGTAAGGGGTCGCCGAAAAGAAAAAGCTTTGCTGCAGCCGGAGGCGCTCCTTTTTTGGCGCGACGACTTCTTCGATCGGCACAAAAGCGGCATGTTGCCAGAGCGTATTTCCGCTGTTGGCGGCCAACAGCTTGGCGATCAGGCCCCCCATGCTATGCCCCACCACCACCATGTTATCGAGCGCCGGATCGGTCCCGTCCGAATCACTACATTGAACGGCGCAGTCCAACTGACGCCGCAGTACGGCCGCCGATTCTAAGAACGGTTCGTCGGTCGGATATTGAAACGCCCAAATTTCGTATCGCTTGTGCAGTTCGGGATACGCATAGAATTCATTGGCCATCGCCGCCCAGGTGTACGGCGCCGAAAGCAAGCCATGCACAAACACGACCGGAATGCGACCCGGCTGATGCGGCTCTAGCATGAACAACCCAGCTGGCGGCGGATCGGATCTGCCATGATGGGACGAACGCTGCATCTCTTGTTGCGGGTGACTCAAGAGATAAGCGAACAGCGCTGTCCAATCGGCGGCGAGCACCGTTTGGCATTCGCGGAATTCAACATCATCATTTTCATCCGGATTGAACAACTGCAGCGAGCCGACCAAACGTTCGACATGCGTTTCGCAATCAGGCGTCGGCGTATCCATCTCGACTTGGCATTCGTCATCTAGTGGACGAAGCACCGCCGTTGCGTTAAACGGAGTTTTCGACGGCAAGAATTGATCGTCAGGCCGACGATGACGGACAATCACTAACGGCACTCCCAATCCAGGGCGTTTGTAGTGATGCAGCAGATATTTCGAATGGTAGTCTCCGACCACATTCCACTCGTCAAATTCATCGGCCCGCCAGGTGAACCCGGCGTATTCGATCTCGAGCACCCGAAAGCCGTAGTCTTCCGGTATTTTGATCCGAATATTCTTTTCAATGCGTCCCGTCACCGCCGCGATATGAATTAGCCGCGCCAGGCTCGAATGATAAATTTCCCAAGCGCGTCCCGTCTTCTTCGAAATATCATTCTCCGCCGGCGCCGTCTGCAAATAGTCCCACGCTCCTAGTATCGAGTCGAGATACAAGCTCATCGCATGCTCGTCGATCTTTCGATCGGCGTCGACCGCCATCGCGTAATAGCTTTCGGCCAACAGCAACCGATCGTCGCGCGGCGGGGTTTTCATTTCGATTTCGTATTCAGCAATCGGCGCAGGCTGGATCACGCCGTCGGGCAACGGCTGCGGCATGACCGGTTCGCCCCACTGGGGATTGCTGGGAAGCGGAGTCGGCGTCTCTTGATCGATCGGCGGCAGACGCTGCGGCCCCGCATTGAGGTTTGGGTTACGCCAAAATCCGCCGTCGTTGGGCAAACGGGGAGGGAGATCGGCAGGCTCGACATCGGGAATGCGCATCGCATTGCCCGGCTCGATCAATTCTAAGGTCGCTGCGCACGGCACGACGCTAAAGCAAGAGGATCGCGGAGCCGAAGCGGGATCGGGATCGGCCATGATCGGCGGATTCCAGCGACCGCGACTGTGAGAAAGGCAGCCGGTTTGCATGGCGCAGAGCACGACGGCAATCGAGGCGATGCTCGTCGCGGCGTTGATCCTCATGATCTGCAGCATGCTTCCTACTCCGAAAGAATAACCGAGCAACGCTACCTCACCGTTAAGAGGGACGCAAATTTTCTTCCCTACGATTTCGGAGATCTTTCTACAATCGGCGCCAATCTTACCGACATTACCGGTCATTCCGCTTGGCGCTTCCCTGGTTGCTTCTCTCGGTAAGGCGCGACAGACTCGTGCAAAGGTGATTTCGTTTCCAGCGAAAGGGACGCATGTGACGGTACGGTGGGGAATATTGGGGTGCGGCGATGTCGTCCGTAAACGGGTCGCAGCCGCGATCCAAGCGGTCGACGGCTGCGAACTGTTGGCCGCCTGTCGCCGCGACGCCGACTCGCTCAAAACGTTTTGCGACGAATTTTCGGTTCCGCGCGGATATCCGTCCGCGGATCAATTGCTCGCCGACGAAGAGATCAACGCGGTCTATATCGCAACTCCGGTCCATCTCCACTTGCCGCAAACGTTGGCGGCGCTGGCCGCCGGCAAGCATGTGCTGGTCGAGAAGCCGATGGCCCTGACTCCGACCGAGTGCGAGTTGATGATCAACGCGGCGAAAGAAATCAATCGCACCTTGGGGGTCGCCTATTATCGCCCGTTTTACCCGGCGATCGAGCGCCTGGGCCAATTGATCCAGACCGGACAACTGGGCAAAGTGCTGGCGGTGCAAATCGCCTGTTCAGCGCCGATTGTCCTGGAGGAAGATGGCTCCCTGCCCTGGCGAGTGAAATCGCAAGAAGGAGGCGGAGGGCCCGTGATGGATGTCGGCAGCCACCGGATTGACGTCCTGCTGCGGCTCTTTGGAGACGTCATCGACATCCGAGGAATCTGCTCCCGCAAGTCGCCCGACGCGGTCGAAAATGTGGCGACCTTCGCGCTCCGTTTCGACGACGGGCCCCAAGCCAGCGTCACCTGTCTGTTTGACGCTGTGCATGATCCCGATTCATGGACCGTTATTGGAACGCAAGGAATCGTCGATGCGACGCCGCTCAACTCGGGCCGGTTGGTGATTCGCACCTGCGACGGTGATCAGGTCGAACATCATCCTCCGCACGCGAACTACAACGTGCCGTTGATCGCCGACTTTGTCGCCGCGATTGAGGAAGGTCGTCCTCCGCACGTCAGCGGCGAAGATGGTCTGCGCGTCAACGAAGTTATCGAGCAAATCTATCGCGACGCGCGGTAGCCAACTTAGCGACTCGCTTCAAATCGGAACCGTACGATCGTCCCTTCGCCTGGGACGCTGGACAATTGTACGCGGCCCCCCAGTAATTTCGCACGCTCACGCATGCTGACCAGTCCAAACCCTGTGTTGCCGATTGCAGTGGAATCAAAGCCAAGTCCCCAGTCGCGGACTTCAGCGTCAATTAAGCCATCAACATGACGCAGGCGAACTCGAATCCGTTCCGACTTGCTATGTTTGCTGGCGTTGTAGATCGCTTCTTGCAATATGCGGAACAACGCCGTCTCTTCGGTGGAAGTAAGACGTGGAAAGCTCTCGTCGAAATGGAGTGAAACCGGAATATCAAAATAGGCGTGGGCGCTGGCCAAGAACTCATCGATCGCCGCCGGAACGCCGGCTTCTTCTAATCCCGCTGGCTGCAGTCCCCCGATCAATCGGCGTGCTTCGTCGATCGATTCGCGTAGTAAGCGTTTGGCCTGCCGCAACTCGTCATTCTCCAAGGCGGACGCCTCGATGTGCATCAACGCTCCGGTCGCCAATTGCACGAAACCATCATGGATTTCACAGGCGGTCAGTCGTTGCTCGGTTTCCAATTTCCGTACCATTGCACGCAGCGCCTTCGATTCTTCTCCGCTGGACGCGGTCCCCGACAAAGACGCCGGCGAAAGTCGATGCGCCAAGAATCGCGGCTGGCCTTGTCGGTCGAGAATCGCCTGACCTCGATCGCGCAACAATCGCCAACCGCCATCACGTCGACGAACGCGAAAAAGCAAGTCGAACGATTGTCGTTTACCGATTGCTTCATCAACCGCCGAAATCGCTCGCACTGCATCTTCGGGATGAACCAACTCGAGCAAGGAGAGATCATGATCCAGGAAATCGTCCAACGCGGCGGGCAGCAACGATGATATCGCGCCAAAGAGGCAAATCGCTGTCCAGCGAGTATCGACTTCCGAAATGTAAAGCGATTCGCCAGGACTGGCGGCGATCGTTTCCAGAAACGCGTTTATGCCACCGCTTGCATCACCTTCCGGTCGATCCAGTCGTGAGATCAACTCGTTAATTCTCGTCACTTGGCTATATTGATTGGCGGCGTCCGTCGTCACAGAGCAAACTCCTCTTGAAAATGGACTGGTCCTACTTACCCAATCGGAATCGAACGAAGGAAATGTCGATGGCAACCGATCTATCGCAGCTCATGGATCACCTCAACAGCGGCGATGTGTCGCTTCGTCTCGCTGCTTGTGAAAAATTGGCTCAAATCGGTCCCGAGTCGCGTAGCGCTGCAGTCCCGCTGTGTCGTTTGTCGGCCGATCCCGATGAGTCGGTTCGAGAAGCGGCCGTGGGCGCGTTGGAAACGCTGGAATCTCCTTCGCCCGAGGATGCCCCGGCCCTCGCGCAGTTAATGGCTTCATCCGCTGCCGATGTTCGCTTTTGGGCGGCCACACTGTTGGGCCGACTCGGCGAGTCCGCAGCACAGCATGCGTCGGAACTACTTGCTGCGATTACCAGCGATCCAGCGATCGCAGTCCAACAAAAAGCGGTCTGGGCGATCGATCAGATTGGCGTGCGAACCGCATCTGCAAAAGCGGCTCTGGAACAAGCGGCGAAGTCGACTGACCCGCGACTGGCTCGCTTGGCGACCAAAGCACTCGCAAATATGTAAGCGATTGGGTCGAAGGATCAAGACGCATCTTACCGCAGTCTCAATATAGGTTTGGCGAGATTCCATACATATAGGGGGACAGCGATATCGCGTGAAATCCAGCGATTATCCGAATCTAGCTTGCTACCAATCGACTAATCGGCTTCTTCGACTGCGCTATTTGCGCAATCGGCCGTCACCCGTTCGAACTCGGCTTGATAGTCAGGGTGATTCGTCCCCAACCATTGATCCCACAGATTGAAATAGAGGCCAAAGTTCGAGCTCACGCAGCGGTGATGCATGTTGTGGTGAACACCGGTGTTATGCCAGTTGGAGCAACGCCTTCGCAAAAACCAATGGGGAAATAGCTCAAATCCCAAGTGCCCAAATACATTCATCCCTGTCATGTAAAGCATCCAAAAGACGACCGTCAGCGGATGCATCGGCAGGAAAATTGCCACGATTGGTAATACGATCGCTTGGATGAACGCTTCCACTGGATGAAAAGCGAACGCCGCCCAGGGAGTTGGGTTGTGGCTCAGATGATGAATGCGATGCACCTTGGAATAGAGAAACTTGGTATGCAACAATCGGTGCGTCCAATAGAACCAAGCGTCATGGAGGAAGATCATCGCAACGACTGAGAACCAAAAGTAATAACTAACGAGCGGATTGCCGCCGTAGTAAAACTGCAATACCCCTGCGACTTTGCCCAGATAGACGATGACGCCTACGCCGGCGAAAATCGCCAGCGACGCAATGCTGTAAAAAATCTCCCGGCGAATCTCGGGCATTGCAGCCAGCTTCTGTTGAATCGGCGTCAACCAACCTGTTCGCCGTAATAGGACGTAAAACAGCAGAAACGCCCCGCCGGCGGCAACCAGATAACGAATCAAATTGGTTACATAAACCGCCGCAAATACGACTGGAGCACGCGCGACAACCTGCGAATTCCACCCGCACAACCAATCGATCGCGACAATCGCCGCTGCTAGTGTCGCCAGACTGATCAACCAAGGAGCGACCGTTTTGACGAACGGGACGAAGATCGGCTTATTTCGAGGTTTCGCCCCCTGCTTCTGATTCTCCAGGGCGGCGCTGGCTGGCCCGACATGCTCTGTTACGACGCTCATAGCTCCCTCGAAATAGTCGTCAGACGGTGCGATAGATTTGATTCTTAGCGAAAGCTCCCGTTTCGCCAATCGCAATCGACAATCTTACCCATACCACTTACTGCTACTGCGTATCGTGGCGGCTCGTTTCAGGATCGGAAAAAACAGGCGATAATTCTCGTTGTGCCGCAGACTCGCGATAAAGTCGCCATTTTTCAAAAGCAGCGATCCGCTCTTCTTCTGAGGTGAAACCGACTGTCGAATGGAGGTAAAGTGAGATCGGATTGGGGACAAGTCGCGTTAACCCAAATTCATACGGATCTTGGCCTTCCAAATGTATTGCGGCCAACAGCGCGAAATCACGGACCTGTCGTTGCAGCGGCTTTTCTCCTTTCGACGCGGGAACATTTGCAAAACCGCCAACACTTTGGTCAGCAGAACTTGAGTCGTTAAACCGGCTTTCTAAATAGGGAAGTTCGCTCCGAGAGCCTAATTTGGCGATCGCCAACATCCCCAAAGCAATCGGAAGCTTACCGAGGCCAATTTCGGGCATCGTTTCACATTCGGCGATATACTCCTTCGCCAATATCGTTCCGCTGCGAAGATTAACCCGCATCGCAGTGAAGAGAATCTGCAAGCGCAAGTCGTGCCCCAATTCCGGCCGCTTGACGCTTTGGGCGACCCAGTTGTCAAACAACTGCCTCTCGACGGGTGACTTGACCGAATCTCGAATCGCCAGCGGAGTCAACTGTTGCACGACTTCCTTGTAAGTTTCACTGCTCACTTGCGAAGATGAATCACAAACGAACAACAGCATTGCCACATTCATTGTCGAAGGAACCGTGCGCATTTCCCTATTCTTGCACTGCGCGATTAATTCTGAGGATCGCTGACGAATCGCCTCGTCGATTTGATCCGGATGACGGCCAATATAGCTCAGCAGGTTCCATTCTTTTTCGGCCATCCGCGCGTAGTTTTTTCGTGCGGATGGGCTCGAATTCGCTATTTGGCAGTACTCAGGCCAGAAAGGAATCGCCTGGTCATCTCCAGCGAGAAAAGCCGTAATACGATCGCGTTTGTCCTTTTGCAAAATCGCGTCGATCAAGTATTCAACCTGCAATTGCACATGCGCGTCATCCGACTCCAGGCCTTGGCGCAGTAAATCGATCGCTTCCATGCCAGTTTCAATCAACTGCCGAGCGGCCTGCTCGCGAAGTGCGAATTTCTCGTCGCCCAACTGTTGTACAAGCAGTTCTACTTTCGGATTGGTCGGTGTTGCGTCATCGGCACGCACTGGCTCGACACCGCTCAAGATGATTGGCAACGCAACCCATAGCAAGCAGCGAAAAATCATGGGACTTGACCATCGGCAGAAGAAGACGGAATCAAATCGGCATGCAATTGAGTACTGGGACTGTTTGTATTGGAGCTTGCCTTCGCGACCTTTACATTTTTCAGTTCAATGGGCGGAAGGATGTTCTCTCCCTGCGTGATCGTAATTGTCAACGGCGAGTTTTCAATTGTGTTATAGACGCCTTGAAGACGATCTGTCGACTTGCTTGGATCGAAGGGCCAACGCATGGTAATCGCATAGGTTCCGATCGGAGCCCCATCGTTGGATTCATAAGTCATCACGCGATAGTCGCCGTTCGCATCGACAATCCCCCACGGTTTTGAATTCCGCGAATCAAACGGCGTTTCTAATGGATTCAAAATGACAAACAAATTGACAGGGGATTCGCCGTTGACCGTAACTTTGCCGCGAGCTGGATGCGTTTCGGTTCGCCAGTCTTGCGACGTATTGCACCCGATGAAAAATAACGCCAGCATGACCGGCAGATATCTCCAGGCGGTGAAGGTCACTTGAAAAAATGTCGTTATTTTGGACATCAGAAGTCACCTCCAACCACTTGACCATCGTTGCAGGCCGAGAGATAGCTGAAGACGTAGATGTCCATACTTTCCGAAAGGAAATGGACCGAACCGTCTCCCATCGTCGTTTGCACGCCGCCGGTGTGAAACGAATACGGAGTGTAAATGTAGGCGTTGGTAATATTGATCACGCCGCCAACGCCAGCATAGTTGTTCACGTCATATCCGCCCATGTCGACGCATTGCACCTGCATGTGCTGAGTGCCGGGAGGAGCGATCCAGGGACTGCCGCCGGGCAACGGAAACGGATACTCGACTTTCCTCTTCCCACAGTAGTATTCGGTTCCACCTGCTTGCTCGTGCATGAGAATCGAGTGAGACAAACCATCAGTGGCGTTACGAAACTGCGAATTCTTGCGGTACGGGAAGAACGTATCCCCCAACTCCTCAGTGGGATCGTCAATCGACGGCGCATTCGTGCGAAACAGATAGTCGGATGTTTGTAGACCAATGAAATCGCTAGAGAAGATAATTATTCCCAATGCTTTTCCACCCTCCGGAGAGCTGGGACAAACGTATGCTTTCGGCATTTTCCCCTTCATCGCATCCTTATTGGCGACCGCATCCCAGCTCATCTTGCTGTCGTACGTATCGGCAAGCGCCGACTGCTCGATATATGGAAGTATCGCAACCAATGGAGGCGCGCTGTTCACGCCGGCCCCCGCACGGGGCAATGCCGAGAACGCGTCATGGTAGTAGTGAAATCCCAAGGCGATTTGTTTTAGATTGTTCGTGCAATGGATACGCCTGGCCGCTTCGCGGGCCTGTTGTACTGCCGGCAACAAGAGTCCAACTAAGACGCCGATAATCGCGATCACGACTAGCAGTTCGACCAACGTAAAACCGCGGTTTTTGCGACCGGGCGAATGAATTTCCATCGACACTCCCTTCACTTCCAACTTTGAATATGGATGAAACCAGCTCACGGACCACGTCAATGAGACGAACGAAGTGGTGACAACCGGCGATAAAAAATGCTTGGGGACCGGCTGTGGAAGAAAGAAACAGCATGTCCTATTCCGGGCATCCGCGTCGCCCACGTATTTTGTCCGCTCCGCCACAACTGCAGCGCCGGTGAATCGCCTTATTTAGTTGGTGGTAGTGGACTTATGTCTCAACAGATCGCGCTGCGTCACCGATAGAAATTGCCCGCGAAAAATTGCCGACTACCCGCCGTAAGTGGATGATGTTTGCGCTACGGCATCGTCGCTTGGTCAGTTTGGCGAGAATGAGGCGGTTTCGTGCGTAATCCGTGAGCAAATTTGCCAAGAATTTAAGCGAATCCTCTTTTATTGGGAAAACTGACGATAGACGTCAGGCGTAACGCCGTATTCTCGACGAAACTCACGAATCAGATGCGAGCGATCATAGAAACCGCAACACTTGGCGATTTCACGAAGCGGAACTTGCCGGCTATAGACTTGCAATAGTTCCAGTGATTTATCGACGCGCGTCTTCGTTAGAAATTGATTCAGCCGTATTCCAACTGTTTGATGGAAAAGTCGTGAAAAATGGCAGCGACTGACCCCAGCAACTTGCGCTAAGTCAGCAAGGCGAATGGGTTCTTCGAGATGGGCATGGATGTAATCGATGACTTGATTTACGGCGTTTGGCCGGAGACGATCGTCGGTCGTCAATTCTATTTGTTTGATTTTTGCGACCCGTAATAGTCGTTCCAAGACTGCGTCGAAGATTTGATCGGCAATTAGTCGCCACTCGGCGTTGTGCGGCTGACGACAATGTTGTCGCAATTGCTTCAGCAATGTCTCTAGACCTGCATCACGAAATGAATGCGTGTGCAAAATCTCTGGCATAACTGTCTCTTGGCCCAGCATCTCACTGATTCTCGCATTGGCGACCGATTTGCGAATGAGAAATTTGATCGAATGAAACGGGCCCCAGCCATTACATTTTCGAGTGCGACTCGAATCCCCAAAGAGCATGTTCCCCGGCTGATTCGGTCGCTTGTAGATCCCAGCGCCGATATCGTAAGTAATGGAATCAAAAGAGTTAGAATTGATCAGCACCGACAGATAGTAGGACTCGTCGCGCGAAGCTGGATCACCAATCGCCTCGGTGATCAGCGTCTCGGAAAGGTCCCATTCATGGTTGGGATCATGAAACCGATCAGCGGCGATAATGCGATCACGCATTTTCCCCGGCAGATTGCGGACGACTTCCCACTGCCAAAACTGGGAGGAAATCGCCCCCTTGGTCATCCACATAAGCTGATCTAGATTCTTCATTTGTCGCAATTAACCCATGGTCGTGGCGATCGACGAAGCCTGGGACACGAGTCCCCCCCCGCAATACGGTCGTATCGCTTGCGGCCTTTTCCAAGAAATCTTCTCCCCCCATATACGGAAGCAACATTCGTACCCATATTAACTTTTTTCGATTTCGCGACTCTTGCAAAAGGGTGGACCGCGCATAAAAAAAGCGGCCCGAGTCGAAACTCGGACCGCTCGCTTACCACCAGGCCAGGGACCTCGATCCTGCCATCAGGCTTCGAGGAAGCTGGACGATCTTGGCCTAGTTACTAGGCGCCGCAACCACAGTCGCTTTTGCAACCGCAAGGAGCCGGGCAGCAAACCGTCACGGGGACGGTCTTGCAGACCACTTTCGGGACGCAACGCGTCACGGTGTAGGCTTCTTTACGGGGCACGCATTTGCAAACCTGGATGGTCTTCGTGTAGTGGACCGGCTTGCAGACCGTGTAAGGCACTTGCTTAACGCAGGTTTCGGGAACCATTTTGCAGACGGTGTAAGGAATTTCCTTCGTCTTTACTTCACGTTCCATGTGGCAGACCTTGTAGGTGCACACTTTGGTGTGGGTTTCCGGAACCATGTGGCAGACCTTGTACGTGCAGGTCTTGGTACGTTGTTCCTTCACCATGTGGCAGACCTTGTACGTGCAGGTCTTAACACGGGTTTCGGGAACCATTTTGCAAACCTTGTAGGTGCAAGTTTTGGTGATCGTTTCCGGCACCATCTTGCAAACCTTGTAGGTGCAAGTCTTGACGTGGTTTTCCTTGACCATGTGGCACACTTTGTACGTGCAGGTCTTGGTGCGAGTTTCCGGAACCATCTTGCAGACGGTGTACGGGCACTCTTTCTTGATCACTTCGCGTTCGTACTTAACGCAGTTGATCGTCTTTTCTTTAACTTCCGGAATCCAAACCTTTTTGCAGCATTTGCGCGGCGGGCACTGAACTTCGACGACTTTCGTCTCACCAGGGCAGTAGACGCATTTGCAGCAGCAAGGATCCCAAGTCCAGCAACCCGGCTCTTGGACGCACTTCTTCACGACCGGACCAGGAATTTCGGTAACTTGCGTTTCGTAGTGACCGCAATTGATCTGGATGGTCTTGGTGTAGTGAACCGGCTTGCAGACCGTGTGACAAACTTCACGGGTCTTCGTTTCGTAGACCGGCTTACAAACGGTGTAGTTAATCTCTTTGGTCTTGGTTTCCCAGACCGGCTTGCAAGTCGTGTAGCAAATGTCTTTGGTCTTGGTTTCCCAGACCGGCTTGCAAACGGTGTAGCAGATGTCCTTGGTCTTGGTTTCCCAAACTGGCTTGCAGACGGTGTAGGTGATGTCTTTCGACTTCGTTTCCCAAACCGGCTTGCAGACCGTGTAGCAAATCTCTTTCGATTTGGTTTCCCAAACCGGCTTGCAGACCGTGTAGTTGATCTCTTTGGTCTTCGTTTCCCAGACCGGCTTGCAGACCGTATAGGTGCAAGTGCGGACTTTGGATTCGTAGACAGGTTTGCAAACGGTGTAGGTGCAATCTTTGTAGCGCGTTTCCTTTTCGTAACGCACGCAATCGATTGTCTTGTCTTCCATCACCTTGTCGTACACCGTCTTGTAGCAGGTAATTTCCTGCTTCTCGTACTGGACCTCTTTGCAGGTCTTGTTGACCGTGTAGCACTGTTGCTTGCAGCACTCGTAGCTAACGGGCTCGCAGCAACAGCAGTTACGGAAGCTGAACAGGCCGCAATAGCCGGCTTCAGCAGTTGTTACCGAACTTACGGTCAGCAATACCGCAAGCACCGGCGCCCAAAGAAACGCTCTCATTTCCAATTCTCCTTAGCTGACAGAATCGCTGTGTGTTGTGACAAAGGGCCTGGCCTGGTTTGGCGATGCGCTCGCCGTGTCCTTTAGCCCCAAAATCCGAAAAATCCGTGCAGAATCCTCCGACCGCTCCAGATGATCCTTGCGATAAACCTGGGGACTCAGCTGTCGCATGTAGTCTTCCCAGTTATCCCAAGCATTACCTGGATGTCGTAACTTATCGTCAATCTGGGACGGCAGCTTGAGATAGTTCGACTAGATAAAATATCGACAACAAACAAACCGGGAATATTGGGCAACGTGAAACGCTAGCATTGCAGGGCCATCCGCCACAATCGAAATAAGTCGCACATTAGGCGCACCCTCCTCCCCTTCTTAGGAAAATCCCAAACATCACCACTTGAAACGCACTCAATTTCCTTGACGAGGGTTTGCCGTAACGTAAGTACTAGAAGCGGATCGCAATTTCGCGTCGCAAGTAGAAAACCGTACTTACTTTTGCCGGGCGGCAAGTAAATCGCAGGAGACAATTCCCCATGTCCAATAAGAAACACCTTGGCTTCACGTTGATCGAAGTCTTGATCGTGGTCGTGATTTTGGCTGTTTTGGCCGCGACGGTGATTCCGCAATTCACGGATTCCACGGAAGATGCGAAATCAAGCAGCGTGAAGTTCAACCTTCACACGCTCCGTTCCCAGATACAGCTCTATCGAGCGCAGCACGAAGGCAATTTGCCGAACGCCACACTCGACGAAATTCTTGTCAAAACCAACGTCGACGGCACGACCACGGGATCGCCGACCTTGGGACCGTATCTATCGAAACTGCCGGTCAATTCGTTCACCAATTCGGCGACCATTAAAGCAATCACCGCCGTTCCGACCGGGACCGACGTCACCGAAACGCACGGATGGCTCTATAACACCACCAACGGCAATATCTACATCAATCACGAAGACATGCTGGACGAGTAATCGCTTGCCCGGCGCGGTAGTACAGAATGTCGAATGATAAAAGCCGCTTGGCCTCCCTTGGTCAGGTGGCTTTTTTCATTTCCTAGGCGCCGTTGGTCATCCTCGCCATCTCGCCGTTCAACCGCCGAGCTCTCTTGGGTTGCCTAGAAGGAACCCCAAGCGATAGAGTAACGGTAGAAATAGCAGGAACCCGCACGTCCCCACCGATGTGATGAGCAAGTCGAAAGACAAAAATAAACAGACGGCTGATGCCGTACCGAAGGCTGTCGTCAGCCGTTTAAGCCTGTATTTGCGAGAATTGCAGCGACTACAGCGCGACGGAGTGGTAACGACTAGCAGCACGCAACTTGGGCAACTTCTTGGATTTACCGACGCCCAAGTACGGAAGGATCTCGCGCATTTCGGTCACTTTGGCTACCCTGGCGTCGGCTATCGCTGCAGCGAATTAGTCTCGGCAGTCAAGCAAATCATCGGCACTGATCACACTTGGCCCGTTGTTTTGGCCGGCGTCGGCAACCTTGGGCGCGCTCTATTGGGACACCGAGGATTCGGGAACCAAGGTTTTGACATCGTCGCAGCGGTCGATTCCGATCCGCTCAAGCACGGCAAGACGCTCGATGGCATCGAGATCCGTCCTATCTCGCAATTGCCCGAAATCGTCTTGGAACATGACGTTCGTCTGGCAATCATCGCCGCGCCGGCCGCCGCCGCTCAAGAAGTCGCGGAACGAATTGTTTCAGCCGGAATTTGCGGTATTTTGAACTTTGCCCCGATCACGCTCCACTTGCCCGCGAATGTCGCGGTTTCAAGCGTGGATTTGGCGATTGAGATGGAGCAATTGTCTTTTGCGATGACGAACCTTCGCCCGCCCGAAGACCTCCTGTCCAATGAGGGGCCTGTGGTTGACTGAGTGGGCTACTTGTCGACCAGCCGGCTTGTTGGTTAAGATAGCCCCTTCGCATTTTTACCCCCTAGTGTAATGGTAACACTACAGTTTTTGGCACTGTCATTCGAGGTTCGAATCCTCGGGGGGTAGCTTTCTTCGAGACGCCGATTTCGGCGTCTTTTTTTTTGCCAATGTTTCTCGAATCGGCGTAACCTCAACCGAATCTTCGGAATCCAAAGTGTCATCCACCCGGTCTTCGATGGCGTCGCCCCTTCTTCTGGGGCAGTCTGTCCGTCGAGCTATTTTGGGGGTCTCGATGACCGAGAAAATTTGGCACTTGAAGAACTGCCGTATCTTCGAGCAGTTATCCGCCGCAGAAATCGAACGACTCGACGCATGCTCGCGCGTCCGCCGTTTCACCAAGCGATCTCCGATTTACCTACCCGCCGAACGAGCGGATACGGTTCTTCTGCTCGCTTCTGGCCGTGTAAAAATCTGCCATTTAACCCCAGAGGGGAAACAGTCGATCCTGGCTTTTATTGAACCAGGCGAACTGTTTGGCGAACTTTCGATTCTGGACGGCGAAGTTCGCGACGAATACGCAGAAGCGGTCGAAGCGGCGATGATTGTCTCGATTCCCAAAGAAGCGATGCACGAACTGATGGAGTCGCGCCCTGGGCTTTCTATCGGCGTGACCAAACTGATCGGACTTCGTCGTCGCCGCATTGAACGACGCGTGAAAAATCTGCTCTTCCTGTCGAACCGCGACCGTTTGGCGCATTTGCTGTTAGAACTTGCCGAGAGTTACGGCAAACGTACCGAAGATGGCGTCGAGCTCGGAATTCGGCTATCGCACCAAGATCTGGCGAACATCGTTGGCAGCACCCGCGAAACGGTCACAGTTGTTCTGGGCGAGTTGCAGAACGATGGCTTGGTGAAGGTAGGTCGTCGTCGCATTATTCTCCGCTCGATGCAACGGCTGGCGCAAAGCGTTCAAGCGCCAGAGCCGAAAATTCCTGAACCAGTCGAAATCACTCGTCAAGAAGCGTCGCTGCGTCTTGGCTTTAGTACGTAGCGATTTACCGCGAAATCATCCCTATTCGTAGGACTTCGTACCAATTCCTCTCCTCTTTTTGCGTACGATTGGGTAGCCTTCTGTTGCAAACTACCTGGGGCCGATTTCCATTCGCATGAACGAGCACGACTCTGAATCTTGGCGTCCCTGCCGAGCCGGCGAACTAGCCGAGGTCGCGAAAAGTCTCGTTGCGCTGCGCCGGCGACGTCTGGCCCTGCAAACAGTTGGTGGTTTGTGCTCCGTCTTTTTGGTGATCGGCATCGTCCTCTGGCTCGGTCCGGCTAGCTCGCTGCCGGTCTATGCAAGCATCACTTGCAGCGAGTGTCGAAACCGGATGCCCGCTTATCGTTCGCATTCGCTCAGCACCAGCCAGCGTCGGATGATGGACGCCCACTTTAAGCATTGCGACGGATGCAAGGACCGATACGACGCACAAACGCGAGAACAAAGCAACTGCGACAACCCCGCTGATTGCGAACAAGGCAATTGCAACTTATTAGAAAACTGCAAAGCGATGGAGTCTCGCCAAGCTTCCAATTGCATGTCCTGGCGATGCCAGGTACTGACCTGCAAAGCCCTGGAGCCTGATAAGCCCTTTCCCTGCAACGGTAGGGCGAAATCGATTTCGCCCCCCTGTGACCGCCAGCCTCTCTAGCCGATCCCTCAAAAAACGATCGGGCGGGACGAGGGGGGGAATTCGCCGCTCGCCCGACCGCTTTGCTGAATCCTTCCACCTATTCTCTTCAGGGCTACGACCGACGTCGGCGAACTTTCTCACCTTCACGACAGAAAAGAACGGCCAAGGGTTTGAGCATTCTTGCTCCTTCGCACTGTATTCCAGCACGATCTGCCGTTAAAATTTAAAAATATCACCTTGCGGCCCCCCTACTCTTGCCCCCCAGATAGTCTCGATGTCGACGTTGATTGTCGCTGCGCTCTCCTTCTTTGGATTCATCCTCGCCTACAACACCTATGGTCGTTGGTTGAGCCGGAAGATCTTTCGCCTGGATGAAGAGGCGGTAACCCCTAGCCATGAGATGCGGGACGATGTTGACTTTGTGCCGACCAATCGCGAAGTGGTCTTTGGACACCACTTCACTAGCATCGCTGGTACAGGCCCGATCGTTGGGCCTGCGATCGCCGTCTTTTGGGGCTGGCTGCCGGCATTGCTCTGGGTAATTTTCGGATCGATTTTCATCGGCGCCGTGCATGACTTTGGGGCCTTGGTCGTCTCCCTTCGCAATCGAGGTCAAACCATCGGCGAAGTCGCCGGTCGCCTGATAAACCCGCGGGCCAAGATCCTGTTTCTGCTGGTGCTCGCGTTAGCATTAACCGTAGTTCTGGCGATTTTCGGGCTGGTGATCGCGTTGATTTTCGCCAAGTACCCGCAGTCGGTTTTGTCAGTCTGGGTCGAAGTTCCCGTGGCGATCGCGATCGGGTATTACATCTGTCGCAAAGGAGGCAACATCCTTTGGCCGTCGCTGGGCGCGTTATTGGTGATGTACGCAGCCATCGCAATCGGCGTTTATTGGTTGCCGATCGACCTGACAGAGATCCTAGGCGTGAATCTGCTGACGCCAGCCGACATGCCGGCCGATGCGAGTTGGTGGCAGTTTTACGGCAACGCGGTTGTGATTTGGACCGTGATCCTGCTGGTCTACTGCTTTGTCGCGTCGGTACTGCCAGTTTGGACTCTGCTACAACCGCGCGACTACATTAACAGTCACGAGTTGGTGCTTGCCCTGTTTCTATTGGGGCTGGGACTTGTCGTCGCATCGCTGACCGGCGCGGCCGATCTGTTCGCCAGTGCTCCGGCGATCGCAACCAACATTCCGCTCGACGCGCCGCCGATCTTTCCGTTCCTGTTCATTACGATCGCCTGCGGCGCTTGCAGCGGCTTTCACTGTCTGGTGAGCAGCGGCACCTCCAGCAAACAAGTCGATAACGAAAAAGACGCCCAGTACGTCGGCTACGGCGCAATGCTGCTGGAAGGCGCCTTGGCGGTGGTGGTCATCTTGGCCTGCTGTGCAGGCGTTGGCATGGGCCGCTACGAGCGAGCCGATGACGGATCGTATCACGCGGTCGCCGCGGCCGATGGTACGGCGATGGTTGGTCGCGCTTCGTGGGAAGCTCGCTATGACGCTAGCGCCGGTTGGAAAAAGTTCAACAACCTGGGCAACATGGTCGGCGCGTTCGTCGACGGCGGCGCCAATTTTTTGACGGCGATCGGCATTCCGCTTCGCTTGGGCCTAGGCATCATGGCGGTTCTGGTCGCCAGCTTTGCTGCGACAACGCTCGATACGGCGACCCGGCTACAGCGTTACGTGCTGCAAGAGCTATTCGCCTCTGCAGAGATCACCAAACCGCTGACCAACAAGTATGTCTCCACCGGCGTCGCGGTTGGTCTGGGAGGATTGGTCGCGATCTTCGCCGGCAATTCGCCCGGCGCCGGCGGCATGTTACTTTGGCCCCTGTTTGGCGCTGTGAATCAACTTCTGGCCGGAATCGCCCTGATGGTCACCATTTTCTATCTCTGGCGACGCAAGATTCCGGTTTGGTTTGCGGTTCCCCCAATGATCTTGATGCTAGTGCTGCCAGCGATCGCGACATTTTGGAACATGTTTAACGGCGACACCGCCTGGTTTATCGAGAAGTATCCGCAGCTCACCTGGCTGGGCAATTTCTTCCACGGCGATACCGGCTTCTACTGGAATCAAAAATACCTGCTATTTGGCTTTAGCGTAGGCACGCTGATCCTGCAGGCCTGGATGATGGTGGAAGCGGCGTTGATGTGGCCGAAAGCGAAAGGAATGCTGGAAGAAGCGCTGCCGCCGTTGGCTGGAGCCACGGATGCCGAAGCCCAATCGGCCGAATACGCAACCGCAGGCGGTCAGAACTAGCGAGAGATCGCCAAGCGAGTTTCCTGCGCCAACTTCTCAAATCCGCCGATAGCACAACACTACCATACTTGTGCAGCGAGCTATTTAGGTCGGTCGCAAACACTAGACCTTTTGCCCGTCGACCAACTCACGGAAGCGCTCGAACAGATACTCGCTATCATGCGGACCAGCCGATGCTTCGGGATGGTACTGCACGCTGAATGCTGGCAGCGTCTTATGCCGCACGCCGGCGACGGTGTTGTCGTTCAAATTGCGGTGAGTCACTTCCAGGCAATCAGGCAGCGACGCTTCTTCCACTGCGAAGCCATGATTCTGCGACGTGATCTCGACCTTGCCGGTCGTCACATCCAACACCGGCTGGTTGGCGCCGCGGTGACCGAATTTCAGCTTGAACGTTTTTGCGCCGCATGCCAGCGACAGCAGTTGATGCCCCAGACAAATGCCGAAGATCGGCTTTTGTCCCAACAAGCCGCGAATCGTTTCGACCGGGCCGAGCAGCGGTTCGGGATCGCCTGGACCATTCGAGAGAAACACCGCATCGGGATTCTGCGCTAGTACTTCTTCCGCAGTCGCCGAGCCAGGCATGACCGTCACTTTACAGCCCATGTCTTGCAGATGTCGTGGAATGTTCCACTTCATGCCGAAGTCGAGTGCCACCACGTGCAGATCTAGTTCGGTGCGCGACTTATCAGCCCGGATCTTGTCCCCCATCTTCACCCAGGGGCTCAGCTTTTCGGTCCAAGTTTGCCCTGCGGTTGGCATCACCTCTTTCACCAAGTCGCGGCCCACCAAACCGGCGGTGCTGCGAGCTTTTTCGACCAGTGACGCGTCGTCCAGGTCAACGGTCGAAAGAACCCCTTTCATCGAGCCGCTAGTGCGCAGGCGACGCACGAGTGCTCGGGTATCGATTCCCGATAGTCCGACAACGTTGTTTTGTTTGAGAAACTCATCGAGCGATTGAGTCGAGCGAAAATTGCTGACGCGACGGCTACACTCACGAACGATAAAACCTGACATGTGCGTCTTGGCGCTCTCCATGTCTTCGGTGTTCACGCCGTAATTGCCGATCTGCGTGTAGGTCATCGTCAAGATCTGACCACGATAGCTGGGATCGGTCAGGATCTCTTGATAACCGGTCATCGACGTATTGAAGCAGACTTCGCCGTCGACTTCTCCTTCAGCCCCCAACGAACGTCCGGTAAAAACGGTTCCGTCTTCCAGCGCTAGTTTCGCGATTGGCTGCGTCATTGCGTTTGTCGTCAGATCTCTGCGGGTGAATCGAAAGCGAACTTTTTTTCTTAGACGGTAAGGTCGATCTGTTCCGAACGATCGTCCGTGTTCAGCGTCGCTTAAAGTATTGACATGCCGAAGCCCGATATCCATCAGTACGGCTGTGGGTCTCCGGGCTTCGGTCCGGACAGCCAATTTGGGAGGACTCTTGTTTCGGCGAGCGAGAGTCCTCCTTTTTTATGCGCCGCGGGCGCAAATTTGGGTCATTATAGGAATCTCCGCTAGCTACGACTAGGACCAAGCTTGGTCTTCTCCTGCGAACAGGGAGAATCGGGCCTGAAAAAAGAAAAACGCCCTAAATCGGAGCCGATTTAAGGCGTAATTTTATGGGAACTGCGGTCTGCGGCCCCTCTTAGCTCTCGAGAGTAGTTTCCGCCGTAACCAGCTCTTTTTCTTCGTGCTTCAAGCAGCGACCGATCTGCCGGACCGCCTGACGCAAGCGTTCTTCGTTCTCGACCATCGCCATGCGGACATAGCCTTCGCCACAAGGGCCAAAACCACTGCCGGGGCTGACCGCGACGTCCCCCTTCTCCAGCAACATCATGGCGAAATCCATCGTGTTCATCCGCTGCATCCAGACGTCGGGAACCTTCGCCCAGACGAACATACCGGCTTTGGGCGGCGTAACGCCCCAGCCGAGTCGCGTCAGACCGTCGACCAGCACGTCACGGCGGCTCTCGTAGATGCGGCTCTGCTCTTCGACCGCAGCGTCCCCTTCTCGCAGCGCGATGATCGCGGCGATCTGGATGGCCTGGAACATGCCGTAATCGTAGTAACCCTTGATTGTGGCGAGACCTTTGATCATTTCGGCGTTACCGGCACAAAAGCCGACGCGCCAGCCGGCCATGTTGTAGCCTTTGCTCATGGTCGTAAACTCAACGCCGACCGAAGACGCACCCGGGGCCGACAGAAAGCTGGGGGGCTTGTAGCCGTCAAACGCGATATCGGCGTAGGCGAAGTCGCTAATCACCATAAAGCCATACCGCTTCGCCAATTTCACGATCTCGACGAAGAACTCTGGTTCGACCGTTACTGTCGACGGATTATGTGGGTAGCAAATGATCAGCAGTTTTGGCTTCGGATAAAGATGCTCGCAGGTGTAGGCGATATTTTCGAGAAACTTCTCGCTATCTCCCACTTCCAACGCGATCACATTGCCGGAAGCCAGCGCCACGGCGTAGGTATGAACCGGAAAATAAGGCGCCGGAACGATCGCGGTGTCGCCTGGCCCCATCATCGCCAAGCACATGTGCGAGAAGCCTTCTTTCGAGCCGAGACAAGCGATGACCTCGCTCTCTGGATCAAGTCGAACCCCATATTTTTTTAGATACTTGCCGGCGACTTCGCGACGCAAGTTACGGATACCGTTCGACTTGCTATAGCCATGATTCCGTTCGTCTTTCACCGCTTCGCACATCTTTTCCATGACGAATTCTTGCGGCGGATCAGACGGGTTGCCCATCCCCAGGTCGATCACATCATGTCCGGCGACCCGCTTTTCGTACAACAAGGCGTTGATCCGACCGAACATATAGGGGGGCAGGCGGTAAACGCGCTGCGCATATTCGATCTTGAAAGGGGTCTCGCCGCCGATGGGGTGGCCGGATTCGGAGCTCATGAGCTTCAACCTGAAATACGCCGCGTTGGCGGCAGATTGCGTAAATGGAAATCGAACGCAGAAACGTAATTCTAAGAATCGGCAACCGCGCAGGAAAGGACGACTAGAGCGGTGGATCGCCTGCGTAAACCTTAGGTTCGCACAGGGCTAGCAAAAAAGAAGCCCCAACCGGCGGTCAGGGCTCCTAAGTTTTTGCAGAACTTCTGGAGAAGTCTCGGTATTATCGAGTCGGTTGCTGTCGGGCGGCAGCTTCCAACTTTTTACCCATCTGGGTGGTGTTGGCCAGAAAATTGTCGATCTGGGCCTCTTCTTTCAACGTGTCGAACTGTTTCGCCATTTCCAGACGAATCTTCTTTTCGTGGATATCTTTGACCAGTTCGTCACGCACGTCGTTGACATCGGTGATCGTCGGCTTGGTCCGTCCCATCGCTTTCAGGATCAGCGATTGGCGGCCAATGTTGACGATGCTCGACAACTCGCCCGGTTGCAGGCGGAACGCTTCTTCTTCCAGCTTAGGCTGACCGCCGTTGCGGCGAATCGGCGGAACTTGGCCGTCGTTGTTCTTCGAGACCGGCTCGATTGAGTACTGACGAGCCAATTCGCCGAAGAACTGCTCACTCGGGTTTTTACGGGCCATGTCCCACACTTCTTGAGCACGGCGTTGATTGTCCAGGACGATCGCCAAAACTTGGACTCGTTCGCCGTAGTTGGCTTCAAAGCCCTTCTGAACGTCTTCTTCAGTAACTTTCACTTTGTCAGAGACCAGCTTTTTCAGCGCGACCGTCGGCCAAACCGCGTCGCGAACATAGACTTCGACCGTGACGCTCTGTTCTTTGGTCACTTCTTCCAGCCAGGCCTCGTAGTCCGGCGAGCCATCTTCCTTCAAAAACCCATACGAATCGGCTGCGCGGCTGATTTCGTCGTTCAGGTCCTGTTCAGTCACATCCAGGTTTTGCGATTTGAGCGCTTGCTGCAGCAAACGGCGATTGATTTCCCCTTCGAGAACATCGATGCCGTGACGCGTGATGCACTCTTCTTGCAATTCGTCCAGCATGATCTGCTGTCCGTTCAACGTTGCGACAATGTTCGGATTCTGCTGACGCTTGGCGGGATCGCTCCAGATCTTTTCGACTTGCGCCTTTTCTTGCAACTCTTCGTAGACGTCGCCTGCCGAAGAACGAAGTTTTTGTTCGCGAATTGCTTCGACCATCCGATTCTGGATTTCCGGCTGTTTCACCGGGTCGACTTCAGTCGGCGGCAAATGCGATTCGCATTTGAAAATCAGGTACTGACCGGCAATGAAGAGCACCTGCGAAACTTCCCCGTCTTTCAAGGCAAAGACCAAGCTTTCGACTTCCGGCGTCCCCATGTTCATGCGAATCGGCGGGATCAGGCCGCGAGCAGCAGCGCTGTTCGGATCTTCGGAAAAGTCCTTCGCCATGTCGGCGAAAATATCGGGGTCGGCGGCCGCTTTGGCTCGCAACTCTTCGGCCAAAGCGCGATCGCTGACCGAAATCATGCGACACTTCACTTTCGGGCCGAATTCAGTCTGCCAGGCTTTGCTGAACTCTTCCTGGGTCACTTCCAGGCGATCGGCCGCTAGACGCCGCAAAGCCATCGTCGGCCAGACGATGTCGCTGCGGTATTGAGCTGGCGAAACGTTTCGTTCGTCTTTCAACAACCCCAACCAGCGATCGACCGACAGGCCGAATTTTTTGGCCGAGGCTTCGATTTCGGCGTCAATTTCGGTTTGCGTGATTTGAATGCCGCGTTTGCGGCATTCTTCGGCGATCAGATGTTTGTTGATGACGCTTTCCAGCACCTCTTCGCCAAACCGGCGAGCCGCTTCGCGTCCTAGTTCATCACGAGTAATCGGTTCACGATTCACCACGGCGACCGTTTTGATCTGAGGCGCCGAGTTGCCTTGTGGAGCGACTCCCTTGGCGGCAACTTGCGGTTGTTGGGCCAACGCGTCGTTTTCACCGCCGAGATTGCGAATGGTGATGACGCCAACGGCGACCAAAACGAAGCCGCCCGCGATGATGGCCCAGGTTGTTCGATGGGCGTTTCGATACTCAGTCACACTCGCCTCCTTGCTACTGCAAAAATCGATCGATTTTTTCTAAAGTTTGCATCCGTGCAGGTCGATCCCTAATAAGTTAGGGCGCGGGAATATAAACCTCATTCTGAATGGGGTCAAGATCGATCCCATCACACAACCAAAAAGGACGACGCGAAAGCTCACGTCGTCCTTGCTATACCTGCGGAGTTGCTAGCACAGCTATCGCACCGCTTACTTGCGAATCGCAGCGCCGATCTCGCCTGGTCGGTCGGTAATGATTCCATCCACACCGATGGCAACCAACTCTTTTGCTTGTTGCGGGTCGTTGACGGTGTACACGAACAACTTCTTCCCATGCTTGTGGACCATTTCCGCCGCCGCACGATCGACGAATTTGGCGTTCCATGCGATCACGTTCACCTTGTCGACGATCGGCGCGATCCGCTTGGCCGTCAGTTCGTCGCTTCCCAGCGCGGCGATCGCTAGCGAGGGTTCTAGCTCGTGACAACGGGCGACAAAGTCCCAGTTGAATGACTGCACAACAAGTTTGTCCGTCCAGTCGCGATCTTTGAGCAATTGGATCAGCGACTCTGCGTCGCCCTCTTTATGTTCGATCAGCGTCACGCTGCCTGTTTGGATCGCTTCGATCGCTTGATCCAGTTTCGGCAATGCGACGCCGGCGAACTTCGCGTCAAACCATGACCCGGCGTCGAGTTGAGCGATGTCGGCCCAGTTCTTGGCCGCGATCGCCGTCTTCTTTTCTTTCCATTCTTGTCTCGCGTTGGTCGTACGGTCGTAGTTCTTGTCGTGGATGCAGAAAGGCACTTTGTCGGCGGACAAGTAATAGTCAAGTTCGACCATGTCGGCCTTTTGCTCGATCGCTAACTGAAACGACGGAATCGTGTTCTCGGGTGCAAAAGCGCACGCGCCGCGATGACCAATCACCAACGGTTCTTTTGTTTCAAGGATGCGATTCACTCTGGCGTCTCCCGCCGATAGTTCGGCCTGAAAGCCTAAGCCGCTGGCGATCGCCGCTACGGCCAGAACAACCCACCAAACATGTCGACCAATTCGAAGCATCACATCCCTCGCAACTTTCACAGGCAGACGATAAAAAAGGTCGCGTACGCTTGCGCGCCGCGACCTAAGCGAACCCTTTGATATTTTAAGTGGGAAGTTAGCCTTCCATCACTTCTGTTTCCCGGGTCTTGGCCAATTCGGCCACTTTTTCTTCAAACTTTTTGGTGAGTTCCTGCACTTCGTTCTTGATATCGTCCCGAATATCTTCGCCGATCTCTTTGTTCTTTTCGGCGGTTTCGGCCGACTTGTTCGAGTCGCGACGTACGTTGCGGATTGAGACCTTCGCTTCTTCCGACAGTTCCTTGATCCGCGAAACAAGCTTTTTGCGAACCTCGGTCGATAACGCCGGGACATTCAAGCGAATCACGCGGCCGTCACTTTGGGGCGCCATGCCCAAGTCGCTGGCGACAATCGCTTTCTCGATGTCTTTGATCGAACCTGTGTCATAAGGACGAATCAATAATTGAGTCGGTTCCGGTACGCTGACCGAAGCGATTTGCTTGATCGGTTGCAGCGAACCATAGACTTCAACACGCAGCGAATCGACCAGACCAGGATTGGCGCGGCCCGTTCGAATGCCAGAGAGATTGTGCTTGAGATGCTCGATCGCCTTCTCCATGCGATCTTCCGCTTCGGTCGTAATGTTGTCAGCGCTCATGGCTCAGTCCCACGATTGAATTTGTTGTTTCCAGCAGACTAGCGCAGCACGATGCGCCGCAACTAATCTTCATAAGGCTACCTTACTTTAGGCCCGAAGAAAATATGCGGGCCATTATCGTTTTCGCTTCGTAGTTTGAATCGCCAAAGAGGGAGATGCTAGACTGGCTCGAAATTGCGATTCGCATCTCTCTCACCGGCGCTTCAGAGAACGAAGAGACAATTTCGACCATCATTCCTGGAAACTCCGTGATTAACGGAGCTACCGCTTCAACGGCAGTCTTAGCAGCTCAGCCAACGCGATCCCTAGTTGACCGGCTCGAGCTCTGGAGAGATCAATGTTCCGACATGATCGCCACAAACGGCGCGCTGAATGTTGCCGTCGGTTCGGTAGTTAAACACTAAGATCGGCATGCCATGTTCGCGGCAATGCGTGATCGCGGTCGAATCCATTACACGCAGATTTTGGGCCTGAACCGTGGCGAAATCAAGATTGCGATAGAAGATCGCGTGCGGGTTTTTCTCGGGATCGTCGCTATAGACGCCGTCGACTCGGGTCGCCTTCATCAAGATGTCCGCTTCCAACTCAAGCGCTCGCTGGGCGGCAGCGGTGTCGGTCGTCACAAAGGGACTGCCGGTGCCGGCGGCCAAAATGACGATGCGACCTTTTTCGAGATGCCGTTTGGCGCGGCGACGAATGTAAGGCTCCGCGACTCCATCCATCCGGATCGCCGTGGTCAGCCGCGTTTCGCAGCCGAGCGATTCGAGTGCGTCTTGCAGCGCCAGGCCGTTGATCACCGTCGCGAGCATCCCCATATAGTGGGCGGTCGCTTCTTGGATCATGGCGCTTTCGTTTTTGAACTGGGCGCCGCGGAGGATATTTCCGCCGCCGATCACCACCGCGATCTGGCATCCGAGTTTCGACGCCAGGTGGATTTGCTTCGAGATATGAACGACTTCGTCCATACTGATCCCACGTTCGCCGGCGTGGGAAAAGCTTTCGCCTGAGAGTTTCAGGACAATTCGCGTGTATTGTGGCGCGGGAGCATCAGATTGGGTCATGCGGCGAACCTTGGCAATTTGAATGGGAGAAGCCGAATTCGTCGACGGAATTCTACCGGAAACGTCGCTGGCCGCACAGCAGATGCGTCAGGATTGATGGATCCCAGTTGCTACAAGAACGAAAAAAGCCCTGCTACAGCGAACAGGGCTTTTCTATTTTTCGGGACAAAAGCGGCGGAGAACCTAGCCTTCCGGCTGATCCCCTTCGCCCAGTTGCCAGTGAATGAAGCGTTTGACCTTCATCCCCTTGTCTTTGGCGTAGTTTCCGACCGATTGCTTGTCGTCTTTCACAAACGGCTGTTCTAGCAAGACCGACTCGGCGTAGAAGTTCCGCAAGCGACCTTCGACCATCTTTTCGATGATCTTGTCCGGCTTGCCTTCGTTGCGCGCCGCTTCGGTCAAAATCGAGCGTTCGTTTTCCACGACCTTCGGATCGAGTTCATCGACATTCAAGGCCGAGGGACTCATCGCGGCAATGTGCATCGAAACGTCTTTGGCCGTCTCGCTGTCGCCCCCTTCGACTTCGATCAGCACGCCGGCAACCGTCGAACTGTTGTGGCTGTATCCGCCGGTCGGAGCGTCGATCCGGATCATGCGGCCGATGTTGAAGACCTCACGAACGCGATTGAACAGGTCAAGCTTCAGTTCGCCCAGAGTCGTACCCGGCTTGATGGTCGACGGTTGAGCCAGCAATTCGTCAGGGGTCGCTGCGCCCGGCCCTTCGGCCAAGACCTTCGCCAAGTCTTCCGCCAGCATGATGAAATCTTCGAGCTGGGTGACCGAGGCGCTTTCGCACTTCAGTTCCACCATGGCGCCAACGCCTTTTTCGAAGTCCGCGAAGACCCCGAAGCGACCGAATTCAGTCACGCGGTCTTGACGCTTGCCTTCGATGGCGACGCCGTTTTCGCGCAACCAGCGGATCGCGCCTTCTTCGTCGCCGCTGGTTTCGACCAGCGCCTTCTTACATTCCATCATGGGAAGTCCGGTTTTTTCGCGGAGTGACTTTACCGCAGCCGCCGAAATTCCAGCCATATCAGATTCTCCGAGATTTAGTCGGTGTCAGAATTTAAGTTCACAATAGCGGGAAGGAGATTTTATCCGCTTCCCTTGAATCTTTGATGAACGAGCCTCACTTCACGTTACGAAGCGGGGACTGCGTCTTTGCCCTTCATCGCGACGTTGTGCTTGCCGTCGAGAACCGCGTCCGCCAGGTGTTTGGTGAACAGTTCGATCGAGCGGATACCGTCGTCGTTGCCCGGCACCGGCAAATCGATCTCATCCGGATCGCAGTCGGTATCGGTCAACGCAACCGTCGTGATTCCCAGCGAATGGGCCTCGCGAATCGCGTTCTTTTCCTTCTTCGGATCGACGATCACCAACGTTTCGGGCAGGCGATTCATCGTGCGCAAACCGTTCAGGTTGCGGTACATCTTGCGATATTCGCGGGCGAGCGAAGATTGCATCTTCTTCGAGTATTTGGAGAGTTCGTCCCCTTCCAAAATTCGTTCCAGCTCTTCCAGACGGGTTAAGCGGCTACGAATCGTGCGGAAGTTGGTGAGCGTACCACCGAGCCAACGCTCGTTGATGAACGGCATGCCGCAGCGTTCGGCTTCGCGTTCGATCGAGGCGCCGGCCTGACGCTTGGTGCCGACGAACAAGACCAACGAGCCCCCTTCGGAGACTTGGGTCAGGTATTTTTTGGCTCGCAGCAGACCGCGAATCGTTTCGCGGACGTCGATAATGTGGATCTGGTTCTTTTTGGCGTAGATATACGGCGCCATCTTCGGGTTCCACCGGCTGGTGCGGTGACCATAGTGAATTCCCGATTCGACCAGTTCTTTGATGACGGAGTTTGCACTGCCGTCTTTCACACTACCATCAGTAGACATAAAGGCTTTCCTTCAACGAGGGGAATGCCCGGAAACAATACGTGCAAACAGAGCGATGCCGGCGCCTAAATAAGCCGGAGACAAGCCGAACCGCGAAGGTTCAGCCTCTGCGAAGCGATACCCATATCTCTCAGGCCGTGGATCTGTCCAATTGGGCTGACAGCTCCTGACCGATCCGCCTCACTTCGCCAGCAGCGGATCGACAGCTAGAAAGACGTTTTCCGCATGCTCCGGTTTGGGGCGCTGGGCCCACTTCCCGGTGAATATGCGCCTCTGCGACTTGCAGGGGACGAAAACAAGCGGCTGATCCTACCAGAGAGGGCGAAATTCGTCAACTGGCGCCGCTTGCATGCAGTGGACTACTACTTGGATCCGCCTATAATGACTCGCTTCGAGCAGTTATGGCCGACGCGCCTAGCTATTACCTAAAATCATAGGAAGATTACGTGGCCGAGAAAGTCGTCATCATTGGAAGCGGACCTGCTGGGTGGACTGCGGCGATCTACGCCGCCCGAGCCGAGCTTCAACCCTTGGTATACGAAGGCGCTCCGCTCCAAGAGCATTACGATGTTGGTCGTGGACCGCTCGGTCAGCTGGCGATGACGACCGAAGTCGAGAATTTCCCTGGCTTTCCGTCCGGCGATATGACCGCCTATCTCGACGGCTCGATCGACAATTCGATCCGCCAATATATGGCCCCCCACATGAAACATGGGGTCAGCGGTCCCGAGTTGATGGAGCTAATGCGTCAGCAGGCCAAGAACTTTGGAACGCGGATCGTTGGGGACGACATCGTCGAAGTCGACTTCGAAAGCCGACCATTCCGCCTGAAATCGCGTGAAGGAGAATGGATTGAAGCTCATTCGGTGATTGTCGCGACCGGCGCTCGGGCCAACTATCTAGGGCTGCCCTCCGAAAACAAGTTCAAAAACCGCGGCGTTAGCGCCTGTGCCGTTTGCGACGGAGCGCTCCCTCGCTTCCGCGGTGAGCCCTGTATTGTTGTCGGCGGCGGCGATTCGGCGGTAGAAGAAGCCGACTATATGGCCAAATTCTCGTCGAAAGTCTATTTGGTTCACCGCCGTGACGAGCTGCGAGCCTCGAAAATTATGGCCGAACGAGCCGAGAAGAACCCGAAAATTGAGATCGTCTGGAATTCAGTCGTCGACGAAGTGATAGGCGATGACGAAAACGGCGTCACCGGAGCCAAGCTGACGAATGTGGTCGAAAACACGTCGAAGGTTTACAACGCGACCGGCTTCTTCCTTGGAATCGGTCACACGCCGAATACCGACTTCCTGGTCGGCAAACTGGATATGACCGACAAAAAATACCTCCAATGGACGGTTCCATTCCGCACCAACACCAGCGTCGAGGGCGTCTTCGCCGCTGGCGACGTCGCGGATGACAACTATCGCCAAGCGGTCACCGCCGCCGGTACCGGTTGTATGGCCGCGCTTGACGCCGAACGGTATCTAGCCGCTCAAGGTCACCACTAAAACGCAAAGTCTCGCAAATATTTTGTAGCGCCTTACACAGAAGGCGCTACAAGCGGGAAACGATGCGCTTTACACTAGACCCTCCTCAAGATCTTCTCCCTCACCACGAGTTCTGCCCCAGCCATGTCTGAATCGAACGCTACCGGCGCGGAAACGCCGCCAAGTAACCACGTTCAAACTGATCGAGAAATTTTGCAAGAGGCCCACGAGAAAGGGACAGCGGCGACGATCTTCGCCTTTGTTCGACTCTCGGGTCCCGGCTGGCTGCAAAGCGCGATAACGCTGGGAGGCGGATCACTCGCTGGAGCCCTGTATCTGGGCTCATTGGGCGGCACTAACATGCTCTGGTTGCAGCTGATGGCGATCATCATGGGCGTCGTGATGCTATCAGCGATCAGCTATGTCACGCTCTCAACCGGGCAAAAACCGTTCGGTCAGATCAACGATCACATTAATCCGGCACTTGGCTGGGGCTGGGTCATCGCGACCAGTCTGGCCAACATGATCTTTATCATGCCGCAGTTTTCGCTTTGCTACGACTCGCTCGATAAAAACTTAATCCCCGGTTTTCTGGACGGCAGCGTTACGTCGAAGGTCGTCGTTTCAGTCATCCTGTTGTTAGCCGGCGGATTCGTCGTGCTGTTGAACACCCGCGGCGGAACCGGAGCCAAGATCTTTGACACGGTGCTAAAACTGCTTGTCGGCATGGTAGTGATTTGCTTTTTTGGCGTAGTAGTGCTGATGGCAGGCGAGGGAGCGCTCAATTGGAGCGAAATCTTCGCCGGCTTCATTCCTGACCTCAGTCAATTGAGTGCGCCTACCGGCGACTTAGCCGAGCTTGTCAAACAGGCGAGCGAGTCGCATCAAGAGTTCTTCCGCAAACGGATCGTAACCGCCCAAAGCGACGTAATGATCGGCGCAGCCGCGACGGCGGTCGGCATCAACATGACCTTTTTGCTCCCTTACTCGATGTTGGCGCGCGGTTGGGATCGCCCGTTTCGCGGCTTGGCCCGGTTCGACTTGTCGACCGGCATGGCCATTCCTTACATCATCGTCACCAGTTGCGTTGTGATCGCATCCGCGGGACGCTTTAACGGCAGCAACTACAACGACCCGAAGGTCGATCCTTACTGGCTGAGCAGTGATCCAGCGGAAGTCGACAAATCGCCGATAATCGGTGGCGCTACTGCGGTAATTACTCCGCTTCTCAAGCAAGAATACGCCGACCAGTTTACTGCGATTACCACCGGCGACACCCAGCTGACCAACATCGAAATCGCCAAACAGCAAAGTGAATTAGCCAAAAAACTGGCGCCAGAATACCTGGTGACGCTGAACGAAGCGGACCGGCTGATCGTCGCGTCCCTGGTGCAACGCAACGCCGATCAACTGTCCGCAGCGCTAGCGCCGCTGTTGGGCAAAAATACAGCCCGGCTGATTTTCGGACTCGGCGTCTTCGGCATGGGCTTCTCGACGATTATCATTTTGATGTTGATCAACGGCTATGCATTTACAGAGATGTTCCAAGCCAAGGCCGGCGGCGCGCCGCACGTCATTGGTTGCCTCATCGCTGGACTGGCCGGCGCATCGTGGTTCTACTTCTGGACCGGCGAAGCGAGGATCTGGCTCGCGATTGTCGCGTCTAGTTTCGCGATTCTGCTGCTGCCGATCGCCTATACGACGTTCTTTCTGATGATGAACAGCAAACGAATCCTGGGAAGCCAAAAGCCAACCGGCGTTTCGATGGTCATTTGGAACGTCCTCATGGTTTTTGCGGTTGTGGGAGCGTTTGGCGCCGCGGGACAATCGCTCTGGGCGAAAGCGACCGATAGCGATCCGGCCAAGGCTCTGGCGACCAATGTCGTGATGGGACTAGTCGTGTTCTACATCGTCTCGGTATTCGTCGGCTTTTTCTTCTGCAAACGAGATGACGCTCCGGCGGACATCGCAGAATAGAAAAATTGAGAAATCAAACGAACTCCAGGGCGGTCCTTGCATTGGGCAAGCGGCCGCCCTTTTTGCTTTCGAGCTACTGCGGCTAGAATAACGGACTTCGCACCGCAGGCACGGAAGGTTCGTCATGCAAAAAATTTCGGTTCGCTCCGCACTCTCGGCCGATCAGGTCGGCAATCAGGTCAAGCTCGAAGGTTGGGTTCGCACACGCCGTGACAGCAAAGCCGGTTTTAGTTTTATCGAACTGAACGACGGCAGCTGCATGGGCAACATCCAGGTCGTCGCTGACGGCAATCTGGCGAACTACGAATCAGAAGTCAAGAAGCTCTCGGCCGGCTGCAGCGTGCGCATCCTGGGCGAGATTGTCGCATCGCAGGGCAAAGGTCAAACGACTGAAATTCAAGCGAGCGAAGTCCACGTCTACGGCTGGGCTGACCCAGAGAGTTATCCGCTGCAAAAGAAGCGGCACTCGATGGAAAAGCTGCGAGAGTGGGCTCATCTACGCCCCCGCACCAATACGTTTGGGGCCGTCTTTCGCGTTCGCAACTGCGTCTCACGTTCGATTCATAACTTCTTTCAAGAGCGTGGGTTTCTCTACGTTCACACGCCGATCATCACCGCGTCGGATTGCGAAGGCGCCGGCGAGATGTTCAAGGTCACAACGCTCGATTTGGATGCGCCCCCCAAGACCGGCGGCAAAGTCGACTACACGCAAGACTTTTTCGAGCGACCTTCGTACCTGACGGTGAGCGGTCAGCTGGAAGGGGAAATTTTTGCGACGGCGCTGGGCAATGTCTATACGTTTGGCCCGACGTTTCGCGCAGAGAACTCCAATACGTCGCGGCACCTGGCCGAGTTTTGGATGGTCGAACCGGAGATGGCGTTCGTCGACTTGGAAGGGAACATGCAGGTCGCCGAAGATTTCATCAAACGGATTATCTCGGACGTGATGCGCGACTGCGGCGACGACCTGCAGTTCTTCAACGATCGCATCGACGACACGGTTCTCGCGACGCTAACGGCGATGGCCGACGGCGAGTTCCTGCGCGTCAGTTATACCGATGCGATCGATATTCTGCTGAAGAGCGGGCAAAAGTTCGACTACAAAGTGGAATGGGGAACCGATCTGCAGTCGGAGCACGAGCGTTTTCTGACCGAGGTCCATTTCAAACGCCCGGTCATTTTGCACGACTATCCGCGTTCCATTAAGCCGTTCTACATGCGTTGCAACGACGATGGCGAAACGGTGCGCGCGATGGATGTGCTAGCCCCCAAAGTGGGAGAAATCATCGGCGGCAGCCAGCGTGAGGAACGGTTAGACGTGCTAGAGCAACGAATGCAGGAGCAGGGGCTGAATCCGGCCGATTATTGGTGGTATGTCGAACTGCGGAAATACGGCACGATTCCCCACTCTGGTTTTGGACTGGGGCTTGAGCGCATCCTACAGTTTATTACCGGCATGGGGAACATTCGAGACGTGATCCCCTTCCCGCGCACACCGGGGAGCGCCGACTTTTAGGGTCTCCACGACTTCACGTTCCGATTATTCGGAGGATTCGCTTGATGACGGCTCGCACGAATATGACGCTGATCGCGATGATGCTGATCAGCGTCTCCGCAAGTATCGCCCGCGGCGAAGACCTGAAGCAGGTGCTGGAGAAATTCAAACAGGGCAAAGCGGTCCTGCTCGATGTGCGCGAAGAAGTCGAGTGGAAAAAAGGACACCTAGCCGGAGCAACCTTGGCGCCGTTCTCCAAGATCGCGTTCGATCCCGAATGCCGCAAAATCATCGCCGCATTGCCGCCAGGCAAAGAGGTTTACACGTATGGCGACACCAACAGACTCGCCTTCTTTGCCGCCAATTATCTGGAACAACGCAATGGGCAACCGGCGACCGCATTGAGAGTCAGATACAGCGCGTTGGTCGCCGCAGGCTTCAAAGAAGCGGATCTGCGACCGAAAGGTTTCTTGCAACAACTCAAAGAGCAAGAAGAAAAAGAGTTGGGGAAGAAATAGTAGAGTCCAGTTGCTTTTCAAGTCATTCTGCGGGCTAAGGTCAAAATCGACCTATCTTCCGATCTGCACGAAGAACGCGACCCAAGGCAAAAGGCCGATGACCACCATCGCGCGCACGATCGCTTTGGGGGGAGCGGAGCGGCGCTGTTGCAAAACAACCGGAATTAACAGTACGCTGATCGTGCCGGTCACCATGGCGACCATCAACAGCAGCATCGAGATCGCTTCGAGTTGCGGCGACGGCTCGCCACTCGCCCAGATAGAGCCCTGCACGCAGATGATCGCGATTTCGGCCAGCAATGTGGTGACTCCGCACAGCATCCAAAAGATGGTCATCGAATCGGCGGCGCGCAACTCGGGGTCGGCGCCAACGCGGTGACTGTGCGTCTTCGGCTTGCGAGCCGTTTTCGACTTTTTGCTCATAGAGAACGCCTTCAGAATGGGGAGAGTGGGGGCGACGCTTCTACCTTCTATCGTACCCATTCAACGCCGTTCAGGGCAAAAGAAAAACCCCGCCAATACGTGACGGGGTTGGTAGATTTTCTTTCGCCCTGATCGGCGCAACGTTGGCGAGGACGACTAGTAGTATGAGTGGACGATCAAGTCGCCGCAGCGGGTGAAGACCATCCGGATATGGAATCCGCAGCACCAGTCATATTCGACGATGGTACGTCCAAAGATGCCGGGATGGCTGCAAACCGTCGGCGCTCTTTTGCAACAAGCGGGAACGCAAACCGGCACTTCAAACGCACAACTCGTGCAAGGTTTTTCTACAACCAGCACCATCTTGACCGGCGGCGCACAGCTGCAGCACTTGCGTGCGAATAGTTTGTGATGATCGCGATACGAGATGCAAGGGGGCGCGCAGCACTCGACCGGCTCTGGAGCACAGCAGGACGGGTCAGCGGAAGCAGCGCTGGCGCCGCTTACCATACCGAGTGAGGCGATCATGGCGAATACCAACGCCGGAATCAAAGTCGTACGAATCATTGAGAATGTCTCCTGCGTAGTTGCTAAACGAGCTTCGCTGTCTGACTTAACCCTAACATGCTTTTCGGCGTGTGAAAAAGGGGCTGTGTCGATTATAGCGACTGCAGAGGATGCGACAAATGTATCGATATATACCCATCCCTAGGAAAAAGTAAACATTCACGATCTTGATTCTTTGCCTGCGGGACGATTTCGACCTACTTTTCAGTTGGCGAAGGTCGCAACCGACTGAACCGCCGCTACTTTCTTTTCAGTGACGGAGGCGCATCGCCGCTTCCACTGCTTTTCATACGCAGGCTCGCGAAGACCGCGAGCAGACGAAACGATCACGCCTGGGTGGGAAGAAGAATCGCCGTGACTGCCAGTCCAGAACAGTTGCTCCAGGTAGGTTACCCTGCCTTGGAAGAGGCGCTCGAACAGCTGAGGGCTCATAACCAGGGCCTGGAGCAATTCGTCGAAGAATTGGTGGCCGAACTTGGACGTTTGTCCGCTGAGTTCGAGCGCCGCTCGCTCGAAGCGTCTCAAGCCGCCGCGCAACAATCGACAGACGCAAATTCGGCCGCACAAAACTCGGCGGAACTTGCCCTGCTGCAACAAACGATCTCGGATCGCGAAAATCGTCTCTCCGCAGCCGAAGCGCAATTGAACGCCGCTCGTGCGGAGATCGATCAATGGAAATCTCAATGCAGCGCCGCCGAGTCGAGCGCCCAACGCCTGGCTGAGATGGAGCAAAGGAACGCCGAGCTAGAGCGACAACTGCATGAATCGATCCAAGCGATGCGCGAGCTCGAAGAAAGCCGCGGTGAAATCTCACATCTGAAACAACAACTTGCGACGGTCAAAATCGAACTGCTCGATGCGCAGCAGCAGTTTGAACGAGTCGACAGTTATGGAGCGGAGAGCGACGAGGAGCCGTTTGGCGAACTCGAAGATGAACTCGCTCGCGTTCGTAACCGCGCGGCCGAACTAACCGCGACGGTCGATCGACAGCAACGTGAAATTGCGGCGGAGCGGGCCGAATGGTCAACCGAATTGAAGTCCATGCGAACGATGTTGGAACGCCAGTCCGGTGCGATCGCGACACGTCCGGTTGCCGCCGACCAGTCACTCTCATCCACTTCGGTTGGAACCAACACCGTGGTGCGTGAATCGGCTCAATCTCGTCCGCTGGGCGCCGACAATGTCGTCGATTCAGTAATGGCGCAATTCGCCAAATTACAACGTGACATCAGTCGTCGCCGAACCAACGGCCAAACGCGATAGTCGCAATCGCTGCTCAGGGGCAATGTCAAACTTGTTGCAGGACTGATTCCAATGCTTTTCATCAAACAACACTGGACGACACTCGCGATCGGCGTCGCCGTCGGCGCGTTGGGGATCGCCTGGCTTGCAGGACTTTGGCAAATTGTCGTCGGCGTAGCCGCACTCGCTGCGGTCGCCGCATTCGTATTTCGCATCGTACGCCATCGCCGACTTGCGGTAGCTGCATCGACAAGCGTAGCGCGCCCTCAAAGACCGAAATCACGCCCTGAGCCAGAGCCCTCCGATACGGAAGCTCTGGCTCGCTTGATGTTAGAGCAAGCACGATACGCTTTGCTGTTGCGACCCCAAATCGCGGCCAACCTGCCGCCGCATCTGTTAGACCAAGCCCGCGAAGCGTTTGACGACCAGATGACCATCGTCCCAGAAGGGGACGTCCTAGTCGGTCGTTGCAAAGGAAATGACGACCAGGAGCAAGCCTATGGCGGCAACCTGATTCGGGTCGAAGCGGTCTATCTTGATCGCTTTCAAGTGACAAATGAAGAATACCAAGAATTTGTCAACGCCGGCGGATACGAACAGATGCCGCTGTGGGACCCCGAAATCTGGCCGGCAGTGCTCGACTTTGTCGATCAGTCAGGCCTGCCGGGTCCCCGTTATTGGCGCAACAGCAAGCATGTCGAAGGGGAAGAACGATTGCCGGTAGTCGGTCTTTGTTGGTACGAAGCGGCCGCCTATGCGCGCTGGGTCGGCAAACGACTTCCGTCTGATCCCGAATGGATGAAGGCCGGAGCATGGCCGGTCCCGTTGCCTGGCGCCGAACCAATCCAGCGCCGCTTTCCTTGGGGAGAGTCGATGGACCAAGGCCGAGCGAACCTTTGGGGCTGCGGTCCCGAGCATGTCGTCTCCGTCGATCAATACGGAAGCGGAGCAAGCGTAGGCGGGTGCCACCAACTGATCGGCAATGTTTGGGAATGGACCTCCAGTCGCTTCGGCGCCTGGCGATCTCCCGGAGATCAATTGGTGATGGATAGTGCGATGCGCAGCTTACGCGGCGGCGCCTATGACACCTATTTTGATCATCAAGCTTCGTGCGATTATCAAAGCGGCGACAAGGCGGTCGCTCGCAAGCACAACATCGGGTTCCGCTGTGCGGTCAGCTTTTGCGATATTTTGCTCGAAGACGACTCGTTTGATTCGGCAGGATCAGAAGACGAACTAGAAGCCGCCGGCGCGGCTGGGATGGAGAACTAATTATGGTACGCAAAGCGCTCGTAGCCATGGAATCGTATCGCTTGGCGCAATACGCAGTTCCGATTTCCTGTTACATCTGCGGCGGCGACAACAACTACGATGTTGAGTTATGTCGTCACTGTTCGGCGCCGATGGCCTTGTCGCATCAAGCCAATTCGCAAGGGATCGAGCCTGGAATGATCGCCGTGCTGGGAACCGCCGCAGCTGGCAAAACCGTCTACTTGGGGATGCTGCTGGATATGCTGACGCGCCGAAACAATCGCGTGCAAGTATTGGCTCGCGGCGCGTTTTCGATCACCCTGCAACAACGCACGATGGCGGCGCTGGCCGCTTCCGCATTTCCTGAAAAAACGCCTAACGAACCAGATCGCTGGAACTGGGTTCATTGCCAAGCGAAGCTCCCCAGCCAAAAACGGCCGATCGAATTGATCATGCCCGATATGGCCGGCGAGGCGATCCTGGAAGAAGTCGATCACCCCCATTCGTATCCGGCGATTCACTCCTTCTTGAAAAAATGTGCCGGCGTTTTATTGTTAATCGACACCGAACGGATCGAAGACGGCTCGCAAGAACAAAACTATTTCATGATGAAGCTGATTACCTATCTCAGCGAACAATCGCAAAAGAAACGTCGTGGCAAGTGCGTACGCCCTATGGCGATCGTATTTTCCAAAGCGGATCAGTGCGATCCCTGCTTCGCCAATCCGGATCGATACGCGCGTGATCGTACGCCGAACCTCTGGCAGCAGATCGGCGAACGTTTTGAGACGGTTGGCTTCTTCGCTTCCAGCGTGACCGGCGCGTGTACGCAGAAGATGGATCATGGCTTGAGGGTAAACGTACCGCTGCGAATCGAACCGCGCGGCATTGTCGAGCCATTCGAGTGGCTCATTCGCAAAGTTTAAATCGGTTTGATCATCGCTTGCCTCCAACTTCCCCTCGCAGGTTCTCATCCTTTATGGGCGTCACGATCCAACAAGCAATTTTCACTTCGGCGCAAACCTCGCGTCTTGACGGCTATCAACTGGTCGCCGCTAGTCGCGGAGTTTCCGTAGAAGACTCGCGCGAACTAGCGACTTGGTGCCCGGCGCACGATGCGATGCTACGTGATGATTTCGCCGCTTACAGCGTCAATTTTCATCCGATTGGCGCCGGTCGATATTGCGTCTCGCGCACCATCAATGGACAGACCGAATATAGCGGCCGCGGCGGTCGCCAGGTGTACACCCACTGTCTGTTGATTGACGCGCCGCAGTTTGCGCTATTCGCCAACAATCCGTTTCATCTGCTGACCGCCGCAACGGTCGACGCGAATATTTGTTGGCAAAGCTCGCTTCCGTCCGAACTTTCCGAAATCAAGCTGCTTCCCGCCAGCAAAGGGATCGATCTGGCGTTGTTCAAACAATCGCAAAAAGACAGAACTCCCTACTTGCTGACCGCCTGGTTTCAGGAAGCGCTCGATAAGCCTCGCTTGGCTCTGACCGGATACGGGGGGGATGAGAGTCTCTTCGCTCAGTTCTTCAATCTGACGCCGATTAGTCTCCGTCCACAATTCTCCTTCTCGACCGGGCTCCGCTATTCACAGCGGCGACCATTCCGGTTTCTCGGATTGGAAAGCAATCATGAAGAGCAACGGCGAGCCGTTCGCGGAGAAGGGATGACGCTGCTTGATCTGGCGAATCCGCCGATGAACGGGGACCGCTTGCGAAACGCGTGGGCGACATGGATCTTGGTCGCGTTGCGCACCAATTTACCAGCGTCTGCGGTTAAGCTACTTAGTCAGGCAGATCCCCGTCTCGACATGTCGCAGCTCGATGTCTTGGGCCAACAATTGCGACTCAAATTGCTCTCCATGGAAGAGGACGAAACGCAGATTGCCGCCGATATGGAACGTGAAGACGTAGTCGCCTCCGCGATCACCGCCGTCGACGCACCCAACACGTCAGAAGGACAACGCAAGATTGTCCGCAGCCACGCGCCGCATCCGGCTCACTCACGCGCCGCTAGTTCGGCTCGCTTGGTGCAAATTGCTGGACCATTACCCTCGACGCAAATCGCAGGAATCTCGATTCATGAGCAGCAGCGATTGGCGCAGCTGGATGAGTTGGTCGCTGGAGCTCTGACCGGCAGCATCGAATCCCTCGCCCAATTGCAGAACGTCTGGCCCGAGATTGCGTGTGAACTTCCACCGTCCCTGCGCAGTGACGTGCAAGAGCGGTACCTTGCCTACGCCGTTGTCGCTTGGAAGCGGCTCAACGACCGACGCATCAGCCGCAATCCGCAAACTGCAGCAAGTTTGCTCGACGTCCTCTCGCTGATATTCACATCCGCGGCCTAGAGAACCTTACTTGCGCCCCGCCGGTTTCGCAGGCGTTGCCGGCGGTGGATTGTTCGTCGGCATTTTTGGTTGCGGGGGCTTTTGCAACTTCGGCGGCAAGATCGCGTCAACTTGGATCGCTTTGCGGCCTTTGAACGCGCCTGGAAAGGCCAGAAACTTGGTCACGCCGTTCACGCTTACTTGCAGCGGTTCGCGTGAATCCTTCGGCGTTGTAATCACATCCCCCACGCGCAGTTCCAGCAGGTCTTCGGTCGTAATCTTCGTCTCGGCCAGCGTCACGCCAACTTCGACCGAAGCGCCGTCGATCTGCGTACTGAGCGCCTGTCGCGACTCTTCGCTCACTTCCGAAGTGCCGTAGGCGAACCAGGTATTCGCGGTCAATTTGCCGCCGATTCGTTCGATCGAATTGAACGGGATACACAAGTTCATCATCCCGCGTACGTCGCCGATCGTCAGTTCAAAACTGATCAGCACGACCACTTCATTCGGTGGGACGATCTGCACCAACTGCGGGTTACTCTCGACGCGGACGACGTTCAATTGCAGGTCGAGGACGTTCTCCCAGGCAATTCGCAGCTCACGCAAAAATAAATTGGTGATCCGCGCAACCAGCGTTAGTTCGATCTCGGTCAGTGGGCGGCGTGAAACTGGGCTGCTCTCTTTGCCGCCCCCCAGTAAACGATCGATGATCGGATACAGGATCGACGGATTGATGTCGAGAATCAGGTTCCCTTCCAGCGGACTGGCGGTCAACAAATTGAAACAACTGGGATTCTCAAGACTGAAGATGAACTCGCTATAGGTCAGCTGATCGACGCTGGTCAGTTTCACTTCGACGATGTTGCGCAGCAGCCCCGAAAGAGCGGCGCCAAAGTTTCGACCGAAGCCTTCGTGCATCGATTGCAGCGCCCGCATCTGCTCTTTGCCGACGCGTTCTGGACGCTTGAAGTCGTAAGGAGTGATCTTCTCGCGCGGGCGCGCAGGCTTCGTAATGTCGTCGCTGGCGGACGTGGTCGCGGCGACGTTCTGGACGCTGGCTTGCTGTGGACTGGCGGCCTCGGGCTTTTTGGGCCCGCTCGCTTCCATCGCGTTCAGCAGGCTTTCGACCTCCGCCTGGCTCAGCACATTGTCGTTGCCCATGAATCCCTCCCTGAATTCAATCGGTTCGTCGCGGACGAGCCGTTACGAGCGTATCTGACCGTCGCCGTAAACGACGTATTTGTAACAAGTGAGCGCCTCGAGACCGCACGGCCCCCGCGCATGGAACTTGTCCGTACTAATTCCAATCTCGGCGCCCAGGCCAAATTCGCCGCCATCGTTGAATCGCGTGCTCGCGTTCACCATCACCGCCGAACTGTCAATCCGCGAAGCGAATTCACGAGCCGCCGCCAGATTGCGCGTCACGATCGATTCGGTATGTTTTGAGCTATACAGATTGATATGGCGAATCGCCGCGTCGAGCGACTCCACCACTTTCACACTGATGATCGGGCCCAGGTACTCGGCGGCGAAGTCCTCATCGGTCGCCGTCTTCGCTTTCAAGATCAACGATTGCGTGGTCGCGTCCCCCCGAATCTCGACTCCCCGTTCAATCAGCGCGGCGCCGATCGCCGGCAAAAATTGATCGGCCACATCTTGATGCACGACCAACGACTCGGCGGCGTTGCAGACGCCGTAACGATGGCACTTGCTGTTGACCGTGATCGACATCGCCATGTCGAGATCGGCGTCGCGATCGACGTAAACATGACAGTTGCCGTTGAAGTGCTTGATAACCGGCATCGTCGCTTCGTCGGCGACGCGGCGAATCAGCCCTTCGCCGCCGCGCGGAATCGCGACGTCGATATATTGATTCAGTTTTAAAAAGTGCCCGACCGCGGCTCGATCGGTCGTGTTGACCAACTGCACCGCCGACGAGGGAATATCAAAATCGAGCGCCGTCTCTTGCATCACTTCGACAATCGCCCGCGACGAATGAGCCGCTTCTTTGCCGCCACGCAAGATCACGGCGTTGCCGCTCTTCACGCAGATCGCGGCGGCATCGGCGGTCACGTTGGGGCGCGACTCGTAGATGAAGAAGACCACGCCCAGCGGGACGCGTACTTTTTGAATGTCGAGGCCGTTCGGACGAACCGTCGAGTCGATCACCGAGCCGATCGGATCGGCCAGCATCGCGATCTCTTCCAGACCGGTCGCGATCCCCTCGATCCGCTTGCTGTCAAGTTTCAACCGGTCGATCTCGGCCGCGGTCAGACCATATTCGGGCGCCGCCGCCAGGTCGATCGCATTGGCCGCGATGATCGCTTTTTCGGCCGCACGCAGTTGCTTCGCTGATTCTCGCAGCCAGCCGTTCTTCTGTGCGCCGGAGACCAAAGCCAAAGCGGCCGAAGCCTCTTTCGCCCGGAGCGCGGTTTCCAGACAGTACTGGGCCAGATCTTGGTTCTCGAGAATCGACATGAAACCTTGAATTGGTAATGGGTTAGCGAGCTGAGGGCGCACAGGCGTCCAACTCGGTAGTATCGAGGGATTCGCCGTTTAAGTCAATGGAAACGCAGCGGCGAACAAGGTTCACGATTTTAATGCAACCTGCTTCACAGAAAGCACTTACGATCGACCTCCACGCTTTGCGGGATTCGCTCTAGAGACGAGACAACAGATATTTGTGGATATTGCCGTTCATCCTCCATCCAATCAGCACGCAGCCCAGGCCAAATGCCGCGCCGGCTGAAAGCTTCCAGATCAGCGGCAGCCCCTGTTGAAGCGGCAGGATGTAGAGGATCGGTCCCCAGAGGATCACCAGAGGAAAGACATATCCCAATACGGCAGTAGTCGTTCGGTGTCGATCAGCATTTCGCAGCGCAAAAGCAATGCTGCCGTGACACAGTCCACTCATCCCGCCTAACAATCCGCCAAAGAGTGCAAGTTGCAGCAATTGAGCTCCCAGCATGGTTCGTCCCCCCGCTGAATAGACAAACTCACCGAATGCCCCCACCGAGAGATAGAACAGACAGACCAGCGAGAAGCCGACGATCCCAATGACGCCAGCGCCATTCAGAGCGCCGGAGATTAGCGGCAGCGCCAACCAACGCCCGATCCGATCCCCATCGATCAACGGCGCGTCAGCCGGATCTTCATCCTCGATCGGCGGGCTGGCGAACGGGTTGCTGTCAGGTTCGGTCACGATGACGACGACTCTTGCAAAAGGCGGGGATCCGTACTATCTCGACTTCGAAACAGCGTGCCCGTGATGAGTGAGAAGACGTAAATCCCAACTCCGCCCGAACTGAGCAGAATGGCGAACGCTGAAACCATACCCGGTCCCGGATCGATCGTTCCCCCTGCGAGTACAGTAGAACTCACCAGTATCAGTACTGGGAGCGTCGACAGGATCAGGCAGAGCAAAAACAGTATCCACTCACGATAGCGGAACTTCTGCAAGCCATAGGCGATTAGCCCCAAAAAAAGAGCACTCACACCGGAAATCGCACAACCGAGGAGAACCATGAGCAAGAATGCCAGGACGAGGGATTTCAGGTTCGACCAATCGGTGAGCAGAAACCAAAATACGGTCCATCCATTAAGGATCGCCGTGATGCCCAAGCTCATCAAAAACAGTAAGCACCCGGCTACGACGCCGCCGATTATCCCGCGACGAGCGGACCACCAAAGCCAGATTCGCAGCGGATGCGGTGCGCCGCTTACCGGCGATTGGACTTCGGCGTGAGACCGATCCTCGCGTGGACTGGCATACGGATTTTCGTCGACTGTCTTCACATCATCCATTCTACCCGCCAAGTGTGAACGTCTTACGAAGAAATTTCGCCCGCAACTCCATCCACTCCGCCGCACGCAACAAACAGCCGCAGCGCCTCGAAGTTCGCACGGACGTCATGCACGCGAATCACCTGCACGCCTAGGCGTGCCAAAGCCAATGTTCCGCCAACACTGCCGTACGCTCGGGCAATCTCTTTGTCTTCTAGCAGTTTGCCGATGAATCCCTTGCGGGAATGCCCCACGAGCAGCGGTCGCTCCAGTTCATGATAACGCCCGCAGCCGGCCATCAAGTCAAGATTATGCTGATGCGTCTTGCCGAATCCCACGCCGGGATCGAGACAGATACGCGTTTGCTCAATTCCTGCTGCGATCAACGCATCGCGCCGCGCAGTCAGGTAGGCGAAGATATCCTCGACCACGTCCACGTACTGCGGATCGTCCTGCATCGTTTGCGGCGTTCCTTGCATGTGCATCGCACAGACGCCGGCGCCGCAATCGCGGGCAACGTCGATCATTCGCGGGTCGCCGCAGAGGCCGGTCACGTCGTTGATGATCTCGGCTCCGGCGGCGATCGCCTCTTTGGCGACAACCGCTTTAGAGGTATCGATCGAGATCGGCACATTGGTCACTTCGCTGAGATGCCGAATGACCGGAATCACGCGGCGCAGTTCTTCCGATACGTCGATCGGCTCTGAGTAAGGGCGCGTGCTCTCGCCGCCGATGTCTAAGATCGCGGCGCCTTCGTCGACGCACCGCAGCGCGTGTTCTACGGCCTGCATTGGATCAAAGAAATTCCCGCCATCCGAGAAGCTGTCTGGCGTGACGTTGACAATCGCCATCAACAGCGGCGTACGATCGAACGTAAGCGTGCGACTCCGCAGCTTCCAAGTAAGAGCTCGGGTGGGGAATCGGGCGGATAGTTCTTCGTGCGGCATCCCCTCAGTTTATCAGGGGGGCGCAGTACAAATCACCAGGGCGCCTGCATGTTTCGGACGATTTGCACCGCCAAATCGCGGATCGCTTCTTCCTGGGCGATCGCCATGGTTTGCCCCGCTTCGGGAACATACTTGCTCGCCACATTGAGCGAATCGGCCGAAAGTGCCGGGGCCAGCGTCAGTGACAACGGCTGCTGCAGCACGTTGCCGCGAGAATCGGTCCAGCGATAGACGACGGTTAGATTTTCTTGAATGATGCGAGCTTCGTCCAAGCCGTTTCCGGCGATGACCGACTTTTGATCGGCGATCAATTCGCCGCTCAGCGTGCTGTCAGCCATCTCTTTCGACACCACTTTGTAGGGCGTTGTCGCATGGATCTCGCGGACGACTGCTTCCGTCAGACGTTCTCCCAGTCCAAATCGAAACGACTCCGAAGCGAACATCGGCACGTAGACTGTTTGAATGTCAGGCCGATAGAGGGTGCGCGCCCCAATTTGATAGCAAGCGCAGCCCCCGCTGAAAAGCGTGACCAATAGCGGCATCCATATCCAGCGACGATCGATCATGGGGCCTGAACGTTTGCGGTGCGCGGGGTCGAATCTTCCGGAGCGATCTTCGGCATGTCCTTGTCCTCGTCGTAGTCGATCAGATCGACCAACCATTTCGCCTTTTGCGGCGCGTGGTCGGGACGATCGGCGATTTCAACCATCCGCTGGCGAGCGGCGTCGGCCATGTTCGAGTTCGGAAATTCTTGAATGACCTGATCGTAGTAGAAGCGAGCTCCACCGTATTGCTGCCGTCCTTCAAAGAAGGTCGCCAAGTGCCACAAGCGCTCGGCTTGTTTGGCGCGAACTTCTTTCTTTGCGGCGTCGATCGCTTCACGATGTTCGATCACCCGATCGGGGAATTGCCGCTCCATTCGCTCGGCCAACTTGCCGGCTTCTTCGAGCGACTGTCCGTCATAGGAGGGGCCCTGGTACATCTTCAGCTTGCAGAACATGCCGAGATAGTGCCCGATGAATTGATGTTCGCTGGACGGGAAGTTCTGTCGCAAGTCGGTATAGAACCGGTCCGCCGCTTCGTACTTACCCCGCTTGAAGTTGGCGTTGGCCGCCGCCAAAGTCGCGTCATCCGCCAATTTGCCGGTCGGATCGTCCAGCCGGATCATGTCGTACAACTTGATCGCGTTGCCAAATCGGTCAAACAGCGGTCGCTCTTCGTCGGTAAAGTTGGGCGCCAACGTCCAATCTGGATTCTCCGAATATCGATCGACCCAATAGCGGGCCAGTTTGAACCTGCGATTGCCGACCTGATCCAGATATTTGGTGTTCGGGTACTTTTTGACCAGCTTTCCATACATCTCAACAGCGTCGGGATACTCATCCAAAAAGTAATAGCACTCAGCTGCATACATCAGCGAGTTTTCTTCGAGGTCCGATTCGGGGTAGTACTTACCCGCCGTGATGAAGTTGTCGGCCGCTGAGTGCAGCGCGTCGTCACGCTGGCCGACCGGCGCCTTGAGCCCTTGTTCGTACGCTGCTTCGGCTTCAGCGTAGAGTCGCTTCGCCCGCGCTTTGTCTTGCACAACCTTGCCGGTCGTTTCGCGGATCGATCGTTCGACCGAGCTTCCGCCCAACGATCGCCACCACGATTTTTTCTCAACCTCAACCGGCTCGACATCGGCGCCGGGCGGTTGGTTTTCTTCAAAGGCGACCTGGCGAACGCCTGGCGACATGACAGGGGTTTGGGCGACCGTCTCGGCGCCGCCTGGTCGCCATGAAGCGCAGCCCAACACCGCCGCCATGCAGGCAAGAACCGCAAAGCGTCCTGCCTGTGGCGATCGACAGGGGCATCCATGTCCCGGCATTCGTGTCATTCGCTCAGCATTCCCAGCTTGTCGTGCATCTTGAGCCGATGGCCGGCTTGATGCGTGATGTATCGGTTGATTACGCCGCGGCATTCGCCGCGACGACTGGCCGGAATCTCCACCAGCCGCCAACTTTCTCCCGGTTCGGCAAGCCGACGGAAGATATCTAACGTTTCTGCACTGACATCGATCACCTGCCGATGTCCGGCTCTGGCTTCGGGCGACAATATGCCTCCCGCCAACAGCCCCAACGGCACGCGTCCCGTTTTAGGAGCAGGTCTCCCGGTATCGACGCAAAACGACAATTCCGGCAGTTGCCCCAACAATCTCAACAGCGAAAGCTCGAAATGAAGCACTAGCTTCGGTACGTTGCCCCCGCTATCCAGTTCGGCCAAAGTTTGATCCGCGATGTGGAACAACTCCGCATACGGATCAGACTCGTGCGTAAATTCTCCGAGCAACTCGGCGATGTAGTAGCCTGCGTACAAATGAGGCAAACTACGCTGAGCCGAGCGAAACTTACGCAGTAACTTCGCTTCGGTCAGGATGTCGAGGGAGTCGCTCGTTTTGTGGAGGAACACTATGCGACAGAGCGACAACAGGTCAATAGCAGACTCGAACGCACTTTTAGGGCGGCGGCACCCCTTGGCGATCCCAGAGATTTTGCCGAAATCCTCGGTAAACAGCGTTGTAATACAACTGCTTTCGCTAAATTCGACAATGCGAATGACGATCCCGGTTGTTTTTTCGCTCGACATAGAAGTAGTGCTAGCTGGCGGCGTGTTGATTTTTTTCTTAGTCAAACGCCGTAGGGTTCAGAAGGAGACAGGATACTCGAGATCACGTCGAAGGAGATTCGGCTGGATCGAGTTTCGTCAGTTGCAATTTTTGAATTCGACGGCGGTCGGCTGCTATCACAACGATCTCGACATCCTCGATCCGAATGCGATCGCCGGTCTTGGGAATTTTTTGCAAACGACTGATCACCATTCCGGCGAGCGTGTCATAATCGTCGCCGACCGGCAAGTCGAGTCCCAACTCTTCGTTCACATCGTCGATGTGGGCGCGACCTTGCACCTCGGCTTGATCGCGACTGATGCGGACAATTTCTTCTTCTTCATCCTGATCGTGCTCGTCGACAATCTCGCCGACGATTTCTTCCAGGATGTCCTCAATCGTGATCAGCCCGGCGACGGCGTGGTATTCGTCAATCACGATCGCCATGTGATTTCGTTCCCGCAAAAATTGCTTGAGCAATTCGTCAATCGGCATCGATTTGGGAACCATCGCCGCTTTGCGCGCCAAATCACGCAGCGACTGGCGGTCGGCGGCCGGCTTGACCAGTTCTGACAGCATATCTTTCACATAAAGGACGCCGACAATCTGATCGAGCCCCTCGTGATAAGCCGGAATCCGCGTGCGACCGGTCTCATGGACAAACTTCACGGCGTCTTCCCACGACGTTTCGACCGGCAGCGCGTCGACCTCGCTGCGTGAAGTCATCACGTCGGCGACGTCGATATCCCCCAGCTCGATCACGCTTTCGATCATTTCACGCGCATCTTCTTCGAGCAGTCCTTCCCGCAGTCCCTCGGTCACGATCGTGCGGATCTCGTCTTCAAACTCTTCCTCTTCGTCGACGACTTCATGCGGAATGTTCGCCAAGCGGCGGAGGAATCCTTCGACAAAGCGAACGCCCCAAGCGAGCGGCGAAAAGATGATGCTTGCGACGGCCCAAAACCGCCAGGTGTAGTAGATGAACTGCGGTGCGAAATGCTCGGCGACCGCCCAGGGAAGCCAGACCGTTGACGCGAGCAATACGAAAGCAACCGCCAGCACATCGGTCGCAAATCCGGCCGGGGTCAGCGAATTGGTCTTCCCCAAGTCAAGCAACCAGGCCTGACCGGCGACGAGAAAGAATGCCGTCCCTAACACCTGCAGACACTGAGCGGCGAACCCGGCGTCTTCGTGATTCTCGTGAATGATTCGAAACCAGCGGATTTGTCGGCGACGATCACAGAACTCTTCTAGTTCGTGCCAACTCAAGTCGTGCAGCACACGACCAGTAACCGCCGCCAAAATCATGAATGCGGCGCCAGCACACGAGGTCCAAAATAAGAGCGACGCATTCATCGGGCGGCGCCTCGTTCGGTCTGTGGAGCATCTAAATGGCGATGCGACTCGGGGGGCTCCAATCCGACTTGTTCGAGATAAACCCGTTCGAGCCGCCGCATCGTCAAGCGATCTTCGTCTTCATGGTCGTCATATCCGACCAGGTGCAAAGCGCCATGAATGACGTAGAGGAGCGTTTCATGCTCAGCTGGCCACTGGTACTTTTCGGCCTCGGCCGCCGCATATTGGCAGCTAATGACGATTTCCCCTTCCAGCAGATCATCGTCCGACGAAAGATTGAACGTCACGACGTCGGTGGGGTAATCATGTTGGAGAAAACGGCGATTCACCTCATGAATCTCCGCATCGTCGACTAGCGCGACGCTGACTTCGTACGCTTCAATAGACTCGCCGGCAAAAACCGCCGCTATCGCTTGGCGAACCGCTTCGTCGGTCGGCGCCGCATGTTGCGTGCGACGCGTGATTTCGACCGCCTCGTCGGGCTCATCATCCATGGGAGGTTCTAGGCTCGCTGTTGACTGGGGTATTTTACGCGACCGTGATAAACGGCCGTCAGACTCTTCGTAACGCTATCTTGAATCTTCCGCAATTCGGAAAGGGTCAAACCTGATTCGTCAAACTGACCATCCAGCAGACGCTTCATCGTCAGTTCTTCGACCAGGTTTTCGATACGTGCCGGAGTCGGATCGACCAGCGTGCGACTGGCGCTCTCGATCATGTCGGCGATCATCATCACCCCGGCCTCTTTCGATTGCGGTTTGGGACCGGGATATCGATAGCTGCTTTCGTCGACTTCTTCCGAACTGGAAGGATCGCTTTCATTGCGACGGCTCGCTTCGCGATAAAAATACTCGACCAGCGTCGTACCGTGGTGTTGTTCGATAAAGTCGATAATCGCGCGGGGCAACTTGTGCTTGCGCGCAAGGTCGGCGCCATCTTTCACGTGAGCGATAATAATCAATGTGCTCATCGCCGGCAGCAAAGTGGCGTGACGGTTTCCTTCGCCTGACTGATTTTCGATGAAGTACTCCGGCTTCATCATCTTGCCGATGTCGTGGAAGTAAGCGCCGACGCGGGCCAATAGCCCATTGGCTCCAATCGCATCAGAGGCCGCTTCGGCGATCGACGCGACGTTGATCGAGTGGTTATAGGTGCCGGGAGCGCGGCGGACCAACTCTTGCAGCAGCGGGTGAGCGGCGTCCCCCAGTTCGAGCAAACTGATATCGGTCAATACGCCGTAGCTTTTTTCGATAAACGGCAACAGGCCGGTCATTAAGAAGCCGGTCACAATCGCCCATCCAGCTTGCCAGGCGGCGATTTCTAACAGGCGCAGTCCCAGCGGTTGACCAACCACGACTCCCACGCCTAATTGCGTTGCGAAAGCAGCGATACCAGCCCAAACGCCGACAAAAATCAGCTTGGTGCGACTGCGGATGCGAACGGTCATTAAGATCGCCGTCGCTGTCGCCGCCGCGATCGTTACGAAGGTCGCTAAACCTTCACCGACCAAAAAGACGACCGCCAGCATGGCGCAGGCCGAAACCAACAGCGCCAACTCTTGGCGATAGACGATCGCCAACAACATGCCGAGCGCCATCAGCGGCACCAGTTCGGCGCGCCAAGCGTCGTCGATCCAGTACGACAACACCACCGCGCCGGCGACCGGAGTCAAAAACATCAAGAAGTCATGGACCGAATGCAGCACCTGGGGAGACTTGAACGCCAGATAGACGCCGGACAAAGTCGCCAAGGCGATAAACATGCCGAAGATCGAAAGCGATCGCCATAGTTGCTTGGTCAGCGGCAGACTATCGCAAAAGGCGACGTGCTCGCTGCGAAGCAGCTTCAGCGATTCCCCTTCGAGCGGCACTCCTCCCTTGGCGAGAGCTTCGCCCAAGGGAATATGCCGCATGACCGGCTCAACTTTGTCGATCGTCGCTTGTCGTTGGGTGTTCGTGGCAATTTCGTTTTTCGTCAACGTGCTGGGCAAGTTGGCGCTCATCCAGTAGTAGATCGGGTCGATCACCTCGGCGTTCGACTCTTCTTCTTGCAGCTGGCTTAGCTCGATTTCGAGATTCTTTTTCAGATTGTTGCGTGCCTGCGCGATCAACAAGTCGGAGATCGAAACGGTCCGCCGCGCATCGGGTTCCCCCTTGCGATAGACGATGACTTCGGCTTTGTTTCCTTTGTTCTCGGCCTGGTCGTTGTTGTCCATCAGGCCGTTTTTGGTGAAGTTCGTCAGCGCGGCGGCGACTCCCTGCTCCAGCGCCGTCAGCTTTCCTTCTTTGGCGTAGAACGCGTGAAACTTGTCAAAGTGGCGGCGTTTTTCGGTTTCCGGAATCGCCTGATCCGGGGCGGCCGGCGTTTTCAGAAACTCATCCCAAGCGGCGGCGATCTCAGGAGTGAATTCATTGGCCGAAACAATCCTCGCTAGGGCCGACTGCAACTTTCCGCGCATTTGCTCGAGCGGCGCAGGATCATTTTCATAGACAGTCAGCGCATTAGCGGCGGCCGCATCGCGAGCACGCTGGTCTCCCGCCGGGTCAGGCACGGCGAAATCAATGCGGGAAACGACGTCACGCGGAGGAACAAAATCCTCGCGAAACGAGAACGGCGGCATCCAAGAGATCGTCACCGCCCACAAGATCAGCGCCGACATCGCGGTCAGCGCCACCATCGCCGCATTCTCAGGACGCTGAAGTTGCGCGATCCAGCGACGCATCGCGCCTGGTTTCAGGACGATGCTGCTAACGTGATCCGAGCGAGTTTTTGATTTGATATGGGGAGGCATAATTTGCGTTGGACTAGGTCGTGTTCGGTCCCCGTTCGTAAGCGTTCACAATTTCTTGCACCAGCGCGTGCCGCACGATGTCGGCTTGCGTCAGCTGCACCTGGCCAATTCCCTGGATATCCTTCAGTCGCAGGATCGCGTCGCTCAAGCCGCTGCTTACGTTATGCGGCAAGTCATTTTGCGTCGCGTCGCCAGAGATCACCATCCGTGAGTTCTTTCCCATGCGGGTCAAGAACATCTTCATTTGTGAGATCGTCGTGTTTTGCGCTTCGTCTAAAATAATGAACGCATCGTTCAGGGTCCGTCCCCGCATGAACGCTAGCGGAATTACTTCGATCACGTTCTGCTCCATGTACCGCGCGACCTGGTCGCGATCGATCATTTCGCCTAGCGAATCGAGCATCGGCTGCAAATAAGGATTGATCTTCTCGTGTAGCGTACCAGGGAGAAACCCAAGTTGCTCTCCCGCTTCGACCGCTGGACGAACCAGGACGATCTTGCGGATGCGTTGCTCCAACAGAGATTCAACCGCCAATGCGACCGCTAGAAAGGTCTTCCCGGTACCAGCTGGTCCCAACGCAAACACCATTTCATGCTCGCGCATCGTCTCGACATAGACGGCCTGACCAGGGGTCATCGGCGAGACCCGCTGCGTCTTCTTGAAAACGGCGATCGGCAGCGTCTTCGGCTTGATCGTTTCGCCGGTCACGTCGGCCAGCGAATCTTCTACTTCGTCCAGCGTGATCAGTCCTTGGCGTTCCACTTTTTTTCGCAGCGCCTCAATGACTTTGGTCGCCTGGGCGACGGCGACTTCGCGGCCGGAAATGCGCACCTGTCCATCGCGATGCGTAATCGTCACGCCCAGTGATTCGCGGATACGGCGAACATGTTGATCGCGTGCGCCAAATAGCTGGAGAACGGACGAGTTGTCGAGAAATCGGATAGTCGCTTCGTACATGCAGAAAGCGCTGACCGCAAAGGCCCTCGCAGGAAGAATGATTTCAACACCACTAAAAATATAGACAATCTTTCGTCGGACGAAATCGAAATTCCGCCGCCGATGCGCTAACTTATTTCATGATAGCACTTTACATTCCTTTAGACCGTCTTAATCGGGTTGAAATCTGGTTACCGTGGCCCGATCAGCCCGATTTCCCAGAAAAATAGCGCCATCGGTGCGGCGACCAATATCGAATCCATCACGTCGAGCACCCCCCCCAGGCCGATGAGCCAAGTGCTGGAGTCCTTGCTTTCCATGTCCCGCTTAAATAGCGACTCGGCCAAATCGCCGATCATGCCGGCGATCGCCACACAGACCGCATAGAGACAGAGTCGCCAGAACGCAGGGGGTTCGCTCGTTGTCAGTTGCGGCGCCACCACGGCGAATACGATCCAGGCGCCAAACACGGCCGCGACCAATCCGCCGATCGCCCCTTCGACCGTTTTGCCGGGACTCAGATTGGGCGCTAATTTCGTGCGACCCAAAAATCGCCCGGTGAAATAAGCGCCGGCGTCCGACGTTTTGGTCGCAACAATCATTGAGAGCAGGGCAATCATTCCCCACGCATTGCCGTCGGGCAAGTCGCTATGCATCAGGCGCAGCCGTAAAAGAAAGCTCATCAAGCCGCCGACATAGGCGATCGTAAAGATCGTCAAACCGACATGCACGATCGCCCAGCCTGGCTTTTCGTACCGGCGCATTTCGCTAATCATCGACAAGACCATGCCTGCGGCAAGTGCGAACAAGATCCACTTGGACGGATCTGGGGGAAGCGTCTCTGGTGCAAACGGCCACAAGATCGACAGCCCGGCGCTTCCCATCACCAGCAAAGCGCCGACGTGACAAGCCCATCCGGCGGGACGCAACTTTTTCGCGCGCAGCAGCCCAAGCACTTCTTCCGAAGCGGCGATTGCAATCAGAATCGCCAACGGCAGGAGCCAAATTCCAGGGCGGTCAAAGTTCCAGCTGTAGTCCAGCCAGCAAAGCAGGACTACCGGAACGATGATCGCCACAGCGCCGATCAATCGCCATCTCAGCACGGGCTAAGTCGCTCCTTCCGCAGAATCGACCTTTAATCCGCCAAATCGCCGGTCTCGTCCGGCAAAGTCGCGTATCGCCTGGTGCAAAGTTTCTTCACAAAATTCAGGCCAACATTGCTGCGTGACCCAAAGCTCGGCGTAACTGATCTGCCAAAGCAAAAAGTTGCTGATCCGCATTTCGCCGGCAGTGCGAATCAACAGGTCGGGATCCGGCATCCCGGCGGTGTACAAATGGGCGGCGATGTCGTCTTCGGTGATCTTCGCCGGCTCCAGCGTTCCGGCGACCGCTGCGCTGGCCATCTTCCGGACTGCATCGACCATTTCGCCGCGACCGCCATAGTTGATCGCCAGACAAAGGGTCGTACCGGTATTGGCGGCGCTCAGCTCGATCGTGCGATCCATTTCGTGCTGCACCTGCTCGGGAATGCCGTCGCGGCGGCCGATGATGCGGACTTGGATATTGTTGGCCATGATCGTGCTCCGTTCTTCGATCATGTACTGCTCGAGCAGATGCATGAGAAAGTCGAGCTCGTATTGCGGCCTTTTCCAGTTCTCACTCGAAAGACAGTAGAGCGTCAGCTGTTCGATCCCCAACCGGGCGCACTCTTCCGTGGTGCGGCGAACCGACGTAACTCCGCGACGGTGCCCTTCTACACGCGGCAAGCCTTGCCGCTGCGCCCAGCGACCGTTGCCATCCATGATCACGGCAATGTGACGCGGCAGACGTTCGGCCGCGACGCCGAGGTCAGATTGCACAGATTGACTGGACGATTCAGAAGTCATGGCGAACAGCGGGAGCGATCAATGCGATACCGGTCGAACAAATACAACCACGAAAACCAGACCAGGCTTTCGCTTCGTGTTGCGTCATTGTAACGACTCGTCCCCTCGCCATGCGAGCGGTGAATTACGACGCGGCGCCCGCCAACATGGCCATCGGCTCGGTAAAAATCGTTTGCTTGCGGTCTGGACCGACTGAAACGACCCCTACTTCGCACCCTACCAGTTCCGAAATCCGCTCGATATAGGCGAGTGCGTTGGCTGGCAAATCCTCCAGGCTACGAGCGCCGGTGATTTCTTCCGCCCAACCGGGGAGCGTTTCGTAAATCGGCTTCACCTGGCGAATGTCATCGACATGACTGGGGAAGTGGGTCAAACGCTCTCCGTTCAGGTCATACGCGACGCAGATCTTGATTTCGTCCAACGTCGACAACACGTCCAACATCATCAGCGCCAGCGTATCGACGCCGCTAATCCGCGCGGTGTAGCGAACGGCGACCGCGTCAAACCAGCCGCAACGTCGTGGGCGACCGGTAGTTGTGCCAAATTCGTTGCCGCGAACACGGATCTTTTCGCCCAGCTCATTTTCCTGCTCGGTCGGAAAAGGTCCGCCGCCAACACGAGTGCTGTACGCTTTGATGACGCCGATCACCTGGGTGATGAACTTGGCGGGAACGCCTGATCCGGCCGAAGCGCCGACGCCAGAACTATTGCTGCTGGTCACAAACGGGTAGGTCCCGTGATCAACGTCCAACAGCGCCCCTTGGGCGCCTTCAAACAAAATGCGTTTGTCCTCATCGGCCGCATCGAGCAGATAGGCGGTTGAGTCGGTCACATATTCGCGCATCTGATCGGCATACGCGGCGTATTCGGTATAGATCGCATCAGCGTCGAGCGGCGTAAAAGCTCCGCTGTCATACATGCTGGCGATCGTCTTGTTTTTGGCGGCCGTAATCAGCGCAATCTTTTCTTTCAGACCGGGACGAACCAGATCGCCAAGTCGAATCGCATGGGCGCGGCCGACTTTATCACGATAGCAAGGTCCGATACCGCGCATCGTGGTGCCGATATTCTCGCCATCGGCGGTCGATTGATTCATGGCCCGATCTTCGGCCATGTGCCATGGGAAGATGATATGGGCGCGATCGCTGAGTTGCAGGTTCTTCACCGGCACTCCACGAGCTTTCAGCCCATCAATCTCTTGCAACAAAATCGGCGGATTAATAACGACGCCCGCCGTGACGACGTTGGCGACGTCGAGGCTGAGAATCCCGCTCGGAATATGGTGCAGCTTATAGGTGTTTTCTCCGTCGACGACGGTATGGCCGGCGTTTGCGCCTCCCAAAAACCGAGCGACCACATCGTGGCGCTTCGTCAACAAATCGACGAGCTTGCCTTTGGCCTCGTCCCCCCACTGCAAGCCGATGACGCACGTTCCAGGCACCGGATTCGCTCCGCTATATATCAAGTCTAAGAACTAACACACAAACTTCCCATGTTACGGCGGCTGGATCCGCTCGGTCAACCAGTAAGAGGGTAAACCGCTGGCGAGGGGGATCTCCGTGATCCCTTTTCCGCCAGACCAATCGGCGGCGGAATGACTTCGCACGGCAACTGCGGTACGATAAGCGGCGGGAAATGCCGCTGCAGGCAAGTCGCCCATTCGCCAGCCGCCGAGAATTCTTTGCCTGAAGATGACCCCCAAAACGAGCCGGAAATCGACGAAGCGCCGCCGCTTAGTCCTCGCGAGCATGCGGAATACTTTGTTCGTTCGGTCGTTTTGCTCGAAGCGGCGCTGCTGGGCGTCGCCATTTTATTGGGCTGGATATTTGGCGTTTCCCCCTGGCAAAGCGCCAGTTGGACATCGGAACAGCCGTTGGCCGCCGCTTGGGCATTTGGAATCGGCGTCGTCGCGACCTTGCCGCTGATCGCCTTTTTCTTCTTTCTCCGCTTTAACAAAAGCGCCGCGTCGCTGGATTTGCGGCGTGTGATGGAAACGCAAGTTGTCCCTCAATTTTCCTCGGCCACCATGCTCGAACTGGGAATTGTTGCGTTTGCCGCGGGACTCTGCGAAGAGGCGCTCTTCCGCGGTTTTCTGCAATCTGGTTTAACGTCGATCCTGTCCGATTCGTTTGGGGGCGCTGCGACGGCGATCCTTGTCGCCAGCGCCTTATTTGGACTGGCCCACTATCTTTCGCCTGAGTACGCCGCCGCCGCGACCACCATGGGCTGCTATTTTGGGCTGCTGTTCTATTGGACAGACGACCTAATCGCGCCGATCACCACGCACTTTCTGTATGATTGGTTCGCGCTGGTTTACATGCGCAGCCGCGGCGCAACATCCGCCGATTCTGTCGACGACTAGTCGCACGACGGCGATTGTAGAATCTCCACCGTTTCTCTAATAATAGAGAACGCAGACGCATGTCCGACCGCAAGCCGAAAGACGCCCGATGGAAACGCTGGATCTGAAGGATTTTGAGTGGAAAACTGTCATCCGTAATCTGACGATCGATGACTTTGACCAGTTGGTCGAAATGCAAAGTCGTTGCTTTCCGGGGATGAATCCCTGGAGCCGCGAACATATCGAGAGTCAGATCAAAACCTTCCCCGACGGACAGATCTGCATCGAAATCGACGGCAAACTGGCCGCTTCCAGCAGCAGCTTGATCGTCGACTACAACCCGAACATGGCCTGGCACAACTGGTCCGCCGTCGCCGACAACGGTTACATTCGGAATCATAATCCCAAGGGAGACACGCTCTACGGGATCGAAATCATGGTCGACCCCGAGTTCCGCGGCATGCGACTCTCGCGGCGTCTCTATGACGCTCGCAAAGAAGTTTGCCGGCATTACAATCTCTCGCGAATCATCATCGGCGGTCGCATCCCCGGCTACCACAATCACGCCGATTCGCTTTCGGCCCGAGAATACATCGAAAAAGTGATCGAGCGGGCCCTGTTTGACCCGGTGCTAACCGCCCAACTGGCCAACGGATTCGCCCTGCAAGGTTTGATTCCCAATTATTTTCCTGGCGACGAAGCGTCACGCGGCTACGCGACGTTTCTCGAGTGGCTCAACCTCGACTATCAACGGGGCGCCAAGCGTCGCTATCACCATGTGGTCGAACCGATTCGCCTGGCGGTGGTGCAATACGAAATGCGCCCCGTGAAAGACTTCAGCGAGTTCGCGACGCAGTGCGAGTTCTTCATTGACGTCGCCTCCGATTACAAAAGCGACTTTGTGGTCTTTCCAGAACTCTTCACCACCCAGTTGCTCTCGTGCGTCGCAGGCTCGCGTCCCGGTCAGGCGGCTCGCCGTCTGGCCGAGTTCACGCCGCAATATCTCGACCTGTTCACCGAGATGGCGGTCAAACACAACGTTAACATCATCGGCGGTTCGCAGTTTGTGATCGAAGATGAGACCCTTTACAACGTCTCTTATCTGTTCCGCCGCGATGGGACGCTCGGCAAGCAATACAAAATTCACATCACCCCCAGCGAACGCAAATGGTGGGGCGTTTCGCCCGGCGACAAAGTCGAAGTGTTTGACACCGACTGCGGCAAAATCTCAATCCTGGTCTGTTACGACATCGAATTTCCCGAGCTTGTCCGCATTGCGGCTCAAAAGGACGCCGGCATCGTCTTTGTCCCCTTCAATACTGACACGCGACAAGGCTACCTGCGGATTCGTCACTGCGCGTTGGCTCGTTGCGTCGAAAATCACGTTTATGTCGCCGTGTCTGGCTGCACCGGCAACTTGCCTTTCGTCGAAAACTCGGATCTGCACTACGCTCAATCGGCAATTTTTACGCCGGCAGACGCCGAGTTCGCCCGCGATGCGATCGCGGCCGAGTGCAATCCGAACATCGAGACGATGATTATCCATGACGTCGACGTCGAGCAATTACGCCGGCACCGAGAAAGCGGCAACGTGCAAAACTGGAATGATCGCCGCCGCGATCTCTACAAAGTCGTCTACATGGAAGATGGCGCCGAGCGAGAGATTTAAAGCGTATCGACGATCGTTTTCGCAATTTGCAGCGAAGATGTCGCCGCGGGACTCGGCGCATTGAGCACGTTCACCATGCGCCCTGCCCGCTGAATCAAAAAATCGTCGACCAGATCGCCGCTTGGAGCGATCGCTTGCGCGCGAATGCCGGCCGGCGCCGACGAGATGTCGGTCGCTTGAATCTCCGGCATCAAACGCTGTAGCGACCTTAAAAACGCCGTCCGCGAGCAAGAACGATAGAACTCTTGCAGGCCTGCTTTCCAGTGACGCCAGGCCAGTTTCCGAAAACCGCCGTACGAAATCGACTCCCACAAATCACGCAAATTGACATCCAATTTGCCGTATCCTTCACGAGCCAGCGCCATCACGGCGTTGGGGCCGCACTCGACGCCGCCGTGGATCATCCGCGTAAAATGAACGCCCAAAAACGGAAAGCTAAGATCGGGAACGGGGTAAATCAGGTTGCGGCAAAGGCGCTCCGCTTCGGGACGCAACTCGAAGTATTCGCCCCGAAACGGCACAATCTTGGCCTCAGGGTTAGCGCCGGAAAGTCGCGCAACTCGATCGCTATAGAGCCCGCAGCAGTTGATTGCGATCTCGCCGACAAGCGCCCCAGCGGTCGTTTCGACAGCGGTTTCACTTTCGAGTTCGGTGATCGAAAGAACTTTTGCATTTAGCCAAATTTCGCCGCCCCGCTGGCGAATCGAATCCGCCAGCTTTTCACTGACCTGGCGATAGTCGACGATGCCGGCCTCCGGCACATGAATCGCTTCGATACCGGCGCAGTACGGCTCTAACTCAAGCAGACGTTCGCGGCCAATACGCTCGCAGCGGACGCCGTTGGCTTGCCCCCGCTGATAGATCTTCTCCAATTGCGGCAACTCGGCAGGCTCGACCGCGACAATGACTTTCCCGCAAATGTCATATGGGATCGACTGCTCGCGACAAAACTGCTCCATCAATGCTTTGCCGGCGCGGCAGTTGGTCGCCTTCAGCGAACCAGGCTTGTAGTAAATGCCCGAGTGGAGCACACCTGAATTGCGACCTGTTTGATGCGTCGCCAATGCGGCCTCTTTCTCACAGACGATGACGTGACGGCGGGGATCACGTAGCAGCATTTCGTAGGCGGTTGCTAGCCCGACAATTCCTCCCCCCAAGACGATAGCATCGTAGCGCATTACGAATCTTTCTCGCCGCTAGCTGTATCCAACGTCTTCAGTTTGCGTCCAAGCTTTTGTTCGACCGCATCGACTTTTGTTTGCAAGCGTCCTGAATAGCCAGCTCGATAGTCAAGTTTTGCCGTGCACGTAACTCGGTCGCAATCGGCGGCCATTGCCTCTAAACAGGCTTTGAGGACCGCTAGCACTTCATCAATCTCGCCTTCAATGATCGTTCCCATGGCATGAAGTCGATATTCGAGTCCACTTTTGTCGATAATATCGAGACTGCGGGCGACATATTGGCTGACGCTATCCCCCTGATTAAGGGGAGACATACTGAATTCCAACAAGACCATGGCTTAATCAATGTTTCGCTAGCGGAAATATTTTTGAAATTCGTGAACCGGTTCACCTTTGAGACGAAAAGTGGTCTAGAGCCGGCCAACCCCAATCACTAAACTACGCCCCCTCAAGTTTCACCGCGAAAGTCTAGGGATGAACTCCCTGCTCGCGTTGAAGTTTAAACGGCAAGAGCGGAAGTAGGACATGAAATCCGAAATAGGCGAAAGAACGACTCTTCGTTGCGCGGTTTACATCGCTGCAGGGATGATTGTCTGGTTGTTCTTGGACGCCGGCTCTGCGCTGGCTCAGTACCCTGAAGCCTACCAGCGCGACCTCAATACCTTAATCCCCGGCGACGAATATACTGGACCGCGTCCAACCTTTGCTATTTCGCATCTCGAAACGAGTCACCAAGCAGCGTTGCCGTTCCCGGATCGGCCGATCGAAGTTTCGGAATACGAACTCGAAGATTACAACCAACCTTGGTACGACGCTTCAGGCGACTACGACGACTGGCAAGTACTGCCGACAGGTCACATCTACAAAGCGCATCTGGCGGATGTCAAAGAATCTCGCTTAGCGGTGAAAATCGTTGACCTAACCGGCGACACGACCATTCTGGATGGCAATCTCGGCGGTCGCTTTGGCGTCTTTCGTTATGGCAACCATGATCCTTACCTCCCGCAAGGCGTTCAGTGGGACGTCGAAGGATCTGCGCATGTGCGACTTGATATTCCGGAAGAAGTGGACGTTCGCAGCGCCGACTTTCGCGCCGGAAATCAACTGACCTGGAGCTATGACCGAGCCCCCAACCATCGCACGCGATTTGGCTATTACCATCTCAGCTCGCACTTAGGCGACGAATTCCTGATCAAAAACCCAGGCTACAACCGGCTGAACTACTCACGGGACGTACTCATCCTGGGACATTCAGTCTACTTGAACGAGAAGACCCGAATCTACGGCCAAATCGGCTGGGCGTTCTACACGACTGTATCGAAGCCGTGGGAGCTGAGCTTCGGCTTTGAACGAGCGCCGACGCATGCAACCGGACCGTGGGGCGAACCCTTTTTCGCGGTCAATGGAGAACTGCGTGAAGAGGTCGATTGGGGCGGCAGCTTCACCCTGCAAACCGGCTGGGCGTGGGTCGGGGATGACTCGGGCCATCTCCTTCGGATCGGTCTGCAATATCTCAACGGCGCGAGTAGCCAATATTCGTTCTACCAGCAGTGGGAACAGCAAATCGGCTTCGGCATCTGGTACGATTACTAGTCGCCAAGGGCGCTGGCCAGAGAAGCGGATAAATCCGCTTCTCTGCAATTCCAACTTGTCGCTGCGCCGTGATTCTTATTCGCCCTACTTGGCCCGTTCGACGGTGAAAGTCGGCGTATTCGTGCCGGCGGTCACTTCCAGTTCCAGGCCTGAAGTTTCGTAGCGCTGGAACTTCGATTCGATCACTTTACTAACGCGTTCATCGCCTGTTGCTTGTCGCGGGACAATTAGCACACGATGCTTTCCAGGCAATGCGCCATCTTCGGCCTCGAAGGTCGAGATCACGAACTTCCCCTGATCGTCGATCGAACCGCGTGCGCTGACATCCTGTTCCAATGAATCCAGTTCGACAGCGCCGCCACTGAGTTCCTTAGCCGGAGTGCCGTCTGGGTAGACGATCGATCCATGCACGGGATAGGTCCCGTTACCGCACCCGACGGAAATGCTGAGAATCGCGATACATCCGACTGCCAATAACACTTGCCGATATTCCATAAAGTTACCTGTGATTATGCAAAAAGTGCTTTCAATCTCCCTGTAGTTTAGTAAATTTATTAGGAATCGGAAACACATTGAGATTTATTGCGGTTATTTGTTACACAACACTTCCTCACTTCCTTCCCTGCCCCACCGGGAATGGCCGTAGAGCTTATTGACTTTTGAATCTGTTTTCCCTTCATGCCATCCACTGCCGATTAACTGGCCGCATCTCGCCGTTGAGAGTTCCCCCGAATCGGCCCTGATGCGTGCAATCCGCTTCCCCATGCATGCGACCGGATTGTCCATTTCTTGGTTTGAATTTACGAAGGGCGAACTCTTGACGTACCAATTTACTTCTCGCCGCACAGGGCGAACTGCTTTCACCTTGGTGGAGCTTCTGGTGGTGATCGCGATCATCGGCGTGCTGATCGCTTTGTTGTTACCGGCGGTTCAGCAGGCGCGTGAAGCCGCGCGTCGGATGAGTTGCAGCAACAATCTAAAACAGATGGGGCTGGCGCTGCACAATCACCACGATACCTACGGGCACTTGCCCAATAGTCGACGCGACGCCTACCCCAACTGGATCGTCGACACGCTGAAATTCCTCGAACAGAACAATTTGTCGGATCAATGGGACCGCACCAAAAACTACTACCACGCTGATAACAAAACTGCCCGAGAAACTTCGGTCGAACAGTTATATTGCCCGTCACGTCGCGGGCCCATGTTGAGCGAGCCAGAGTCGTTGCAAAACGCCGAGGTAACCTACGCGGTTGGCATGGTCGGCGATTATGCCGCCAACGTTGGCACCGGCACGAATGACTATGCGAATGACGTAAACTTCACGGGCTTGTTCCAACTCTTCGGGGCCAGCGGCGGCAAAGGAGAACCGCAAGGTCTGGCGTTCCGAGACGTCACCGACGGCACGAGCAACACGTTTCTCGTCGGCGAAAAACATGTCGACATCAAACAGTTTGGAGTCGGAGGACTCGAATTTACCGACGGTGGAGCTTACAACGGTGACGGCTTCAACTCGATGCGTTTCGCTGGCCCCAGCAAAACGTTGGCCCGTTCTCCCACCGAGACGGCTTCGAACATTTTCGGGAGCTACCATCCCGGCATTTGCCAGTTCGTATTCGTGGACGGCAGCGTTCAGTCGATCCCAGTGACGATCGACTCCACAACTCTGGGCTATCTGGCGGCACGTAACGACGGCGAAGTCATCAACACCAATTGGTAGTCAAGTCGGCGTTTGCACGGCAAGCCGGTCGCACCTCAGTGCGGCCCAGCTTGCCGGTATCTAATACTTTCAGCTTGTTTTGGGCGGTCTCTTCCGCCTTCCGCTAGTTCCTTCTTGGCTAGCAATGCCGTCCATATTCGAGCGGTGACCTCTCGTTCGGAAATGTTGCAGCCATAAACGACTTGCAACGCCGAAAAATCCGCTACAATGGATCACAATGGCTTTGAAGTAAGTTTTAAAGTTGTTATTTTACATCTGTATTCCGATATTTAGTTAAATCTCTTATCAACCTCTCTTCTTAGCAAAGGCGGCATCGCTATGCATATCTCCTCCCAGCGATCTCGTTTCCGGCCCGGCTTTACCCTGGTCGAGTTGTTAGTCGTGATCGCGATCATCGGTGTTTTGATCGCCCTGCTGCTGCCAGCGGTGCAACAGGCGCGCGAGGCGGCTCGACGCATGAGTTGCTCGAACAATCTGAAGCAGATTGGTCTGGCGATGCACAACCATCACGACACCTACGGCGCGCTTCCCTTCAGCCGTCGCGACGTCCGCCAAACCTGGCTGGTCGACATCATGCCGTTTGTCGAACAGAGCAATCTGTACGATCAGTGGGACCTGACGAAGCTGTACTACGACCCCGACAATCAAGCGGCGCGAGAAACTTCGGTCGCGGAGTACTTTTGCCCTTCACGACGCGATGGTAAGGAAATCAGCCAAGATGATGTGAGTGACGATGGAAATTACACGGTCAAAGGCGCACTAGCGGACTACGCGTGCAATGCCGGAACGAACAGTCCCGATTACGCCAGCAGCACCTCCTTTGACGGCCTCTTCTGGGTCAACGGCAACGGTGCGGACAAAGCTCTTGGACTTCGTGACATCATTGACGGTACAAGCAACACGCTGATGGTCGGTGAAAAACATGTGAACCAAGATCGCTTCGGAGAAAAAGGCGCCGGTGATAGCGGCGCCTACAACGGGGATCATGGTCAATCTAATCGCTACGCAGGCTCGGGCCATTCGCTGGCTCGCACCAAACGCGATACCGGCGGCAGCATCTTCGGCAGCTATCATCCTGGTATTTGCCAATTCGTCTTTGCTGACGGCAGCGTCCGCAACGTCGAAGTGACCATCGACACGACAACGCTCGGTTATCTGGCGGCCCGCAATGACGGCAAAGTGATTGACCTCAACTAGTCGATTCGCTGCCTTTCGCGTTCCAATGCTCTAGCAAACGATTACTGGAACGCAAAGGGCTATATCGAGCCACTAGCCTGAAACATCCCTTAGGAGCCTCCAACAGCGGGGATTCCCGCAAAAACCAGAGCCTGGAGATTTAGACATTTCCATTTCCCTGCCATTTTGCAGTAAAATCGCTGTTTAGCGATAATTTTATCTTTTTATCGAATTCCTTGGGGTCACTTATCTATGATCGCACTCCATCACAACCGATCTCGAACCGGTTTCACCTTGGTTGAGTTGCTGGTAGTCATTGCGATTATCGGCGTCTTGATTGCATTGTTGCTTCCCGCCGTACAACAAGCGCGAGAAGCGGCGCGGCGCATGAGCTGCTCCAATAATCTGAAGCAGATCGGCCTGGCGATGCACAATCACCACGACACTTTCGGACATCTGCCGAATGGCCGCGTCGACCTTCGTCAAACTTGGCTGGTCGATATCTTGCCGTTTGCGGAGCAGCAAGTTTTGTTCGATAAGTGGGACCTGACGAAACAGTACTATGATTCCGCGAATCAACTGGCTCGCGAAACCCCCTTTTCCGCCTACTTCTGCCCTTCGCGCCGTTCTCCCGAAGAATTGAGCGACGGCGACGTGCGTGACAACTCATCGCCCCAAGTCATTGTCAATGGTGCGCTGGCGGACTACGCCGCGAATGCTGGAACCACCGGCTCGGACTACTGGACCTCAAGTTCATTCGACGGCGTGTTTTATCGCCTGCAAGGAGACCCGTCGAGTTCCGGCAGTCAAGAAGGTCTCGCATTCCGCGACATCACCGATGGCCTCAGCAACACGATCTTGGTCGGCGAGAAGCATGTTCACATCGATCACTTCGGAGAAAAGGGATACGGTGACAGCGGCGCCTATGACGGCGACCACGGCAGTTCCGTTCGCAAGGCCGGCTCAGGGTATTCGCTATCTCGTACGATTCGCGAAACCAGCGGCGGCCTGTTTGGCAGTTACCATCCTGGAATTTGCCAATTTGTTTTTGGCGACGGCAGCGTGCGTAACGTCAACGTCACCATTAACACGACCACGCTTGGCAACATGGCCGCGCGTAATGATGGCAAGGTCATCACATTCGATTAATCGCCCCACGGCAACACCCCATCTGTCGTCAAAAAGCTCTGCGATCTCCGGTTCGCAGAGCTTTTTTGTGCGCGGACCAGCGGTTAGGATCCGCGGCCAAAACGCTCGTAGTACAACAAGCCTGCGATGGTCTTGCCGTCCTTGATGCGGCCATCGCCGATCATCGCGATCGCTTCGGAAATCGGTACGACCAGGTTTTCGATCTCTTCCCCTGCTTCACGCGCGGGAGTTCCCTCCTTGAGTCCGCTGGCGACATAGACAAACATCCGCTCATCCATGATCCCCGGCGATGGATAGAACTGGACCAGCAGTTCGACCGATTCGGCCGAATAGCCGGTCTCTTCGGTCAATTCGCGGGCAGCGGTCACCTCAGGAGGCTCCTGCGGTTCAAGCGTACCGGCCGGAAGTTCGATCAGCGTTTCTTCGACCGAAACCCGATAGTTGCGAATCAAACAAATCTGATCGACGCCAACAATCGGCACTATCACCGCGGCGCCGGGATGACGAACGATATCGCGCTGTCGCCCATCATGCACGACCCGATCCACCGCGAAACGAACTCCCTCATAGCGACGATCGACCATCCGTTTCCCTTTATTAAAAACTGCTGGACCTGCGAATGACGGCCGGTACATTGACAAAAGGATCAAAGAGTTTTCGCACAACAACGGGAGCATACCAATGTCATCCACCACCGTTAACCAGGGAGCGATGGTCGTTTCGTGTCTGCGATATCGCAACGCAGCAGCGGCTATCGATTGGCTCTGCGACGTGCTTGGTTTTGAACGACACGCGGTTTATCCCGGCGAAGGAGAAAGGATCGCCCATGCTCAACTCACATTTCCCGGGGGTGGAATGATCATGCTGGGATCTGTCGAAAATCAATCCGAGTGGGGCAAGTTGGTGAAACAGCCCGACGAAATCAACGGCTGCGAAACGCAGAGCGTCTACTTGATCACGCCCGACGCTGACGTGATTTACGCCAAAGCAAAAGCGGCCGGCGCCGAAATCGTGATTGATATCCGAGACGAAGATTACGGCGGTCGCGGTTTCACTTGCCGTGACCCGGAACATCGTATCTGGACGATCGGCACTTACAATCCTTGGCAACCTCCCAAGTCCTAGCATCGCCGCAGGGTCAAAAAAAAGGGACGAGCGTTTCGGCTCGTCCCCTTCTGACATGATTCTGAACTAGCGACCGCCGCCGCCCTGGCCTCCTTGACCGCCGCGTTGACCTCCTTGACCACGAGGTCCGCCTTGACCGCCTTCCTGACCGCGTGGACCACGTTCGCCACGCGGCGGGCCCCCTTGTTGACCATCTTGGCTTTGTCCGCCGCGCTGACCTCCAGGACCGCCCTGCATCATTTGGGCGCATTGCTCTTTTTGTTCCTCAGTCAAGATGTTCGCCAATTCGGCGTTCACCTTCTGTTGCAGCGCCGCCATTTGGGCTTGCTGCTGCGGAGTCAGCTTCAACATCTGCTGCAGGAAGCCAGGCATCACTTCGCCGATGCGCGGAGGTCCCATCATGCCGCCTGGCCCCATTCCGGGACCACCAGGTCCCATGCCGGGGGCACCTTGCTGGCCGCGCGTGTTGTTCGTCTGGCTGGCGAAATGGGCTTTCAGTTCATCGGAAGTCACTACGTCGTCTTTGTTGGCGTCCGCCGCCGTAAACAAACGCAGTAAGCGACGATCGTTCACTTCGTCCTTGGCAAGCTGACCATCTTGATTGGCGTCCAGCTTCATCAGTCGGGCCAACATCTCGTCGGGACCGCCGCCCCCCCGCTGTTGATTGCCGCCGCGTTGACCTCCAGGTCCACCGGGTCCGCCCGGACCACCGGGGCCTTGCGCCCAAAGCGAGGTCGTCGCCAATCCCAGTGACACAGTCAGCGCTAGCGACGCTACGTTTTGCCATCTCATGTTCCAAACTCCTGAAGAAAAGAAAGATCGCGTTAGCGCGAGCCGCGGCGATTTGAGGGGAAATCTCGATCATCCGGAGTACGCCCGATGACGAAATCAAAAGTAGCCGCCAGTTCGCCGATTTTTGATTCGGGGAGCGGCGTAAATTCGGTCGTCACCAATTCGCGATCGATCAGATCACCAGCACTATGGTAGACGCCATCGCGAGCATTTCCTGCCGCTCCGGCCACAAAGATCTGAGTCGTCAGCACTTCACGCCCCCCCACTTTCACCTTTGCGTGAATGTGCCCGGCAGGACGCCCTGGATAGGGGACCGGCTTGATTGTGCGAAAGCGATATTCACCGGTCGAAGCGGTTTCAAATCGGCCGAAGCCCTGAAAGTGCTTGTCTTGTTGGCTCTGCTTGCGACCACTATCGGCGGTATGTAAATAGACGGCGTTTGCATCGCACTGCCAGATCTCGACGGTTGCATTGCGAATTGGTTCTCCGCTGCTCGACAACACGCGCCCGGTCAAATGCGTGATCTCGCCTACCGCCGGCGTAAGACTGTCTTTGATCAAAATCAGGTCGTTATCTTGGTCAAGCGGCATCTTATCGGGATAGAACGGCCCTTCAGTCAACGAGGGAGAAGGCATCAGATATTCGGCGAACAACCCGCGGGTCGAAAAACAAGCGATGCCGAATGCGCCCGCCATCCAGCGGCGGCGAGAAAATGAAGTCGAATGATTCATTACAGTCATAATTCCTTGGAACAAAGCGATGCGGATCGGGCGTTCGGCGTCGCCCGGCGACATCTGATACAACCGATTAAACAGTAGAATGTTTCGCCGGTGGTGGAAAATGTCGATAATCTCGACAAAATGCGAATTATTTGAAATCCTCTCGGTCCAATAGACCATCCTGATTGCGGTCCAAAACCGGAAACAGGCGGGGAGGTCCGTCGAACTCCTCTTTAGTCACCTGGCCATCTTTATTGCGATCGGCGCGAGCCATCACTTGCTCGTAAGTGAGCCGACGTTCACGCCCCATCGGCGAGCTTCGCGACGAACGCGACTCGCTTGCTTTGCTGTGGGACATAACGGCCTCGTGCTTCACCGCCTGGTCGCTCTTCAGCGTACGGTCAAAAAACTGATTGACCATATCCGATACTTCGGCGCCGCCAAATCCTTTTCCATGTCCGCCTCCTTCGATGGTATGGAAATGAACCGGCAGCTCCGCTTTCTTCAGCGCCTCAAAGAGCAACTCACTCTGATAGTGGGCGACAGTCGGATCGGCGTCTCCGTGCACGATCAAAAATGGGGGAGTCATTTCGCTGATGTACTCGATGGGGTTCGCCTTCGCCGCTTTCGCTTTGTTTTCGAGAATCGGTCCGCCAATCAACTTCGACTCAGGCGAGTTCGGATCGAGATGCTTCAAACGCGCTCCAGGAATCGCGTTCACGTCCATCTGCAGCAGGTCGGTCGGGCCATAGTAGTCGCAAACGGCCTGGACTCGGCTCGAAACGTCGAGATGCTCTCCCTTATTAAACTCCCCGCTATCACTGGTCGTCCCCAACAAAGACACCAGATGCCCACCGGCTGAACTTCCCCAAACGCCAAACTGATCGGGGTTGATGCCGTACTTACCAGCGTTGGCTCGTAACCAGCGAACGGCCGCTTTGCAGTCTTCGATCTGAGCCGGAAAAATCGCTTCGCCGCTCAGACGATATTCGACGCTCGCGACGGCATAGCCATCGGATACCAGCCACCGCGCAGGACAACCATTTTTGCTTCCCCCCATCCACCCACCGCCGTGAACCCAGATGACCAACGGCAACGGCTCCTGCGCTTCCTT